>JALWSB010000170.1 GCA_027080345.1 Robiginitomaculum sp. | reverse complement strand
ATTTTCCCCTGGAAGCTGGTCGAAGACGCCGGGGCGTATATTTTCACCTGGCTGGTGGGGTATTCGGCGCTACTTGGCCCCATCGCCGGGATTTTGATTGCGGATTATTTTGGCTTGCGCAAAACCGAACTGAACCGGGACGATCTTTTTTCCCATACGGGCATTTACGAAGCCGACAAGGGCTGGAACCGGGCCGGTATGATCGCGCTTGTCGCCGGTATTCTGCCCAGCCTGCCGGGCTTTTTGCATGTCGCCGGGTTCGTCAAATCCGTGCCATCTGTGTTTGATGCCATCTATGGCTATGCCTGGTTTGTCGGCTTTGCTGTGGCCGCGGTGGTTTATTTGACGTTGGCGAAAAGGAAATAAAACGCCGTCATACCGATGAAAATCGGTATCCAGTGCGGCGTTTCAACAAGCACCGGCAGAGCGGGCGCACCTGTGATTCTGGATTCCGGCTTTCGCCGGAATGACGCCTATGCTAAATAGAAGAAAAAATAAGGAAACACTTCCATGACCACACTCATACGCGGCGGCACGGTGGTGACCGCAGAGCAAACTTTTCGCGCCGATGTGTTGTGCGAAAATGGAAAAATTGCGGCCATTGGTGAAAACCTGGATATCCCCACGGGGGCGCAAATTATCGATGCCGGGGGACAATATGTGATGCCCGGCGGCATTGATCCGCACACCCATATGCAGCTTCCCTTTATGGGTACGGTGGCGTCCGAGGATTTTTATACCGGCACGGCGGCGGCGATGGCGGGAGGGACCACCTCGATTATTGATTTTGTCATTCCTGACCCGGAACAAAACATTATGGAGGCTTATAAAACCTGGCGCGAATGGGCCAAAAAATCCACCGCTGATTATGGCTTCCATGTCGCCATTACCTGGTGGGATGACAGCGTAGCCAAAGACATGGGCACGCTGGTCCGCGAGGAAGGGGTCAATTCCTTCAAGCATTTCATGGCCTATAAGGGCGCGATCATGGCCGATGACGAGATTTTATATAACTCGTTTTCCCGGTCGCTCGCATTGGGGGCGATGCCCACCGTGCACGCCGAAAATGGCGAACTGGTCTTTCAATTACAAAAAAAACTTCTCGAAGAAGGCATTACCGGCCCCGAAGGGCATCCTTTGTCGCGTCCACCAGCGGCCGAAGGCGAAGCGGCCAACCGGGCCTTGCGTCTGGCCGAAGTAATCGGTGTGCCGCTTTATATTGTGCATGTGTCCGCGTCTGACGCGCTGGAGGAAATCAAGCGGGCGCGGGGCGCCGGCCAGCGGGTTTATGGCGAAGTGCTGGCCGGGCATTTAACCATTGATGACAGCGTTTATCGGGACACGGATTTTACCGCCGCTGCGGCGCACGTCATGTCACCACCGTTTCGCTCCAAAGAACATCAGGCGGCGTTATGGAAAGGTCTGCAAGGCGGGGCGCTGCATACCACGGCGACGGATCATTGCTGTTTTTGTGCCGATCAAAAAGCCATGGGCAAGGACAATTTTGCGCAAATCCCCAATGGCTGCGCCGGGGTCGAGGACCGCATGAGCGTCCTGTGGACTCATGGGGTGAACACCGGACGGCTGACGCCGAGCGAGTTTGTCGCCATCACCTCGGCCAATGCGGCCAGAATATTTAATATCTACCCGCAAAAAGGCGTAGTGGCCGTCGGCGCCGATGCGGATCTGGTGGTCTGGGATCCGGAATTGAGTAAAACCATATCGGTCAAAACCCACCACCAGAATGTGGACTATAATGTTTTTGAGGGCATGACGGTAAAGGGTCTGGCCAGCCATACTTTAAGCCGCGGCGTGCTGACCTGGAAAGATGGGGATTTGCGCGCCGTGAAAGGCGCCGGGCAATATGTTAAACGCCCGGCTTATCCCGCACCCTTTGATGCCCTGGCCAAGCGGGCGGCCTTGCACAAACCCCGGGCGGTGAAGCGGAGTTAGCTTTTTTCGCCAAAGCGGTTTTCAACCAAGGCGGTGAGGGCCGCCAATGCCTCTTGCGCATCCGGGCCATTGGCGCGAATGGTGATGGTCGCGCCGGTGTGGGCGACCAGCATGAGAAGGTCCATAATGGAATTGGCCAGCGCCGTCTCTTCGCCGCAGACCACTTCGATACGGGCATTGAACTTTCCGGCACAGGCCATGAATTTGGCGGCGGCGCGGGCGTGCAGGCCGCGTTCATTGCAAATCACCACCTTGGCCGCGCGGGTGCTTTGATCTTCACCCGTCAAGACGGATCCATGATATCAGAGCCAATGGCCATATAACGCCGCCCGGCCTGCAGGGCCAATTGGGTAATCTCCTCCAAAGACGCGGTGCCGCGCGCTTCGATAATTTTGATCAGCATGGGCAGATTAATTCCGGCCAGAACGTCAACCTTGCCTTTTTCCATCAGTGACAGGGCCAGATTGGACGGGGTGCCGCCAAACATATCAGTCAAGACAAGAACGCCTTTATCACAGCTTGTTGCATTTATGGCGTCGGCAATATCGGTGCGGCGCTGTTCCATATCATCATCGGGGCCGATGCTGATGCTGCGCACATGGTCTTGCGGGCCGACAACGTGTTCCATCGCCGCAACAAATTCATGCGCCAGCCGCCCGTGGGTAACCACCACCAGTCCGATCATCGTGTGCCCGCTCCCTGCCAAGACATATATCTAAGCGTAAGCTTCACGTGCTGCAAAGAGTAAAAACTGCGTTGCGTTATCTTTTATCGGGTGGCCCAAGCGGCAATTCAACAGTAAAACGCGCGCCGCCTTTGTCGCGGTTTTGCGCCTCTATCCGGCCCCGGTGGGCGTTGATAATTTGTCTGACAATGGCCAGACCAAGCCCCGAATGGGTGTCGGCGCGGCTCTTTTGGGGGCGATCCGTATAAAAACGCTGAAACACACTTTCCAGATTTTCCGGCGGAATGCCCGGCCCGTTATCATCAACAATAATGCGCAAATTCGGTGGTGTGGTCGTTTCATCCTGTTCCAGCGTAATGCGCACAACGCCGCCTTTTGGCGAAAAGGAGAGCGCATTATCAATCAGATTGCGAAAAACCCGCGCCAGTGCCGATTCTGCGCCATAAACAATTATTGGTTCAGAAGGCACACCCTCTAGTTTTATCGGCGGCGGTTTTGGTTTGGCGCCGGCAGACGCGGCCGGTTTATACGTGGCGATAATGTCTTTGAGCAGCAGGCCAATATCCACAGGTTCGGCGCGGGCGCGCGCCAGATTGGCATCAAGCCGTGAGGAGATGGCAATATCCGTAATCAGCCGGTTCATTCTTTGCACATCATTTTGCAAAACGTGTAACAGGCGTTTGCGGCGCACCGGATCGTCAATGCGCGCCAGCGTTTCAACGGCGCTCTGGATCGAGGTCAAGGGGTTTTTGATTTCATGTGACACATCGGCGGCAAAACTTTCAATCGCATCCAGCCGTTCATAAAGCGCATCGGTCATGGCTTCGAGGGATTGGGACAAATCGCCGATTTCATCGCCGCGCGCCGATAAATTGGGAATGGCCCGGCGCGACCCGCCATGGCGGATCTGGTCGGCGGCAATGGCCAGTTTTCGTATTGGCCTGGCAATCATGATTGTCACCAACAGCGTCGACAAAAGCGTAACCAGCGCGGCGACAATAACAAACGGCAATAAGGCGCGCCGTTCGGCGGCAATAATGGCATCAACATCGCTTGAATCCACGCTTATTACGCCCAAAACAGCGGCCACGCGCTGAACCGGAACGGAAACGCTGACCAGGCGCACGCCCTCTTCGCCGCGCCGCTCTCCGGCGACAACTTCACCAGACAGCGCCAGACTGACCTCCTCGGCAATACTGCGCAAGCGCGCCGGGGCCTGTTTTTTGAAAGGCGGTTGCGCCTTGACCCAGCGCAAAGTCGCGTCAAAAGCCTTGAGCGCTTTATTGCGCCAACTGTCGGGTTTTTGTACCGGCGAAAGCGGATGAACCCTGACCCGGTCGCGCAGCACCAGACTGTCGGCAATAAGTGCGCCCTTGGCATCAAACAGGCGCACCCGCGCCGCATCATCGGCCAGCGACAGACCACTTAACACAGAGCGCGCCCGCGCCGCATCGAGGCGCGGGGTTGGCGCGCCAGTGGTGGCCGCATCTTCAAGCACATTGGCAATCAGTTCGGCCTGCGAGCGCAAATTGGCAATACGCGCATCAATCAGCCCTTCGCGCATTTCACCAAGCACCAACACCCCGGTCAAAAGCACCAGAAGGCCGGTCAAATTGGCCAGCAAAATTTGCATGGAGAGCCGCGAAAAGGCGCGTCTTTTTCTTGCTGTCCGTGCCGGTGTCCGTGCGGCGCGGGGCGTTGGCGCGCGTAAGGGCTCTTCTTCGCCTTCTTCAGACATAAACATCCCTGCTTTGCCGGGTGCTTTTACGCAAAACCAGTGTGTCAGACGGTATAGCGATAACCAACACCATAAAGCGTCTCAATGGCGTTGAAGCTACTGTCCACCGCCTTGAATTTTTTACGCAGACGCTTGATATGCGAATCAATCGTCCGGTCATCAACATAAATCTGGTCATCATAGGCCGCGTCCATAAGCTGGTCGCGGCTTTTGACATAACCGGGGCGCTGGGTGAGGGCCTGAAGAATTAAAAATTCCGTCACCGTAAGCCGCACCGGCTGGCCATCCCACAAACAGGCATGGCGATTTGCGTCCATGGTCAACTTGCCCCGCACAACGACTTTTTTATCACCATCTTCCCCGGCCTGGTCATTCATGTCGCCCTGGGCGCGGCGCAAAACCGCCTTGATGCGGCTGGCCAAAAGGCGTTGTGAAAAGGGTTTGGTGATATAATCATCCGCGCCAAGATTAAGGCCCATGGCCTCGTCCAGCTCATCGTCTTTCGAGGTCAGAAAAATAACCGGAATATTGGATGAGCGGCGCAGGCGGCGCAGCACTTCAACGCCATCCATGCGCGGCATTTTAATATCCAGTATGGCCAGATCAGGCGGCATGTCCGTCAGGCCCTTCAGGGCGGCAACGCCATCATTATAGGTGCGCACATGATAGCCTTCCGCTTCCAGAAAAATGGAAACGGATGTCAGAATATTCTCGTTATCGTCAACAAGAGCAATTGTCGTCATTCTATAAACCTCTTCATTCTATCATAAGACCATGCGCCCGTGCTGTCATCCGATTCTGTTGATAATAGGGCCAAACGATCTTTCATCAGACTTTAATCTTCACCGTGTATGTATGCGCCACGGGGATTATTATGAATAGCGAAATTCATTACGAAATTTACCTGAAGAAAAACCAGAAGGCCGGTTGGGGTCTTTTGGAGGCGCAAGCATCACGCAAGGCGGCGCTGGCGCTGGCCAAAAAAATGTTACTGGCGCATCCGGCCGGATCGGTGCGGGTCTCCAAGGAGACATTTACCGAGGAAACATCGACATTTCGCTCTGTAACCGTGTTTGAAGATGGTGCCGAGCGCCATAAACGTCAACCGCGCAGTGACAATAAGATGGAACCGCCCTGCGCCATGCCGGAAGACCTTTACAACATGCATGCGCGGCGCACTTTGGGGCGGGCGCTGGCCCCCTGGCTGCGGCAAAACGGGGTGTGTGCGATCGAGCTTTTGCACCGCAGTGATTTGGCCGAAAAGCTGGCCGCTGCCGGTCATGACCGCCAGCATGCGGTCCAAAAAGTGGCTATTTTACAGGCCGGGGCGCAAGAATGTTCCGTACAGCATATGGTAAGGCGCCTTACTGAGCTGGCCGATGCGGCCACCGATCGTTTGCGCAAAATGGCAAAGTCGGGCCGCTTGCCCGCTTATGATGATAATGGGTTTGCCGCCACAATTGATGCGGTAAAGGCGCACAAAGACCCGTTATTTGCCTTGCGGGCGGCGCTGGCGGCGCGGCTGGGGCGGATGCAGAGCTGGCCGGAAAAGATCTCCTTTTTGTCCAGTTGTGTCAGCGATGCGCTGGTCTCTTGCGCCAATACGGTGGACGGGTTTCTTGTTCTTGATGAATTTGTCGCCGAAATAGTATCCCTGCCAGATGCGTTGGACGCCTGTATTGAGGGCCAGGAGCTGGGCGATAAAACCGACAAGGTCGCCGGCATTTTATGCGGTAAAAAACAAGAGGGTATCAGCCAGAGCGCTATGTTGCTGGCCACAGCGGTTGGTTCGGGAAAACTGCCAATGACGCAAAGCGCCCTGTCGGCGCGGGTGTTTCGGGATCTGTCGAGCCCGCGGCGTTTATTCCCTGATGATACTGCGCGTGAGATTGAGCTGAACCGGATATTGGCGAGCCGTTTGGCGGCACTGCCTGCCGCTTTGGCCCCGCCAGAACAATTATCCGAAGCGTTCAGTATTCGCTCGGCCCGGCTGCTTGAAGAAAATACCATCAACACCATGTTGTCATCCGCTATCGATCCGGCGGCGCGCATAATGCTGTTGATCGAGCTGGAACACAGCATTGTTGGCAAACATAATAAAAGCAAGCTGGCCACCTATGTGCGGGGGCTGATTTTGGCGCATAAAACCGAAAGCTGGGTATTTTGTGCAACAACGCAAATGTTTGCCCGCATTGCGCAAATGGCACATCTGCAAAGATTGATTTTGAAAAGCGGCTTTACCGAAGATGATAAAAAAGAGCTCTCTTCACTGCTGGATCTGCTGTGTAAACGGGCCATTGAGCAAAAAGATGCGTTGACCCCGCTGGTCCGTCGTCATGAAAATGTTCTGGCGGGCGTGGTGGCGCTGCTGCGTCTGCATGACCAGGGGATCATCCCCTCTGGCGCGTGTGCGGACATGGTCAATCAGCGCGCCATGATCATGCTGCGCGGGCGTGAAGCGCGCGCCGCTTTGGCCGCGCCGGGGGCGCAGGTGGATGAATTGACCCGCCTTTTGGAAAAAATCCAGGATGGTGGCAATAATGAGCAAAAGGACGATGCGCGCGCCAAAGTGGCCTGACTTTGTTTAGAGGCCTTACGGGTTAAACCTCCTGCTTTTTCATCACAATCGGCGCGCCCGCCTTGCCGGGTGTCAGGTGAAAACGATTCTCCACATGCGCAGTAAACTGTGGCTGTTTGACGCTCGACGTGGCGATATAGTCGGCAATGCCTTCGGTTTTGCTCAAATGCAGGCGGATATAACCGGTATTGTGTACATCATGCAGTATGGTGTCCGGGTTGGTGTGTTCCGTCAGGCGGCCAAAATCCACCCCCGGGGCCAGCACATCGGCAAAATTGCCGGGGCTGGAGACGCCGGTTGTACCCAGTTCCGCACCAACGATTTTACCATCATCAGCCCGTAAAATTGAGGCGTTGAAATCGTGTGTGTCCCCGGCCAGAGACAGGGGGCTGGCCCCGGCGCGGCGGGCGCGCTGGTAAAGCCGTTCGCGCGCTGCCGGATAGCCATCCCAGGCATCAATATTAAGCGGCGGGTGAAAGCGCGAGCGTAAAAAATATTCAAAAAGCAGCGGGCTTTTGCGCTTGGCCAGCCATTTCAGCCAACCGGGCAAAACGGCGATATAATCGGGCGATTTGATCTTGGCCAAAAGTACCTGATTGCCCAAAAGCTGCCAGGGCTGGCCGCTTTTAACCGAGCGGGTAAAACAGTCTTCAACAAACGCCCCTTGGGCATCGCCAAGCATACGCCTTTTGGGGTCGCCAAGCAGATTTTTGACAAACCCGGCCACTTTGGCTTTGACGGCGGGGTCATCCGGGTCGGCATCGGCCGGAACCGGAAACAACTTCCAGTCAACCTGCTGTGAACGCGCCGAAAGTCGGGTTTCGATCATCGTCAGGCTGGCCAGATCGCCAAATTCAAAATTGCGCCAAAATGCGGTGCGCGGCTGATCGGGTGCCGGTTCACGGGTTGGTGTCCATTCGTAAAATGCGCTCAACGAAGCCGCCTCGCGGGTGGCCCAATCGCCTTCTTTTTCGCGTTGGTGGTTTTGTGCCCCGCCTTTCCACGAATCATTGGCGCTTTCATGGTCATCCCAGGTGATGATCCAGGGGGCCACCAATAAGGCGGCCTGCAGATCCGGATCGGAATAATATTGCGCATAGCGGCGGCGATAATCATCGAGGCTGATGCACTCATGGGGTGGCTCGGGTACCCGGCCAAGCGCTTCTGCATCTGCCGTGGCAAACCCGCCCGGGCCATATTCATAGATAAAATCACCAAGATGCACGACCACATCAACCGGGTCGCTCTGGGCGATATGGCGATAGGAATGAAAATATCCTGCCGGGTAGTTCGAGCACGAAACCAGCGCCATATCGAGCGTATCCATACGGCCTTCGGGCAAGGTTTTTGCGCGGCCCACCGGGCTGACTTGCCCTTTGGTAGTGCGAAAGCGGTAATAATAGTTCTGGCCAGGCAAAAGGCCTGTGGCTTCGATCTTTAGCGGAATAATGCCATTAACGGTTTTGCCTGTATCGATGGAAACCGGGGCGGACCAGACAGGGGCAGCGAATTTGTCGTCCGTGGCGATTTCCGCGATCAGTGTCGGCAGGCCTGCGGCGGGGGTGCCAACAGTAATGGCCGTCCATAGAATAAGCGCGGTTTTGAGCGGGTCACCACTGGCCACACCGTGGCGAAAAAGGCCCTCTTTGGGTTTACTTTCACGCGCGGTTGGTTTTTTCCCGCAAGCGGCCAAGGCCCCGCCTGCGCCGCCAAGCGCCAGCACATTGCGCCGACTGATGGCGGCGCGTGGGGCGGGGTTTTTGTTTTCTTCTGTCATGACCTGTTCCTGCTGTACGATTATAATTGCCTGTCTATCTTTGGTATCTTAAGTCACATGGATGGCAAATGTGAAGCGAACTGACGAAATACGTGAAATTATTGTTGGTGACGATGAGGCGGGCGCGCGTATTGATCGCTGGCTGGCGGCGCGCTGTGATGATTTATCGCGCTCGCGTCTAAAAGCCCTGATCGAAGAGGGGCGCTTGATCTGCAATGGGGCCGCCATGACCGACCCATCGGCGAAAACAAGGGCGGGCGCGGTGTTTTCGCTGACGGTCCCGGCGCCGCGCGCCGCCGCGCCGGTGGCGCAGGACATCCCTTTGGATATTCTATACGAGGATGCGGACCTGATCGTTATTGACAAGGCCGTTGGCATGACGGTGCATCCGGCGGCGGGCAATTGGGACGGCACTTTGGTCAATGCGCTTTTGCATCATTGCGCCGGATCATTATCGGGCATTGGTGGGGTTGAGCGGCCGGGCATTGTGCATCGCATCGACAAGGATACGTCCGGGGTGATGGTGGTCGCCAAAACCGATGTGGCGCATAAAAATTTAAGCGAACAATTTGCCGCTCACAGTGTTGAGCGGGTGTATGTTGCTGCCGTGCGCGGCGGGGTAAAACCTCTGGCCGGGCGCATTGAAACGCGGCTGGCGCGTTCGGCCCATGATCGTAAAAAACAGGCGGTGGTGCGCGACCCGCACTCACAGCACGGACGGCTGGCCATCACCAATTACAAAACCGTGCGCCGCTTTGGCCAGCAAGCCGGCGCGCCGGTCGGCACCCCGGTGGCGTCTTTGGTGGAATGCCGTCTGGAAACCGGGCGCACGCACCAGATCCGGGTGCATCTTGCGCATGTGGGCTGTCCTTTGCTGGGCGATCCTGTTTATGGCAAACAGCGCACGTTTCGGCGCATCGTCACAAAAGACGGTGAGACATTAAAAGAGTTTCGCCGCCAGGCCCTGCACGCACAAACCCTGGGCTTCATCCACCCGGTCAGCGGCGAAAATTTACGCTTTGAAAGCCCGCTGCCTGCAGACATGCAAACGCTGGTGGCCTTTTTGGCGCGGGTTTAGGGGCCTTAAGCGCGTTCGGCGAGGCGCAAAAACCGGGTGCGTAATTCGTCAGAATCTTTAAACGCACCGGTAAACCGCGTGGTAATGGTGCCGACATTGGGGTGATGCACGCCGCGTGTGGTCATGCACTGATGCACCGCATCAATCATTACGGCAACACCACGGGCATTCAGCGCCTTGTCAATGGCCTCGGCAATTTGCGCGGTCATGGTTTCCTGGGTTTGCAGGCGTTTGGCGTAAATTTCCACCACCCGCGCGATCTTGGAAATGCCCACCACCCGGTCGGATGGCAGATAGGCGATATGCGCCCGGCCCAAAAACGGCGCCATATGGTGTTCGCAATGGCTTTCCACATCAATATCGCGCAGCATGACGATATCGTCATAGCCCGAGACTTCCTCAAAAGTGCGCGCCAAGGCCGCTTCCGGGTCGGCATCATAGCCTGAAAACCACTCATCAAAGGCTTTGACGACGCGTTTTGGTGTGTCTTTCAAACCTTCGCGGTCCGGGTTGTCTCCGGCCCAGGCCAAGAGGGTGCGCACGGCGCTTTCCGCCTCTTTGCGGCTGGGCCGGATATTTTTTTTATCGCCCGGCTCATTGAGCGCACGCAAAGTGGTTCTGTCGGTTGAAATAGCGTCCATGGAGTAAGCCCCGTCTGGTTCGGGGGAGGGGGTCGAGCCGATGAATTTCGGTCTTAACGCCCGCCCAGTTGAATTAACACATCTATATTTAGGGGGCCGCCCGGCGCGGTTCAACCATAAATGTTGTGCGGGAACATCAGAATTGTGTGAATATGGCGTGATGTGAAAGACCATATGCACCTCGCCATTGCCGTTTGCGCCCAAAGGTCTATAGGGTTTGGCCCCGTCAAGGAGAACACCAATGCCCCTGCAGCTTTACGATACATACGCGCGCAACAAGCGCGACTTCCATCCTGCCGATCCACAGCGGGTGACGATGTATCTGTGCGGGCCAACGGTCTATTCCTTTGCCCATATCGGCAATGCCCGCCCGGCGGTTGTTTTTGATGTGTTGTTTCGCCTGTTGCGCCATGATTATGGCCAGGAGCATGTGCTCTATGCGCGTAATATTACCGATGTCGATGACAAGATTAACGCGGCGGCCAAGGCGCAAGGCGTTGATATTTCAGTTATTACTGAAAAGTATGCGCAAATTTACCGCGACGACACCAGGGCGCTGAATGTCATCACCCCGACATTCGAGCCGGCCGCCACCGCGCATATGGACGAAATGATTGCCCTTGTTGCAACCCTGGTTGAAGAGGGCCACGCTTATGAAGCGCAAGGCCATGTGCTGTTTGATGTCACCAGTTTCGACAGCTATGGGGCGTTGTCGAACCGCAAGCTTGAAGACTTGCTCGCCGGGGCGCGGGTTGATGTGGCTGATTACAAGCAAAACCCGGCCGATTTTGTCTTGTGGAAACCGGCCAAAGACGATGAGCCGGGCTGGCAAAGCCCCTGGGGGCGCGGCCGTCCGGGCTGGCATCTGGAATGCTCGGCCATGATCGAGGCGGTGCTTGGCAAACGCATTGATATTCACGCCGGGGGCCAGGATCTTATTTTCCCGCACCATGAGAATGAACGGGCGCAATCCATGTGCGCCCATGACGGGGCGCGTCTGGCTAACTACTGGGTACATAACGGCTTTTTGGACATGGAATCGCAAAAAATGTCCAAAAGTCTGGGCAATGTAAAATTGATCCATGAGCTTTTGGAAGACTGGCCGGGCGAGGTGTTACGTTTTGCGCTTTTATCGGCCCATTACCGCGCGCCGCTGGACTGGTCGCGCGATCTTCTGGAACAGGCCAAAACCACGCTGGACCGCTATTATGGTACCTTGCGGCGGTTCGCTGATGTCGCGGCGGCGGACGTTCCCGCGCCTGCCGGTTTTATGGCGGCATTGAAAGATGATCTGAATACGCCAAAGGCCTTTGCCAAACTTTCCACCTTGGCCAGTCAGGCCAACAAGGCCGAAAAGAGCGAGGAAAAATCCCTCTTCAAGGGTCAGATACTGGCCGCCGGGGCGCTGCTTGGTCTTTTCGAGCAAGAGCCGGAAAACTGGTTTAAAAGCGATAAGGGCCTTGGCGATGACGATCTTGACGCCGCCGCCATTGATGCATTGGTGGCTGACCGGGTGCAGGCCCGTGCTGACAAGAATTGGGCCGAAGCTGACCGAATTCGCAATAAATTGACCGCAATGGGCATTGTTATTGAAGACAAGGGCAATGGCAGCATCTGGCGGCGTGGCTAGGTTTATCCTATGCTTAAGCGATGAATAATGATCTTTACAACACCGCCATTCTCACCCTGGCTGCCGGGATACCCCATCTGGGTACGCTGAAAAACCCGCACGGCGCGGCGGAAAAATCGG
>JALWSB010000169.1 GCA_027080345.1 Robiginitomaculum sp. | reverse complement strand
GATCACGGCACAACCAAAATAGCCTTTCTTGACCCGGCGAAACTGGCCACATGGTATGGCATTGACGCCACCAACCCGACCCTGGTCAAAATACGCGGCGTTCTGGAAATGCTGACCAAGGAAACAACCACCCCGGCACCTTAACGCCTATTTTCCGTCATCATTATCACCGCTTTCAAGCCATTTATGCTCCAGCGCCCGCATGCGCGCGGTCAGGCTGATCAGAAAGGCGGTGGACCAGCCCAGCAGCAAAAACCCATTGGCAGATTCTATTGCTGTCAGCAGTCGCCAGCGCGGGCCAACCACCAGATCGCCAAAGCCAACAGTGGTAAATACGCTGGTAGAGAAATAAAGGCAGGCTTCGAACGTGCCAAATAATTTCAGCTCATAATAAAGCGCCGCATAAAGCCATACCTCGACGGTATGCACCGCAAATATCCCCACAATCACCAGCATGATCATGGCGCTGGAGGATAACGCGCTGGTTTGGACGTGCTCGGGCGCCCTGGAAAGGCGCATAATCCGGATCAGAACCGTCAGCCCCATCAAGTGAACAAAGGCCGTCAACACCACCATAATTGTGGCAATGATCAGATTTTCGGCCAGCACGCGCGTCCCTCGGCTTTACGCCTTCAAGGCCATATCCGGCCAGCGATCGGCCCAGGGGGCCGCTTCTTCAATCTGGCTGGCCAGGGCAAACAGGTTGGCTTCATTGCCCATATCCGCCTCGAACTGCACACCCACGGGCAGATTATCATCAGTCCACAAGGTCGGCACCGACATCGCCGGATGGCCGGTCGCATTGGCGTATGGCGTAAAGGCGACATAGGTGCGCAGATCGGCGACCAGCTTGTCTATATCGCCACTTTGATCAATGCGGCCGATTTTGACCGGTGGTTCGCCCAAAACCGGGCTGAGGTAAAAATCATAGTCCTTGTGAAAGGCGCGCGCCGCCGCCTGCTCTTTGGCAAACTGGGCATACACCCCCTCAAGAACGGATGCATCCTTGTCGGCAACATTTTCATAAAGCCACCAGGTGAACGGCTCCAGCAATTCATGTGGAACCGGCTTGCCGCCAAGCGCCTTGGAAACACTGCCAACAACCTGTTTGGCCCCAAACGACCACAGCGTCATAAAGGCATCATTAAAGGGCTGCGCGCTGTAGGCCGGGGCGGCTTCTTCCACATGGTGACCCAGATCAGCGCAGGTTTTGGCCGCCGCCAATACCGCTTTTTTACAATCCGGATGCACCTCATTGCCAAAGGCGTCCTTGGTGGCAAAGCCGATGCGATAGGTCTTTTTGGGTGCATCTGCCGCCAGAACCGGCGCGGGCAGACCCCGGTCCGTTGCCGCCATTGTCGCCATGGCCGTTTGCGAATCGCGCACGGTGCGGGTGACAAAGCCTTTGACCGTCAATTCCCACGGTGTGCCGTCGCTATCGGGCCAGCGCCCCCGCGATGCTTTCATACCAAAGAGACCGCAACAATTGGACGGGATACGGATTGAACCGCCGCCATCAGAGGCCTGCGCCATTGGCACCACGCCCGCCGCCACAGCGCACGCCGAGCCGCCGGACGAGCCGCCAGTGCTGTGATCGGTATTCCAGGGGTTGCGGGTCGGGCCAAAGGCCAAAGGTTCGGTGGTTGGCAAAAAGCCAAATTCCGGGGTGGCGGATTTGCCCACAGAAACAAGACCGGCCGCATTCATGGCCGTGACAAATTTATGGTCATGATCAGGAATATTATTCTTGAATGCGGCGCTGCCATAAGCGGTGCGCACCCCGGTCACTTCCTGCAAATCCTTGGTCAGGGTCGGCACGCCGGAAAACGGCCCGGCGGGCAGTTCCCCTTGCGCCTTTTGCCGCGCCGCCTCAAAAGTTGGCGTGACCAGAAAATTAAGCGCCGGGTTCAGTTTTTCGGCGCGGGCAATAGCGATATTGGCCTGCTCCAGCGCACTCATTTCACCTTTGGCGATCATTTCGCCATGCGCCAGCGCATCTTTCATCCATGATGGTGGTGTGGGTGCCGCTGGCGCTTTTGCCGGTACGGCAGCCGGCGCAGCCGCCTCGCCCTTTGGTTTGCAGCCGCTTAAACCCAGCGCCCCGACAGCCGCAGCCCCATATAAAAATTCGCGTCTTTTCATGATACTCTCCCCATTATTTGTGCCCACGTTAACCCGGTGCGTACTGTTCGCAAAGCGGTTTATTGCGGCGGTGCTGTAAAGCCGCCAAACACCGATGACAGTTTATCGGCAAAATCCAGACAGCTATTGTCTTCAAGATATGGGCCGATGATTTGCACCGATGCCGGCAAGCCGTCCGCCGCCACCCCTATCGGCGCGGTGCTGACCGGCAAATAGCTGGTCCCGGCCAGACCCGGCCAGATGAACAACTCAAGATAATCATGGGATTTTCCATCAATATCGAGTTTGCGGTTCACAACATTGCCCTTGGTATTGTGCAAAAATGCATTGGTTGGCAGCACCGGCGCAAGAACAATGTCATAATCTTTGAAAAACACATCCCACGCGGCCCGCAGGCGCGTCCGCGCCTCGTTAATGGCCATCCAGTCGCGGGTTCTTTGCGTACAGCCGGTGACATATTCAACCAGCTCGCCGGGCACCTTGCCAACCTTGTTCATGATTTTCAGCAAAGGCAGGCCGCGGCGCATTTGTGTAAAAACCGGGTCCGGCAGGCCCGCCCCGACAACCGCGCCCAAAAGGTGCAGATACACCGCATGATTTTCCGCCAGGGTAAAAGACGGCCGCGCCGCCCGGTCAACCTTGGCCCCGGCGCGCTCCAGCGCATCCCCAAGGGCCGCCAACTGATCCCCCAGCGCGCTTTGCACTGGCGCGTAAAGGTCATCAAACCAGCAGGCCACGCGATAGTCTTTTATGGATTTATGGCGCGGTTTGGGGAATTTCAGGGTCCAGCCCCGCCCTTCCCTTTCGTCCGGCCCGGTCAATACATCCATGGCCAGTTTCAAATCTTTGGCACTGCGCGCCAACGGCCCGGCCACCGCCAGATCGGCCCCGCTGAGCATGCCCGGCGGCCCCGGAATATGCCCGCGCATGGGAATGGCGCGAAAACTTGGCTTATGGCCATAAACCCCGCACATGGCCGCCGGCAC
>JALWSB010000168.1 GCA_027080345.1 Robiginitomaculum sp. | reverse complement strand
AGCGCACAGACTGGCGCACATCATAGCCGGAGCGGTGCATGAAATCGACGCCCAATTTATCGGCCTCCAACTCATGCTTGCGTGAGAATGGCAGCAAGATACCAAACTGGACACCCGCGCCCAAAATCGCCGCAATTTCACTATTATAACGCCGGTCTTTTTGCGCCAGTGCCACACTGGCCAGCGACAGCCCTGCCCCGGCGGCCATTTGCTGGGAATAACGCTCGGCCGCGTGACGGGCCACAACATGGCCGGTTTCATGGCCCATAATGGCCGCTATCTGGTCATCATTCTCGCTAAATTCCATAATCCCGCGATAAAACCCGACCTTGCCGCCAGGCATCACGAAGGCATTTTTTTCGTCCGTATCAAAAACCGCATATTCCCAGTTTTGCCCCCCCATATTGGCAGCCTTGGAAATACGCCCGCCAACCCGGCGCAACTGGCCATTAAGGGCCGGGCTGCGTGATATCGGGGTCTGGTCTATGGTGCTTTGCCAGGCCCCTGCCGCCAGTTGGGTGAGCTGACCTTGGGACACCAGCATGAACTGAGAGCGCCCCGTGACCGGATTGGTGGCACAGCCATCAGCAATAAACGGGACAACAGTCCCTGCAGCAAGCCCCTTGATCAAGGCCCGTCGAGACATCACAACTTCCATCAGGCTCTCCTTAAAATCACCAAAATTTTATCACATAACGGGTTTCTTACCCGCCGCGCCCTGTTAGGATACGCCAAAATGGTCCCGTACCAAAATAAAAAAATGCAAATGCCTGCACGCGAAACATGGAGAGCCAAATGCGCAAACTGATTTCGGGTGTTTTTTTTATTGTTGTTTTGGCCTTTTTACTTATTGCGGCGGCTGTATTTTTAGTTCCCAAAGAGGTCTATAAAAGCAAAGTAGAAGAACAGGTCAGCGCCCTTTTTGGCCGCACTGTGACCATAGAAGGCCCTGTTTCTCTCTATATATGGCCCACTATTCAGGTGCGCGCCGCCGATGTGCATATCGCCAATCCGAAAGGCTTTATGGGGCGCGACTTTACCTCCATGCGTGAATTGCGCACCAGTGTTGCGTTTTTACCGCTTTTATCAAAGCGCGTTGAAATAAAAGAACTGATTCTCGACCAGCCGGAAATCAGTCTGGAACGGCTGGCCAATGGGGCCGTGAACTGGGCCATTGGCAATAATGAAAGCGCAAAGGTGCGCGCCAAAGCCAATAGCGGCTTTAAACGCAGGCCCGGCGCCCTGCCCTTGCAAGCCTCCTTAGGGGATATGCGCCTGATCAAGGCCCGGATCAGTTATAATGATCGGGCCACCAAAGCCTCTCACACGCTGGAAAATGCCAATTTCAGTATTCATATGCCCGCGCTTGATAAGCGCATGACCACCCAGGGTACGTTTCTTGTTGATGGTCACAAGGCCAATCTTGTCGCCGCGCTTGGCTCTTTGCAAGGTTTTCTGGAAGGGGCACAAACGCCCCTCACCCTTGATCTAAAAAGTGACCTTCTGACTGCTGAGTTCGAAGGACAGTTCGACAAAAGCGAGGCCATTAAGGTCAGTGGCGATATGAAACTGGACGTACCGTCCGTACGGGCCCTGGCCAAGGCCGCCGCCATTCCCTTGCCTGCCAGCAAGGGGGTTTACGGGCCGTTCTCGATTACTGGTTTTGCCACCGCCAGCCTGCACGACATCAGGTTCGAGCGGGCCAGGATTGGCTTTGACGCAATAAAGGGCACGGGCAGTTTTTTTCTTAATATCGCATTGGCGCGCCCTGTCCTGACCGGCAAGCTGGATGTTGATACACTTGATCTGACCCCTTATTTGCCGCCTCAGTCCCCACCGGGCAGCGGTATCGCGGCCTGGTCGGATGTGCCTTATAATTTTAGCATGCTGCGGGCCATTGATGCGCGATTTGACTTTACCCTGGGCACCTTGAAAATGCGGCAGCTTAAATTTGGGCAAAGCACCATGATTGCGGTGCTCAAAAATGGCCGCCTGCAGGCCGATATCAAGGGTGGCAAGCTTTATGGAGGAACGGGAACAGCACGAATTGTCGTTAATGCGCGCGGCAATACACCCTCTTTCTCCTTGAAATCGGAAACCACCGGCATTCAGTTTTTACCGCTTTTGACCGACAGCATAAAATTTAAAAGACTGGTCGGCACCGGCAGTGCCAGTATTGATTTGCGCGCTTCGGGCAATAGCCAAAAGGCCATTATGCAATCGCTTTCCGGCACCGGGAAAATCAGCGGCAGGGATGGCAAGATCATTGGCGTCAACCTTGCCTCGGTATTGCGCAGTGCCCAAAGCTTTGCCGCGACAGGGACCCTGTCAGACAGCGCCGGCGCAGAACAGGCAACCGACTTTTCCAAGCTGGACGCCAGTTTTAAAATCACCAATGGGGTCTTGAACAATAATGATTTTCTGATGCTTAGCCCCCTCATGCGGGTACCGGGCAAGGGCACGGTCGATCTGGGCAATCAAACCATTGATTACCAGTTGATCCCCCGTCTGGTCTCCTCTTTGAAAGGGCAAGGTGGCCAATCAGGCCTGAAAGGCTTTGGCGCACCGTTTCGCATTCAAGGCCCCTGGAACGCGATCAAGGCCGGGATAGACAAACGTGCCATCAAAAAAGTCGCCAAGAAAAAGGCCAAAAAAGCCATTGGCAAACTGCTCGACAAAAACATGGGCGGCAATGCGGGCAGCGCGCTTAAATCCATGCTGGGCATTGAAAGTCCCCCAAAAGACCCGGCGCAAGAGGGCAACGCCGAGCCCGCACAAAAAAGCGATGAAGAACTGGCCCTTGATTCATTTATGGGCCTGTTCAAAAAGAAGAAAAAAAAGAAAGACGAAACAGGCGGCGATCAATAGGATAATTGTCTTGTCTTTCGTGCCCACATGCCGATCTGGATCACCCGAATAAATCGGGTGATGACACGTTAGAATACAACGCCTTACCTCATATTGAGGTGTGAGGCGCAGCTGAACCTCGAAATATGCATGGCTGTGGTGCGCTATGTTCCCATGCTTCGAGACGATTGCTGCGCAATCCCTCTGCATGAGGGGGAGGAGCCAACACCCCATATTGAGGTGCGGAGCGCAAGCGAAGCCTCGAAATATGAAAGGAAAATCTTACGTTTCCAGCC
>JALWSB010000167.1 GCA_027080345.1 Robiginitomaculum sp. | reverse complement strand
TGCTGGAGAATGGGGTGCGTCTGGCTTTGCCAAAGGAACTAATCCCTTTCTTCCATGATCGCCTGAAAGTTTATTTGCGCGACTCTGGGGCGCGGCATGATCTTATCGATGCGGTGCTGAGTGGGGATGCGGACGATCTTGTCTCTATTGTTGATCGCGTAAATGCCCTTGGTGGATTTCTTGAAAGCCCGGATGGGGAGCAGCTTCTTGCCGGGGCCAAGCGCGCTTCTAACATTGTGCGTATCGAAGAAAAGAAAGACGGTGCGGCGATTGATGGGGCTGTCGATCCGGCGCTGTTTACGCAAAACGAGGAAAAGGCGCTTTTTGATGCGCTGAGCAAAGCGCAAGATACAGTAAAAACCGCGCTAACCGATGAAGACTACACAGCAGCCATGGCGGCGCTGGCGCCTTTGCGCCCCGTTATTGATGCTTTCTTTGACAAGGTCACGGTTAATGCGGATGACCCGGCCTTGCGGACCAATCGGTTGGCGCTTTTGAACATGTTTCGGCAATCCTTACGGGATGTGGCCGATTTCGATAAAATCGCGGGGTAATTTTTCGTCATTCCGGCGCAAGCCGGAATCCAGAGCAGAGTCACAACTGGATCCCGGATCAAGTCCGGGATGACAATAAAATAAAATCGCGGGGTAGTGGGTGCAGGCAAGGCAGGATTCCTTCTCCCATGGGGAGAAGGTCAGGATGAGGGGATAATGAATTTGAGGGTGAAGCTACGGCTGTACATTTAGTCAAAATGCTTGACCCCTCACCTTAAGCCCTCTCCCAACGGGAGAGGGGGGAATAGAACGACCAAGGATAATTTAGGATCAAGATCATGAGCGACAAGGCAAACGATAAAAAGTGGGTTTATGCCTTTGGTGGCGGGTCTGCCGAGGGCGATGCGGGGATGAAAAACCTGTTGGGGGGCAAGGGAGCCAATCTGGCGGAAATGTCGTCTTTGGGCCTGCCGGTGCCGCCGGGATTTACCCTGACCACCAAGGTGTGCACCGCGTTTTATGACAATGACCGGACCTATCCTGATGGGTTGAAAGAACAGGTCGAAGCGGCGCTTGCCGATCTTGAGAGAAAAACAGAAAAGCGCTTTGGCGATCCGAAAAATCCGCTTCTTGTCTCGGTGCGTTCTGGTGCGCGCGCCTCAATGCCGGGGATGATGGATACGGTTTTGAACCTTGGCCTGAACAGCGAAACGGTCGAAGGCTTGGCGGCGCATTCAAAAGATGCGCGTTTTGCCTGGGACAGTTATCGGCGCTTTATCCAGATGTATGCCGATGTGGTTCTTGGTCTTGATCATGACTTGTTCGAAGAGATTCTTGACGATTATAAAGATGATCAGGGTTATGAGCTGGATACGGATCTGAAGGCGCAAGACTGGCAGGTTTTGTGCGACCGTTATCTCGATCTGGTGGCCCAGGAAAACGATACGCCGTTTCCGACCGACCCTATGGACCAGCTTTGGGGCGCTATCGATGCGGTGTTTGGCTCGTGGATGAATAACCGCGCCAAGACCTATCGCCGTTTGCACGGCATTGCGCAAAGTTGGGGCACGGCGGTTAATATTCAGGCTATGGTGTTTGGCAATATGGGCGACACATCGGCCACCGGCGTGGCCTTTACCCGCAATCCGGCCACCGGTGAAAACGCCCGCTATGGGGAGTTTTTGATTAATGCCCAGGGCGAGGACGTGGTGGCGGGGATCCGTACACCGCAGGCCCTGACCATCGCCGCGCGCGAGGAAATGGGTGAAACCACGCCCAGCATGGAAGAAGCGCTGCCGGATATGTATGCGCAATTGGTGCGCGTGTTCGAGACGCTGGAGCGCCATTATTGCGACATGCAGGATATAGAATTTACCGTCGAGCAGGGGCGTTTGTGGATGTTGCAGACGCGGGCCGGCAAACGCACCGCCAAGGCCTCTTTGCGCATTGCCGTGGACATGGTCGAAGAAGGCCTGATCTCCAAAGAAGAGGCGGTTTTGCGGGTTGAGCCGTCGGCGCTGGATCAGCTTTTGCACCCGGCTTTGGATGCCAATTGCGATTGCCCGGTGATTGCGTCCGGTCTGCCGGCCAGCCCCGGCGCGGCTATTGGCGCGGTGGTGTTTAGCGCCGATGAAGCCGAAGCGGCGGCCAAATTGGGCAAGGATGTAATCTTGGTGCGCAATGAAACCTCGCCCGAAGATATTCACGGCATGCATGCGGCCAAAGGCATTGTCACGGCGCGCGGCGGCATGACCAGCCACGCCGCCGTGGTGGCGCGGGGCATGGGTCGCCCGTGTGTATCCGGGGCCGGATCGATCCGCATCGATCTTCAGGCGCGGGTGTTTCGCGCCGGTGGCCTGACCATTTGCGAAGGCGATATCATCACTATTGATGGCACCAAGGGGCAGGTACTTAAAGGCGCCGGGCAAATGAGCCAGCCCCAGTTGAGCGGCGCGTTTTCCACCTTGATGGAATGGGCCGATGGGGCGCGGCGCATGCAAGTGCGCACCAATGCCGATACCCCGGCGGATGTGCAGACCGCGCTTGATTTTGGGGCGCAGGGCATTGGCCTGTGCCGCACCGAGCACATGTTTTTTGATGAAACGCGGATTGCCGCCGTGCGCGAAATGATCCTGGCCAAAGACCGCGAGGCGCGCATCGCCGCGCTGGACAAGATCCTGCCCATGCAGCGCGATGACTTTATCTCCATTTTTACGCTGATGGCGGGCCTGCCGGTAACCATCCGGCTTCTGGATCCGCCCTTGCACGAATTTTTGCCACACTCAAAAGAGGATGTGGCCAGCGTCGCCAGCGCCACCGGCATGTCAGTCGATGATTTGATGCGCCGGGCGCAAGATCTGGCCGAGACCAACCCGATGCTGGGCCACCGGGGGTGCCGTTTGGGTATTTCCTATCCGGAAATTTATGAAATGCAGGCGCGGGCGATTTTTGAAGCCTTGGTGGCCTGCGCGAAAAAAGATGCCTGTCCGGATGTTGAAGTGATGATCCCTCTGGCCAGTAGCGGCGAGGAATTGGCCTTTTTGCAAACCCGCATCGAAGCGGTGGCCAAAACGGTGGCACAAGAAAGCGGCCAACGGGTGCCATATAAATTTGGCGCTATGGTGGAGCTGCCCCGCGCGGCGCTGCGGGCGC
>JALWSB010000166.1 GCA_027080345.1 Robiginitomaculum sp. | reverse complement strand
GCGGGCACATCTTTTTTGGCGGCCGCTTTTGGCCCGCCATTACACCCGGCAATGATCAGGCCAAGCACAAGCGGCAAAGCGCGACCAGCCGCGATGGGGAACACTGCCTTTGTCATCCACGCACGGCTTTCAGAAGGCGCAGAACGATAAAAATCGGCACCACCAGAATGGCCCCCAGAACAAAGTAGTTCAAGGACCAGTCAACAATATGGGTGATGGCGTAAATGACTTTTTGCCAGGCGTGGGCAAACGTGCCGAAAAAATCGCCCCACAGGGCCGCCGGGTCAACATTGAGAAAGGCCAGAACAACGCCAACACCAACGCTGATCAGCACAAGGCGGATGATATCCAGCGGCGTAAAGTGAAAAAGGCGTTTCAGAAAACTACGGTTTTTTGTTTCTTCCATGGCTGTTTTGTCCTATAAAAAGCCCTCGCCGGGCATAATAACAATGTTTTACCCGGTTGAATACCGTTATGGTTCGTTGTTTGAGTATAAAGGAGCCCACCCATGATGCACAAGCACATGCTGGCATTGATCGACCGTTTACACGCAGCCACGATTGCAGGAAAAACCAATTGGGAAAAAACCGGTGATGATGGGGGCGTTGGCTATCAGGCTGGTGAGTACAGGGTCGTGCTGGCCCCAAAGGACAAGAGCCTTGAATTACAGCTTGTTGATACCGGCGGCGCGGTGCTCGAAGAAATAGATAAAAACAAACTTGGCGATGCGGCCCTTGCGGGCGGTATGGCTGCAGGCGTGGCACTGGATGAAATTTATGCGCTGGCACGCCGTCAGGCGTCCGGCGTTGATGCGGCCATCAGCGCGGTTATTGACCACCTTGATACAGTTGGCGCAGACGGCGCGCCGGCTCAGGCTGATGAAGAAAAAGCCCCCCCGCCAGACACCAGTGACGAGACGCCCCCTGCTGAAGAGGAATCCGTGCTTGAACTGGACACGCCGCAAGAAGAAGTTGCCGTAATAGAGATGGATACAGAAGAAAGCCCGGCAGAAGCACCAGAAGAAACGCCCGTCAGCGAGGCCATGCCAGAACCTAAAAAGAAAAAAGGCCTGTTTAGCTTTGGCAAGAAAAAATAAAGTGTAAAACCTTCCTCATTGCCATTGTATATCCGCCTTACCCCCTCACCTCATTCCTCTCCCACAAGGGAGAGGACGTCATAAGCCAACATCAAAAGAACCCCTTCTCCCTCGGGGAGAAGGCCGGGATGAGGGGTTCGTGTGCATCAAGGTTAAGGAAGGACATCCCTTCTTCATCGCCGTCATTTAAGGCATAAGCCGGAATCCAGCCCAACGGGTTTTTTTCTTTATGTTTCGGGTATTGTGGGTAAACCCTACCGTAATTCATCATTACCAACATTCAAACTTAAGAACGCGCACTAATTCTGGACACCTTCGGCTTTCAGGCGATGATCAAGGCGACTTTGAATGGCCGCCGCATATTTCTTGCAGGCGCCCGGATCAGAAAGCTCGTTTTGCAGGAGTCGCTCACGCATTTTACTGGCAGAGGGATGGGGACTAAGAAGAAGCGTGCAATCGAGCTGTGAAAGTTTTTGAATGCTTTCTTTGTACGCTTTTACATAGGCAGGGTGCTCAGAAAAACGATAGGCCTTAGCGCTGACTGGCGAAAGACTGTCAGCGTAGACAATTGTCTCGCATCGATCATTGTCACAACTCTGCCACTGCCAGCTTAATGCGCCCGCCGTATGCCCCGGAGTCGCGATCGCTACAAGCGAAAGTTCGCCAAGCTGTACAGTATCTCCATCCGCCACGATACCATCGACCCGGGCACCGGGAAAAGGGTCATGCATACCATATTGCGGGTCGCTTGGGGCGCTCTTTCCGCTTGACAATACGGGCGCGGCTTCGGGAGAAGCCAACAATTTCGCGCCGCTTTTCTGCTGGAGCGCGGCCAGACCGCCTGCATGGTCAAAATGTTCGTGGCTGTGAAGAAGAATTCGCACGTCCGCAAGGTCGAAACCCAAAGCCACAATATTGGCGGCAATGAGGTCCGCTCCCTTTTCCGTACCTCCATCAATAAGGATATGCCCTTTCTTGCCGGTGATCAGTATTGCCGCTATGCCGCACGTGCCGACGTAAAAGGTATTGGCATAAACCCGAAAAGGGGGCCCTTTTTTATCCCATTCATCCCATTTTTTGCATTTACTCGCCCATTGATTCTCAGAATTCACCGCGACTTCAATAGGTTCGCCAGCTATCGACGGCACTCTGCATCCACTTAATGCGAGGAAAAAAATCGCTGTCAGCGCCCGGAAAATCATATTATTACCCAATCGATCTGTAAAAAGTTCGGTCAAAATTATGATAATGATGACCACAGTACTGAAACTCTTTATAACATAATTTCCCGTAATTTAATTACACCGCCTTTAGCTTCCGGCATTGCCAATCGCCTGATGGATGGCCAGACCGCCCATCAGGTTTCCAAACGTGTATCCGCCCAGCAAAGCGCGTAAATCCTTAGCATCAAGAACATATTGCTCATAAACGGCTTTGGCTTCGGCATCGGCGGGGTCATGATCATATTCCTCGGCCCAGTCCGCAAAATCATCGCACGCCTCTATGCCCTGCGCCACCAGGGCAAAATGATAAAGAAGCTGGCCGGTGGCAGGGGCGTCCTGGTGCCCCTCTTTCAAGGTGATGTCGCGCACCATCTGCCCGTAATCACTTTTGAGGACGCAGTGAAATACGCCGGGCGCGGATTGTTCCGCATCCAGCGCGACATTGGCATCAATAATGGCATCGTCAATAAAATCGCTCATCCGCGTCTCTTTTGCCTCTTGGAGTCAGCAAATGCCATAATGGCACCAAAGCCGGGCTTGGTACAATCTTCTTTGATTATTCAAGGCAATTTTCAACATGTATTGATGTACAAAAAGGGCTTTCTTTTATGGCGACTTTTGCCATAGTGCGCACGAACGGTTACGGCTTTGCGGGCGTGGCGGAATTGGTAGACGCACAGGACTTAAAATCCTGGGATCGTATGATCGTGGGGGTTCGATTCCCCCCGCCCGCACCACCATCTACGTCAAAAAGTGGGGAAGTGGATTCCCCCGCCCGCGAATATATCCACGCGCTGTTGTCTTGGCTTACCACATCTTCCAGCTCTTTCATCCGCCCATTAA
>JALWSB010000165.1 GCA_027080345.1 Robiginitomaculum sp. | reverse complement strand
CATCGCCATTCAGATTGTCCTCAATTATGAAGAAGGCGGGGAAAATAGCGTGCTTTACGGCGATGCCGGGGCCGAAACCTTCTTGTCGGAAATTATCAATGCGGCCCCGGTGCCCGGCGCGCGGCATATGAGCATGGAATCACTTTATGAATATGGCAGCCGCGCCGGGGTGTGGCGGCTGTTGGATATTTATCGCCGGATGGATATTCCGGTAACCGTGTTTGCGGTGGCCAAAGCCTTGCAGGCCAATCCGGCGGCGGCGCAGGCGATGATGGATGATGGCCACGAAATTGCCAGCCATGGCCTGCGCTGGATTAACTATCAGGATGTGCCGATCGAGGTTGAGCGGGCGCATATGGCCGAGGCGATGGATATTCTGACCAGCATTACCGGCACGCGGCCGCTGGGCTGGTATACCGGGCGCACCAGCCCCAATACCCGCGATCTGGTGAGCGAATATGGTGGCTTTTTATACGATGCGGACGATTATTCGGACGATCTGCCGTTTTGGTCTGAAATGGTATCTGGGCCGCATCTGGTGGTGCCTTATACGCTGGATGTCAATGATATGCGTTTTTGCGCCGCGCAAGGGTTTAATGCCGGGGACCAGTTCTACACGTATTTGAAAGATACGTTCGACACGCTTTATGCCGAAGGTAAAACCACCCCCAAAATGATGTCGATCGGCACCCATTGCCGCATTGCCGGTCGGCCCGGGCGCACCGCCGCGCTGGAGAGATTCCTAAACTACGCCAAGAGCCATGCTGATGTCTGGTTCGCCCGCCGCGTGGATATTGCCCGCCACTGGCATGCACAGCACCCCTTTAAAGCAGGGCAAAAATGAACCTGAAACCAGACCCTTCCTTGCTTGATGAAGACGCCTTTGTGGCCGCGTTTGGCGGGGTGTATGAACATTCGCCCTGGATCGCCCGCGCCGTATGGCAGGACATGAAAGGCAAGGTACCGACACGAGCCGCCGATCTGGCCAAAGCCATGGCCGCTGTGTTGGCGCAGGCAGACGGGGATGCAAAGTTGGCGCTTTTGCGCGCCCACCCGGATCTGGCGGGCAAGGCGGCGCTGGCTGGCAATCTGACGACCGAATCACATAATGAACAGGCCGGGGCCGGGCTTGATCAATGCAGCGCCGAAGAGTTTGCGCGCTTTGGGGCGCTGAACGCCGCCTATACGCAAAAGTTCGACTTTCCGTTTATTGTCGCGGTCAAGGGCATGGACCGGCATGGTATTCTTGCGCAGTTCGCGGCGCGCCTTGGCAATTCTTATGAGACCGAGTTTGAAACGGCGCTGGGCGAGGTCAATAAAATCGCCCGCCTGCGCCTCGAAGCGCTGGAACAAACATCATGACCCCTGACTTTGCCACACAAAATATTGATCTGGCCCAGCCGCGCCTTGGCGCGCAGGTGGTTTATGCCACGGATGATTTTTTTGCCGACAAGGCGCGCCTGATTGCGCCAACAGAGCCGGTTTTTATCGACGATAAATACGACGATAACGGCAAATGGATGGATGGCTGGGAAAGCCGCCGCAAGCGTGGTCCGGGGCATGATTATTGTGTCATTCGCCTTGGTCGCCCCGGTGTGATCTGCGGCTTTGATATTGATACGCGCCATTTCACCGGCAATTTTCCACCCTTCGCCTCTATTGAGGCCTGCCGCTCAGATGAGCAAAACCCGCAAACGGGTTGGGTGGAAGTGGTGCCAAAACGCGCCCTTGAGGGCGACAGCCAGCACTTTATCGCCCTTGATGATACCCGCGTCTTTACCCATGTGCGGTTGCATATCTATCCCGATGGCGGGGTGGCGCGCCTGCGGGTTTATGGGCAGATACGCAAAGACTGGTCGTCGGTTTCGCGGGACACGCTTGTTAATCTCGCGGCCTTGGAAGACGGGGCGCGGCCCGTTGGCTGTAACAATGCGCACTTTGGTGTACCGCAAAACATGCTGGCCCCGGGCGCAGGGGTTAATATGGGCGATGGCTGGGAAACCCGCCGCCGCCGCGAACCGGGCCATGACTGGGCGGTGATCGCCCTTGCTCATGCGGGGGTGCTGGAAAAAATCATTATTGATACGGCGTTTTTCAAGGGCAATTACCCGGACCGGGCGTTTATTCAAGGCGCGCTGATGACGGACGCTTCGGACGATGACATTTTAAAAGCCGCGCCGCACTGGCCGGTAATTTTGCCAGAGCAAAAATTACGCGCCGACCATGTGCATGAATTTACCGCGCAGATTGCCGCGCATGACCGCATCAGTCATGTGCGCCTGAATATCATTCCCGATGGCGGGGTCAGCCGCTTGCGGCTGTGGGGGCGGTTAAGCGCCTAATTCCTCTTCGAGTGCGCCGAGGCATTTTTGTACATTTTGCGGGCAGGCGCTGGCCCCCATCAGGCCAATGCGCCAGACTTTGCCGGCCAATGCGCCAAGGCCGGCACCGATTTCCAGATGGTGGTTTTCAAGAAGCGCTTTGCGCACCGCCGCTTCGTCGCTGACGCGGGCGGGAAACCGCACGGTGTTAAGCTGTGGCAGGCGGTATTGTGGCGCGACAAGAAATGAAAAATCCAGCGCCTCCAGCCCGTCCCGCAAATCCGCATGCTGGCTTTGGTGGCGCGCAAAGGCCGCTTCCAGCCCTTCTTCATGGAGCATGAGAAGCCCTTCGTGCAGGCCATACATGGCATTGATCGGCGCGGTGTGGTGATAAGACCGCCCGCCTTCGCCCTGCCAGTAATTCATTACCAAGGATAAATCCAGAAACCAGCTTTGCACGGGCGTTGTGCGCGCTTCAAGCGCGGCAATGGCGCGCGGGCCAAAGCTGATTGGTGAGAGGCCCGGCGGCACGGAGAGGCATTTTTGTGACCCTGAATAGACCGCATCGACGCCCCATTCATCGATTTTTACCGGCACACCGCCCAAAGATGTGACCGCATCCATAATGGTAAGGCAGTCATGGTTTTGCGCCAAAGCGCACAAGGTTTTGGCGTCGGACAAAACCCCGGTCGAAGTTTCGGCGTGCACAAAGGCGAGGATTTTAGCCTGCGGATTGGCCTTTAGCGCCTCTTCGACTTTTTGCGGATCGACCGGCTGGCCCCATTCATCATTGACGATCACAGGCACGCCGCCGCAGCGTTTGACGTTTTCCACCATGCGCCCGCCAAACACTCCGTTAACGCAGACGATCACCGTATCGCCCGGCTCCACCAGATTGACAAAACAGGTTTCCATGCCGGCAGAGCCGGGGGCGGAAACCGGAAATGTCAGCGCATTTTCGGTCTGGAACGCAAAGCGCAACAGCGCTTTGATCTCGTCCATCAAGGCAATAAATTCAGGGTCCAGATGGCCTATGGTTGGCCGCGCCATGGCGTCCAATATGCGTCTGGGTACATCGGAAGGGCCAGGGCCCATCAAGGTTTTTGGGGTGGGATGGAAGCTTTTCATAAAATCCACTTTCAAGAAAAATGGTGGCGGGGGGGGGACTCGAACCCCCGACCTCAGGATTATGAGTCCTGCGCTCTAACCAGCTGAGCTACCCAGCCATATTTCTTTTTCCGCTCATCCGCCCGATGCGTACCGGTGCAAATGAGAGGCGGGATATACGCGCGCGGGCGCGTTCTTGCAAGCGGTGCTTACCGTGCAATATGCAGTGGCTGACCAAGGGCCGCCAGAGCGCTTTCCGCAAAGCCTTCGCCAAGGGTCGGGTGAACATGGATGGTGCCGGCAATATCTTCCAGCCGCGCCCCCATTTCCAGCGCAAGGGAAAATTCCCCCGAAAGCTCCGCCGCGTGCGCACCAACCGCATGAATACCCAAAATCACATGATCACTTTTACGCGCGGTAATGCGCACAAAGCCGCCATCTGCGCCGCCTTGCATGGTCAGCGCCTTGCCAAGGGCGGCAAAGGGAAATTTACCGGTGATAATCTCTTGCCCCGCCGCTTTGGCCTCATCCGGGCTTAGGCCAACGCCAATAATTTCAGGCTCGGTAAAGCAGACGGCAGGAATGGCAATTGGGTCAAACCGCGTGCGATGTCCGGCCAGAAGTTCGGCGACCATTTCGCCCTGTTTGGTGCCCTTGTGGGCCAGCATCGGCTCGCCAACGAGATCGCCAATAGCATAGACGCCGCGCATCGAGGTGGCGCAGCGTTCATCCACACGCACAAACGCCCCGTCCATATCAATGCCCATGGTCTCAAGGCCCCAGCCTGTGGTCAGTGGTTTGCGACCAACCGCAACAAGGACTTTTTCGGCTGTGACTTCGTGTTCTGCGCCGTCTTTGTCTTCGTAAAGAAGGCCGGTTTTGCTTAGCCCCTTGGCTTTGCAATTTAAATGCATATCCACATTGTGGGTTTTTAACCAGCGTGAAACGGGCCGGGTTATGGCTTTGTCATAAAGCGGTAAAATACGGTCCAGCGCTTCGACAAAGCTGACCTTCACGCCGAGCTTGGCAAAGGCAATACCCATTTCCAGCCCGATATACCCGGCGCCAATAACGGCCAGGGTCTTGGGCAGTTTTGTCAAATTGAGCGCCCCGGTCGAGGAGATGACGCGGTTGTCGTCAAACGGTAAAAACGGCAATTCCACTTCCACCGAACCAGTGGCCAGCACGACATTTTTGGCGCTGATGGTCACGGTTTGCCCATCATCCAGCGTCACGGTGCAGGTTTTGGCATCGGCAAATTCCGCCCAGCCGTTTAATGTATTCACCCCCGCCGCTTTTAACAATCCGGCAACGCCAGAGGTCAGCTTGTCAACCAGATCGTCTTTCCAGCCGGTCAGGGCGCGCATATCAACTTTGGGTTTGGCGCACGAAATGCCCATGGCCGGATCGTGCGCATGGGTGGTCAACTCCGCATAGCGCGTGGCCGCATGGATCAGCGCTTTTGAGGGAATGCAGCCCCGGTTCAGGCAGGTGCCGCCAAGACCGCTTTTATCGACAAGGACCACATCAAGGCCAAGCTGACCGGCGCGAATGGCGCACGGATAGCCCGCCGGGCCGCCGCCAATGATCAGCACATCGGTTTTTATGGTTTTGCTCATTTCATGGTCTCACATAAACAAGGTGGCGGGGTTTTCCAGCAAGGCCTTGACCTTGCTGATCATCAAAGCGGCGTCATAGCCATCGACAATGCGGTGATCAAAACTTGATGAGAGGTTCATCATTTTGCGCGGCGCGAAGGCCCCGTCCTGCCAGACCGGGCGCACTTGCAATTTATTGACGCCGATAATGGCCGTTTCCGGCGCATTGATCACCGGGGTTGAAGCAATGCCGCCTAAGGCACCAAGGGAGGTAATGGTAATGGTCGAGCCGGTAAGTTCATCCGCTGTGCCTTTGCCATCGCGCGCGGCGTTGCACACGCGGGTGATTTCAGACGCCAGCTCCCAGATATCCATGCTTTCGGCGTGTTTGACCACTGGCACCATCAGGCCGTTTGGTGTCGCCGTGGCGATGCCCATATGCACCGCTTCATAATGGGTGGCGATGCCCGCCTCGCCATCAAAATGGGCATTGGCTTGCGGAAAGTCCGGCAATACCTTGATCAAGGCCAGACTTAAAAACGGCAATAAGGTCAGCTTTGGCTGCTCCTTGGTGCGGGTGGCGTTCAGATGCGCGCGCAAATTTTCCAGCGCGTCCATCTCAATGTCTTCAATATAGGCAAAGTGCGGGATGTTGCGTTTCGAGGCGGCCAGGTTTTGCGCGATTTTACGGCGCAGGCCGATCACTTTATGTTCGTTTATGCCGGTGCGTTTTGTGCGCCCCATTTGCGCTGCGGATGATACCATTTGCCGCCCACCAGAGGCGATAAAATCATCGAGATCCTGGTGGCTGATGCGCCCGGCAGGGCCAGAGCCTTTGACGCAAGCAAGGTCAATGTCGGCTTCCAGCGCCCGTTTGCGCACCGCCGGTGAGGCCAGAGGCCTTGCGCTGCCGCGTTCTTCGCCGCCCCATCCTTCGACAGGCTCAGAGCCTGCCCCGGACTGGATCCGGGGATGAGGCTTTGGGCCAGGCTCAGAATGTGGTTTTGGGGTAGGCTTGGAATCAGGCAATGCCTTGTTCGCTTTATCCTCACCCTGAGCTTGTCGAAGGGGGGGAGCCTCCTCATCACTGGCCGCCGCCGCATCCGTCTCAATAGTGACGATCACCGAGCCAACGGCCAGAATATCGCCCGGTTCGCCGGTGATCTCCTTGATCACGCCGCTGACCGGTGCGGGGATTTCCACGGTCGCCTTGTCGGTCATGATGTCGACCAGATGGTCGTCCTCGCTGACCGTCTGGCCGGGCTTGATATGCCATTCAACGATTTCGGCCTCGACAACGCCTTCACCAACATCGGGTAATTTCAAGGAAAACAATCCCATTTACGCCTCCAGCGTTTCGGTTATGGCGCGCAAAACGCGCTCTTGTCCGGGGAAATACGACCATTCATGGGCGTGCGGATAGGGGGTGTCCCAGCCGGTGACCCGCTTGATGGGCGCTTCGAGCGCATAAAAACAGTCTTCCTGGATTTGTGCGATCAGCTCGGCGCCAAAGCCCGAGGTGCGCGGCGCTTCGTGAACCACCACACAGCGCCCGGTTTTATTTACTGATTTGGCGATGGTCTCCATGTCGTAAGGCACAAGGGTCCGCAGATCAATAATCTCCGCATCAATCCCGGCGGCGCGCACAGTTTCGCGCGCCACATGCACCATGGTGCCATAGGTGACAATGCTGATGGCATTGCCGGGGCGCACTATATCGGCCTTGCCCAGCGGCACGGTATAATGGCCGGTCGGCACATCGCCCTTGGGGTGGGCGGACCAGCTTAAAGCCGGTTTGTGCGGATCGCCATCAAACGGGCCATTATAAAGCCGCTTGGGTTCAAAAATAAGCACCGGATCGTCGCTTTCGCTGGCAGCGATAAGCAGGCCCTTGGCGTCATAAGGATTGGACGGCATGACCACGCTAATGCCCGGAATATGCGTAAAGAACGCTTCGGGGGACATGGAATGGGTCTGGCCCCCATAAATGCCGCCGCCGCACGGGGTGCGAATCACCAAAGGCGCACTAAACTGCCCGGCGGAGCGATAGCGCAGGCGCGATAATTCCGAAACAATCTGGTCAAAGCCGGGGAAAATATAGTCGGCGAATTGTATTTCGGCGATCGGGCGCATGCCGTTTACCGCCATGCCCGTGGCCATGGCGACAATTGCCGCTTCATTGATCGGCGTATCAAACACCCGGGTTTTGCCAAACTTTTCCTGCAGGCCTTGGGTGCAGCCAAAGACGCCGCCAAAATAGCCCGCGTCTTCACCAAAGGCGCAGACCCGCTCATCGCCTTGTAATAACACCTCATGGGCCGAGCGAATCGCCTGGATCATGGTCATTTTTGCGTGATTGCTCATTGTCATCAGACCCCTAAATCCTGACGCTGGCGGCGCAAATGCCAAGGTTGTTGCGCATAAACATCCTCGAACATGGTCGGGGTGGGTGCCCAGGGCCCATCGCGCAAGGTGCCGTGCTCTTGCGCGGTTTTATAGGCCACCAGAATTTCCTTGCTCAAGGCCGCTTCCAGCGCCTCATGGCGCGCCTCGTCCCATTCCCCAAGGGCGATAAGATGGGCTTTCAAACGCTCAATCGGATCGCCCAGCGGCCATAGCTCGGCCTCGTTCTTGGGGCGGTAACGCCCCGGATCGTCAGAGGTGGAATGGGCATCGGCGCGGTAGGTGACAAGTTCGATAAAGGTGGCCCCATGACCGGCGCGGGCGCGCTGCGCGGCCCAGTCGGTGGCCGCATAAACGGCCAGAAAGTCATTGCCGTCCACGCGTAAAATCGGCAGGCCATAGCCCGCCCCGCGCGCCGCAAAGCTGGCCGATCCGGCCCCGGCAATGCCCGAAAAAGAAGAAATCGCCCATTGGTTGTTGACCACGTTTAAAATAACCGGCGGGCAATACACGCTGGCCAATGTGCAGGCGGCATGAAAATCGCCTTCCGCCGTGGTGCCATCGCCAATCCATGAAGCGGTGACCACGTCTTCACCGCGCGCGGCGCTGGCCATGGCATAGCCCACCGCTTGCGGAAACTGGGTGCCCAGATTACCCGATATGGAAAAGAAATTGCCCTCTTTCCAAGTGTAATGCACCGGCAATTGCCGCCCTTTAAGATTATCGCGGGCGTTGGACAGGCAATGACACATCATCTCGACCATGTCGCGATCGCGGGCAAACAAAAGCCCCTGTTGGCGATATGAGGGAAACAGCATGTCACAGGTGCGCAAGGCCATGCCGGCAGCCACCGATGTGGCCTCCTCGCCGCGCGATTTCATATAGAATGAGGTTTTGCCCTGCCGCTGTAATTTCAACATGCGGTTATCGTAAAGGCGGGTTTTCAGCATCAGATGCAGGCCTTGCCGTAAGGTCTTGGTCGGCAAATGCGGATCCCATGCCCCGGCGGCTTTATGATCATCGCCAATAACCCGGATCAGGCTGTCTTTCATAAAAAAGGTGTCTTGCGGCGCGCAATCGCTGTCCGGCCGCGCGGCGGTTTCGTCTTTAAGCGCGCTAATGGCCGAAAAATCAGGCGTGTCTCCGGGGCGGGCCGACGGTTCAGGAACGCAAAAGCCCGGCGTCTCTTTTGGCGGTGTTTTGGGTGGTGCCAATTCTGTTTTGGGTGGTGTTTGTGTCATTACTTAAGCCCGCTTTGCCTGGACAGGGCGAGATGAATTGCCCTGAAAATTATAATTATTAGCAAATTTCTCCACTATTATGGCAAATACTATTGCATTTGTCCTCAAAAAAGTGCATTGGGGCGGTGAAAAAATACAATTATGCCACGGGGAGTGGAAAATTTGACCAATGTAATTGATGAAATTGACGCCAAAATCCTGGCCTTGCTGCAGGTGGATGCGTCCATGTCGGTGGCCGATATTGCGGCCAAGGTGGGTTTGTCTTCCTCCCCGTGCTGGCGGCGAATCAAGCGCCTTGAAGAAGAAAAGATCATTGCCTGCCAGGTGACAATCCTGGATCGGGACAAGTTAGGTCTTGCGTTCGAGGTTTATGTGGCGGTCAAGCTGGAGCGGCCGACTCGTGAAAATCTGCGTGAGTTCGAGGTTGTGGTAAAGGAATTTCCCGAGGTTTTATCCTGCGCCACGGTGACCGGCGCGGTGGATTATGTGTTGCGGGTGGTGACCACCGACATGCACACCTATGATGATTTTTTACGCGACAAGATATTGTCCATGGATCTTGTGCAAACGGCCCTGTCGCGTATTGTCATCCGTTCGGTCAAGGATTCATCCGCTTTGCCGCTTTACCTGATTGAAAAGTAACGCAGGCCTTATTGCTTTCATTCGCTTTGAATACGTTGGACCCCATCCATGAAATCCAGCCGTCTTTTGTTTGACCTTGGTCCGTTGATCATTTTTTTTGTGGCCTATAAATTTGCCGGTATTTTCTGGGCAACCGGTATTTTCATGGTGGCGGCCAGTCTGGCTTTGCTGCTGGGCTGGCTTGCCGAAAAGCGCCTGCGGGTCATGCCGCTGGTGACGTTGGTTCTGGTTCTGGTTCTGGGGGGCCTGACTTTATATCTGGGTGATTCGACCTTTATCAAAATGAAGCCGACCGTGGTCTATCTCGTCTTTGCGGTGATTTTGGGCGGCGGCATTATTTTTGACCAGTATTATCTCAAATTTGTGTTTGACGGGGCGTTTCACCTTCCTGATCAGGCCTGGCGGGTGCTGACCTGGCGCTGGGTTGCTTTTTTTAGCGCGCTGGCGGTGGTCAATGAGATCGTCTGGCGTAATTTTTCTGAAAGCATGTGGGTCAATTTCAAGGTGTTTGGTATTCTGCCTCTGGTATTTGGTTTTGCGCTGGCCAATACGCCCTTTATGCTCAAATACATGCCACGCGACAACAAACCATCTGAATGAGCGCTCGCCCCGAAAACAGCGCCTTGGCGTCATCACCGGCGCATTTGCTGCACCGTGCGCAGCGCTTTGCTGACCAGCATTTTGCCCGCGCCGCCGGCCATAACGCCCCCAGCCATCGCCAGTATGTCATCATGTGCGCCCTTGATGAGGGGGAAGGGCGGTCGCAATCGGCCCTTGCGCGGGCAACGGGGATAGATCGCTCCACCCTAGCCGAAATGGTGGCGCGTATGCAGCGCGCAGGCCTTGTCATGCGCCGGGCATCGCGCCGTGACGGGCGGGTCAAAGAGGTCTCTTTAAGTGAAAAAGGCGCGGCGCTTTATGCGGATTTGCAGGCGGCGGCGCAGGCCACTGACGCGGCCATATTCGCGGCCTTGTCGAAAAAACAGCGGTTGCAAATCATGAAAATACTCAACCGTCTGCTTGCCTGATACGGGAAAAGCGCTTTCGCTCACACCAGAATGTTCACCAAAGACCCCGGTGCCAGGGGCGCTCGGTCTTGCGCGGACCGCAAAGGGGCCTCGCGCAAAAATGCACCTTGGCTGCGGATCTCATTTTGTGATGACAAGGTTTTGCCCGCTGGCGCATCGGTAGTGCGCGCGGTTTGCGGGGCCTTGTTGGGCGCGGCCTTGTCGAGATTGCGAAAAAACGCGGCGGAGGCGGCTTTGGCGTCGCTGGCGGAACGCTGGCTTGCCAGCGCCTGGGCGGCGATCAAAGAGGATTGTCCGGTGACTTTCATGGTCGTTTTGCCGTTCTGGCATCCGTTATGGTTAAGCGCCGTTAACCATAATCATCAAGGTCTTGCCGCCAGGTTAACGGGCGCTGTCCAGCGCCGGGCGGATGACGGTTTTTATAATCTCTTCATCGAGCGGGCTGGACCAACTGGCGCGGATAATACCGTTCGCATCCAGCATAAAACTCTCGGGCACGCCGGTTATGCCATAATCAATGCCGGTGCGGCCGTTCTGGTCGCGCACCACAAGGGCAAAGGGATTGCCCAGATCGTCAAGCATTTGCGTTGCCGCGTGCGGTTTGTCTTTATAATCTATGCCGATAATGGTGACGCCCTGTTTGGCCAATTGCATTAAAAACGGATGTTCCGCGCGGCACGGCGTACACCAGGAGGCGAAAAAATTGACCATTACCGGCTGGCCCTTGAAATCGGCCAGGCTGGCCGTGGTTTTCCCATCCTCATGATTCAGAATATCAAGCGTAAAGGCCGGGGCGCTGGTGCCGACAAGCCGCGAGGGTGCCGGGGTTTTTGCGCCGCGCCCGATCATGGCGGCAAACAGGGCCAGAAGCGATATAATCAGAACAACCGGCAGGGCAATCAGCAGGCGGCGCATGGCAATCTCCGTAAACAGGGACGCCAATCTTACTGATTTGGCAGGCGCAATGATAGACCTTGTGTGATCCGCGTGGCATAGGATTGCTGGTAATAAAGACTCACAGGGTCAGTGACGGCAGGGGCCGCCCTGACAACCAGCACAGTGGAAAAGGAAATACCCATGGCCTCCAAAAACAGCTTTGCCTCCAAGAACAGTTTTGATTGTCGCCGCACGCTTGATGTTGGCGGCAAGTCCTATGTGTATTTTGACCTTAAAGAGGCGGAAAAAAATGGTCTGGCGGGCATATCGGCCTTGCCAAAATCCCTAAAAGTGCTGCTTGAGAATTTATTGCGCCACGAAGACGGGCGCAGCGTTACGGCGGCAGACATTCAGGCGGTTGCCGACTGGCTCAAAAAACGTTCATCAAATCATGAGATTGCGTTTCGCCCGGCGCGGGTGTTGATGCAGGATTTTACCGGCGTGCCGGCGGTGGTCGATCTGGCGGCAATGCGTGATGCGGCGGTCAAGCTGGGGGCCAGCGCCGATGTGATCAACCCGCAAGTGCCGGTCGATCTGGTTATCGATCACTCGGTGATGGTGGATAATTTTGGCCATGCCGACAGTTTTGCGCGCAATGTAGAGCGTGAATATGAGCGCAATGGCGAGCGTTACGAGTTTTTGCGCTGGGGTTCCACTGCATTTGACGATTTTCGTGCGGTGCCGCCGGGGACGGGGATTTGCCACCAGGTCAATCTGGAATATCTGGCGCAAACCGTCTGGACCGCCGACAAGGGTGGCGAGACCTGTGCCTATCCCGACACATTGGTTGGGACCGACAGTCACACCACCATGATTAACGGGTTATCGGCGCTCGGTTGGGGCGTTGGCGGGATCGAGGCCGAAGCGGCGATGCTGGGGCAACCGATTTCCATGCTGATCCCCGATGTGATCGGCTTTCATCTGCACGGCCAATTGCCCGAAGGGGCGACGGCGACCGACCTTGTTTTGACGGTAGTGCAAATGCTGCGCGAACGCGGCGTGGTCGGTAAATTTGTTGAGTTTTATGGCGACGGGCTGGATCATCTGTCATTGGAAGATCAGGCGACCTTGTCCAATATGGCGCCGGAATATGGGGCCACGTGCGGCTTTTTCCCCATCGACAATGAAACCATTTCGTATTTGACGGCAACCGGGCGCGATAAAGACCGGGTGGCGCTTGTCGAGGCCTATGCCAAAGCGCAAGGCCTGTGGCGCGAGCCGGGGGATGAGCCAACCTATACCGATACGCTGAGCTTTGATCTGGCGCAGACACAGCCTTCGATTTCCGGCCCCAAACGGCCGCAGGACCGTATCGCCCTTGGCGAGGCGGCCAGCGCTTTTGACCGCGCTCTTGGCGAGGTCTTTGGTAAAGGTAGCGACAAGGACCGGCAGGTCTCTTTGGACGGGCAGGATTATACGCTTGGCCACGGGGATATTTTTATTGCCGCCATTACCTCGTGTACCAATACCTCCAACCCGTCGGTTATGCTGGGCGCGGGCCTGCTCGCCCGTAATGCGCGCGCGCGGGGTTTGACGGTCAAACCGTGGGTGAAAACCTCGCTGGCCCCAGGTTCGCAAGTGGTTACTGATTATCTGGCGCGCGCCGGATTGCAGGACGATCTTGATGCCATGGGCTTTAACCTTGTTGGCTATGGCTGTACCACATGTATTGGCAATTCAGGGCCGCTGCCCGATCATTTTGCCGCCGCTATCAAGGACGGCGATCTGGTGTCGTGTTCGGTTCTGTCGGGCAATCGTAATTTCGAGGGCCGTATCGGCCCGGACATCAAGGCCAATTATCTGGCCTCGCCGCCATTGGTGGTGGCCTATGCCATTGCCGGGTCAATGACTGTTGATATTACCAAAGACCCGCTGGGCGAGGACCAGGACGGCAATCCGGTTTATCTTAAAGATATCTGGCCCAGCTCGGCGGAAATCGCCGCCTGTGTCCGCAAATGCGTTACCCCGCAAATGTTTGCCCAGCGTTATGCGGACGTCTTTAAAGGTGATGAACATTGGCAAAAAATCGACGTGACGCAAAGCGAGACCTATCACTGGAACCCGGCCTCGACCTATGTGCAAAACCCGCCGTTTTTTGACGGCATGACGCTGGATGTTGCGCCGGTGGAAGACATTAAGGGCGCGCGTATTCTTGGTCTTTTTGGCGATTCGATCACCACCGACCACATCAGCCCGGCCGGGGCGATCAAGGCCGATAGCCCGGCCGGAGATTATTTGCGTTCCCATCAGGTGGCCCCCAAGGACTTTAACTCCTATGGTTCGCGGCGCGGTAATCATAATGTGATGATGCGCGGCACCTTCGCCAATATCCGTATTCGCAATCTGATGCTGGACGGGGTCGAGGGCGGCTTTACCAAACACTATCCGGACGGGGTTACAGAGCCGATTTTTGATGCGGCCATGCGGTATGTGAACGATGGGGTGCCGTTGGTTATTTTTGGCGGCAAGGAATACGGCACCGGTTCATCGCGGGACTGGGCGGCCAAGGGCACGCGGCTTTTGGGTGTGCGGGCGGTTATTGTTGAAAGTTTTGAACGCATTCACCGTTCCAACCTGATCGGCATGGGGGTTTTACCCTTGCAACTGACCGGGGGCGTAACCCGCGAAAGTCTGCATTTACGCGGCGATGAAACCGTGTCGATTGCCGGTCTTGACGCTATTGTCCCGCAATCAAATGTACAGATAAACATCGAAAATGCTGACGGAAAAACCCGTGCGGTTGAGGCGCTGGTTCGCATCGATACCGATGATGAAATGGACTATTACAAGAATGGCGGCATTTTGCATTATGTGCTGCGTAATCTTGCCCGTGGATAGGGGGCGCGCCGCGATCACCCCCGCTTCACGGCCATTTGATTGGCGCTGAACGCATAATTATGATTGTATAAGCGCATGATAATACGTTTTGTCCTTTTGGTGTGTGCCAGCACGGTTCTGAGCCTGTCTTTTGGCGGGCGCGGGGCGCAGGCGCACAGCGTGATGGTGGAGCTTTTCACCAGCCAGGGCTGTCCCAATTGCCCCAAAGCCAATGCGCTTTTGGCCGATATCGCCAAGGATGATGATGTTGTTGCCTTAAGCTTTGCGGTCAATTACTGGGATTATCTGGGTTGGACGGATACGTTTGCCAGCCAGGCCTTTACTGATCGCCAGTATGTTTACGGCAAAATGCTGCATAATCCGCGGGTGTATACGCCGCAATTTGTCATTAATGGCAAGGCGCTGGTCAAAGGCACCCATGAGGCGCTCGTCAAGGCAGACATTGCCAAAGACAAGGCGGTGGATAATGGACTGCAAATCAGCGCGGTCTTGAAAGACGGTGTGGTCGATATCGATATTTCGGCACTTTCGAAGCAGGATAAAAAAGGCCTGAGCGTCTGGGTTGCGGCCTATGCGCCGGGGGTCCAGCACGTTGCGGTAATGGGCGGCGAAAACAAGGGTAAGCGCATGGTGCAGGTCAATATGGTGTCCAAACTGACCAAAATTGCTGATCTCACCGGCACTGCCCAGCATATCAGCCACCCGATGCCAAAATCCGGCGGCTGTGCAATTTTTATCCAAAGCCCACAGCAAGGCCGGATCGTCGCCGCCACGCGCATAGAATCCTAGAAAAATTGAAGAATCCCCCGCGTGATTTGCCGTTTGGCATCACCGGGAAAAGTGTGTCCTGAATTATAAAAGTGAACACTGTTCACTTTTATAAAAAACTGTGTTATAAGCGCGGCAACGGGCGAAAAGTCTGGCCAGAATATAATACAAGGGAGATAAATATGACGAGTTTGCGTGAGCTTTACGCGGTTCCGGACATTGATTCGCATTGGACGGTACCACAGGAATATGACGTCATATTTGATTGGGAATTTGATGAAGGGCGCACGCAGCTCATGCATCTTTACCAAAAAGGCAAGGATATGCAGTGGGATGCGCTCAAACGCATCGACTGGACGCTGGATTTGGACGAAGATAACCCCATGCAGCTTCCCCCCGAAGGCACAGCGCTTTATGGCACGCCGATCTGGGATCGTATGGGCAAAAAAGACCGGGCGTTGTTTATGCGCCATGGGCAGGCCTGGAATATTTCACAATTTTTGCAAGGCGAGCAGGCGGCGCTGATTTGCGCGGCCAAGATTGTCGGCCAGGTGCCGGACATGGACGCCAAATTCTATGCCTCGACCCAGACCATGGATGAAGCGCGCCATATCGAAGCCTATAAAAAGCTCCTGCAAAAATTTGAAGTGTCCTACCCGATGACCAAGCCGTTACAGGAACTGGTTGACCAGGCGTTGCGCGATCCGCGCTGGGACATCACCTATCTGGCCATGCAGGTGGTAATTGAAGGGCTGGCGCTGGCCGCCTTTGCCACCATTCGCGATGTGTCGCAAAACCCGCTGGCGCAAATGGTCAATGCCTATGTGATGGAAGACGAAGCGCGTCATGTGGCGTTTGGCCGTCTGACTTTGCGCGATTATTATCCGCACCTGACCCAGGCCGAACGCGATGAACGCGAGGAATTTTTGGTCGAGGCCTGTTATCTGATGCGTGACCGTTTCGAGGGCCGCGAAATTTACCAGGCCCTTGATATGCCGGTGGAAGAATGCGTCGAATACACCAAGCACAGCGAGATCAATAAACTCTTCCGCACGTTGTTGTTCCAGCGTATCGTGCCGGTCGTCAAGGATATTGGCCTGTGGGGGCCGCGTATTCGCGCCGCCTATGAAGACATGGGCGTTTTGCACTATGCGGATCAGGATATTGAGGCCATGCAGGCCGATGATGAGCGCATTGCCGCCGATTTTGATGCGCGCAAAGCTTATGTTTCTGCCATTGCTGCCAAAGGTGGTCTTGGCCACACGGATGCAGACGCCACGGCGGCGGAATAAACCCACATACCCCCTTGAAAAAGCCCTGGGCGTTTTGCGTCCGGGGCTTTTTGTTGAGCAAAATTACATTTGCATGGTCCAGCCCTCGACGCCCATGGCGGCTTGGCGCAGGGCTTCGGACAAGGTCGGGTGGGCATGGCAGGTGCGGGCAATATCTTCGGAAGCGGCGCGAAATTCCATCGCCAAAGCGGCTTCGCCAATCATTTCTGATACATTCGGCCCCAGCATGTGTACGCCCAGTATTTCGTCGGTCGTGGCATCGGCCAGCACTTTGACAAAGCCTGTGCTCTGGTGATTGGCGCGGGCGCGTGCATTGGCGCTAAACGGGAAGGCCCCTTTTTTGAAGGCAATCCCGGCGTCTTTTAACTCTTCTTCGGTGCGCCCGACCCAGGCAATTTCCGGCGCGGTATAAACCACGCCCGGAATGACGTCATAATTGACATGCGCGGCCTTGCCGGCAATCGCTTCGGCGCAGGCGGTGCCTTCTTCCTCGGCCTTGTGCGCCAACATGGGTCCGGTGGTGCAATCGCCAATGGCCCAGATGTTGGCCGCGCCGGTTTTCCAGTGATCGGTCTCGATAAAGCCGCGCGTGTCTATTGTAACCCCGGCCTCTTCCAGCCCCAGCCCTTGCGTGATCGGGCGGCGGCCAATGCAGACCAGAACCACATCCGCCTCAAGCTGCGCTGCGTCCCCGCCTGCGGCCGGTTCCATGCTCAGCTTTAATTTTGATTTCAGTTTTTCAACGCCGGTGACCTTCATGCCAAGATGAAAGTCAATGCCCTGTTTTTTAAATGCTCGTGTCGCCTGTTTGGCGACCTCGCCATCGGCGCCGGGCAAAATGCGCGGCAGGTATTCAACCACACTGACTTTTGCGCCCAACCGCCGCCAGACCGAGCCAAGCTCCAGCCCGATAACGCCCGCGCCAATCACCACCATGGATTTTGGCACCGATGAAAGGCTCAGTGCGCCGGTGGACGAAACAATGCGTTTTTCGTCGATCTCAATACCCGGCAAAGGGGTGACTTCGGAGCCGGTGGCAATAACAATGTTTTTGGTGCTCAACGTGCTTTTTTTATTCTTGGCATCGCTCACCTCGACGCTGCCCGGCCCGGCAATGCGGCCCGTTCCTTCGATATGTGTGACCTTGTTTTTCTTGAACAAAAAGGCAATGCCCTTGGTCAGCCCGTCAACGGTTTCGTCTTTGGCCTTCATCATCGCGCCAAGATCAAGGCTCAAGTCTTTACAGACAACGCCCATGGCCGGCAAAGCGGTGCTGACCTCTTCATAGCTTTGCGAGGCATGCAAAAGCGCCTTGGACGGGATGCAGCCGACATTCAGGCAGGTCCCGCCCAATGTGGCGCGTTTTTCAATACAGGCGACTTTGAGGCCAAGCTGCCCGGCGCGAATGGCGCAATTATAGCCCCCCGGACCGCCGCCAATAATAACAAGATCATAGGGTTCAGACATGGCAAACCGTCCTTTTTCTCGCCTGCGCTTCAGGCATGGGTGCGCTGATTCCCTCGTTAAGGGAATGGCTCATAATTTGCGGTCTGGGTGTGCTGGCGTCAACCGGGCTTTTGGGCCTAGCTGACAAAGCCTTTATATTTGTCTTTAAAGCGGCTGAGACGGCCACCGCGATCAAGCAGGTGCTGTCCACCACCGGTCCAGGCCGGATGGGTGCGCGAATCAATATCAAGATTGAGGGTCGCGCCTTCCTTGCCATAGGTCGAACGGGTCTGATAGCTGGTGCCATCAGTCATTACCACAGTGATCATGTGATAGTCGGGGTGGATATCTTTTTTCATCGGTCCGGTCCGCTAAATCTGGATGCTGGCGGGCACTATGCCCGCATGAAGCGCGGCTTATACCCCCGCAATACACATTGGGCAAGCGCGCAGCGGTGTAAAATGCGGGCGCAAGCTATGGGAATTGTTGTCCTGTAGCAGGCAGGCCAAAGGGCATGCTTGCCAGAGGTGGCAAAATCACTATTGTCACACCTCATATAGCGCCAAAGGAACCCGCCATGGAAGATGATCAAAACAACATTGAACCCGTGCATAAAACCAAATCCCGCGCCCCGATCAATGTGGGCGCGGCTTTGTTGGTATTCCTTTTTGTCTGGCTGGTCTTCGACAATATCGCTTTGGGGATTCTGGCCGCGCTTTTCGCTGGCGGCGGGTCAGAATTGGCGCAGCGCGCCGTGAGCAAAAAGCCCAAGTGACGGTAACTATCGCGGTAAATTCTTCATAAATTCTGGACCCCTCCACCCTCGTTATTCTCCTCTATGTGTCATTGCCCGGCTTGTCCGGGTAATCCATTGTGAAGCCCCGCGCATTTTGCCTTGCCACATGGACCCTCCGGTTAAACCGAAGGGTGACGAAGACAGGGGTGGCTTGGCGCGTGCTTTCCCCATCCGGCCGTCATTCCGGCGAAAGCCGGTATCCAGAGCGGCGTAAGAATACCGCCATGTACGGATGAAATAGACCAGTTCTTCCCCTTCTCCCTTGGGAGAAGGCCGGGATGAGGGGCTTGTGAGTCACAATCTGGATTACCCGGACAAGCCGGGTAATGACAGATCAAAATAATCCCAAAGTCTCGTCACCCCGGACCCACGCCCGGGGTCTATTTTAATGCCACAAGATGGATTGCGGCCGGAGCCTGTGCCCGCGAAGGCGGGTACCGCAATGACGGTGTTGGGGTATGTAAAACCTCATGGTGAGCCTGTCGAACCATGCGAACGTAAGGCTTACCCCTTACCACCTCTTGTCATCCCGGCCCCTACGTGTCATCCCGGACTTGATCCGGGATCCATAGGGCATCGATTACGTCACTATAGGCCCCGGATAGCCCATGGGCTTCCGGGGTGACACGAAGGTGTTTTACGAAAGCGAGCAAAACCCCATGCTTCGAGACGATTGCTGCGCAATCCCTCAGCATAAGGTGTTAGCTTTATTCCCAACGTGTCATTACCCGGACAAGCCGGGTAATGACAAAAAGGACGCCTAAAACTGGAAATACACGAAAGGCGCGGCTTTTAGGGGGTAGATGCTGAGGGCGATGGCTGTGGCCATGCCGGCACCGGCCCACCACAGGGTTGGGCTTTCCAAAAAGGCCCATTTGGGGCGCCAGCGTGTGGCCCCCAAAGCCTGATCGATGGCCAGCGCCACTACCGCCAGCGCCGCCGCCCAGCCAAGGGTTTGTACGCCGCCATGGCGTAAATTGGTAAAGGCGTAGAGGGCATCCAGCGCATCGTGCATGTTTTGCGCCCGAAAAATCGCCCAGCCCGCCAGAACGAGGCTTTGCGTGGCGGCAAAGCCCGCCAGCCAGCCCAACCAGCGTGGGATCGTTACCATGTCCGCCAAAGCCGGTTTAACATGGGTCAGCCATAATTTATGGACGACCAGCGCCAATCCGTGTAGCGCCCCCCAGGCGACAAAGGTCCAGGCCGCGCCGTGCCACAGACCGCCCAAGACCATGGTGGCCATAAGATTGCGGTAATAGGCAAATTTGCCGTGGCGCGAGCCACCCAGCGGAATAAAAAGATAATCGCGCAGCCAGAAGCTAAGCGACATATGCCAGCGCCGCCAAAAATCGGTGATGGAGGTGGCGGCATAAGGATAGTTGAAATTGCGCGGGATATGATAGCCAAACAGCCGCGCAATGCCGATCGCCATCAAGGAATACCCGGCAAAATCAAAATAAATCTGCGCCGCAAAAACCAGCGTCGAGAGCACCACCGCGCCATTGCCATATTGATCAAGATTACCAAAAACGTGATCGACCAATGGCGCCATATTGTCGGCCAGCAGGGCCTTGTAAACAAAGCCCATGGCAAAGGCCCGAAGGCCCACGACCAGCGCCCGGCGTCCCAATCGTTTGGGCCGCTCCATTTGCGGAAAAAAGCTGGCGGCGCGGACAATCGGCCCGGCCACCAATTGCGGGAAAAACGCAATATATAACCCGACGCGGCTAAGGCGCGGTTCGGCGCGCATCACCCCGCGGCGCACATCGGCCATATAGGATATGGCCTGAAAGATATAAAAACTGACCCCGACGGGCAGAATAATGCGCAATGTCGGCATGTCGGCCTTCAGGCCCATCAGGGCAAAAAGATCGGCCATGCTGTTCGCAAAAAAGCCGGTATATTTGAATATACCCAGCACAATCAGTGACAGCCCGACCCCCCCGGCAAGGGCGATATTTTGGGCGCGGGGGCTGGCCCCGTCCCGGTCGATCAATTTGGCGGTGAGCCATGAAGACACAATGACCAGGCTGATCAGGCTTAAAAAACGCCAATCCCACCAGCCGTAAAAAATCGCGCTGGCGGTCAAAAGGATATAAAGCCGCGCCCGGCGGTTTGGCACCGCCCAGTAAAGCGTAAACACAGCGGCGAAAAACACCAAAAAGATAAAGCTGGTAAAAATCATGAATTGCGCCTCAGGGCTAAAAGGGTGGGGGAATGCGGCGCGCCAAGAATGCCCGATGCGATGATTTTTTCCGCCAGCCATTGGTCATAAACGGCGGCGCCGGGCGCGAGCAGATGCTCTTCATCAAACCAGACCGGGCCATCCAGCTTTGCCAGCATGAGCGGATCATCGGGCGCAATGCATGGGGTGCGCGGGTGGGCGGCGCAAATGGCGCGTAAATAGGCGCGTTCCTGCGCATCGATAACGGGAGGAAAATAATAGGCTATGGCGTTGACGCCGGCCTGGCGCAAGGTTTTTTCCTGCGCCGCACGAAACGCCTCGCCCCAGGCAAAAAGCGCCGGTGTGGGGACGTTTTTAGCGTACAAACCACGGTGGCGATCGGCCACTTCAACCGTGCGCCGGGGGGTGTCTTGTGGGTCCCACGACGAAAGCGGTGCCGCTTTGGCCAGTGTCGTCGCCTCGTTAAACAGGCCGACATTAAACCAGTTGAGCGGGATGTGCAGGCCCAAAAGCAAAGTGTTTTTAACAAAATCAGCCGCGCCGTCAGGGCTCCCTTTGGCCAGACCCCGCACCGCCCATAAGGTGCCGCGCGGATCAAACTGGCCGATCACCCGTTCGGAAAATTTGGCAATGACGAAGCCGTGGGTCGGGGCGCGGTCAAACTCTGGCGAGGCTTCGAGAAAAACAATTTCCGGCGGGCGTTTGGCGGCTTTTAGAAACTGGCGCAGGCGTAAATCACGCTCTTGCAGGCTGGCTCCTTCAAGGGCGAAAGTAATGGCTTTTTTGTCAAAGCCCCTGGCCTTGAACTGGCGCGTCAGGGCCTTGTCATTTATGGCATTGCGCGAATAGCTGGCGCCGACAAACAAGATATAGGGGGTGTCATCTTCGCTGATGCGGTGCAGGGCATTGGCGGCAATTTGCGCATATGGCCCGTCGCGGACAATGCCGCTGCGCGCCGCCCCGATATTGATCACGGCGGCGGTCAGAATAAAGCTGCTGGCAAACCCGGCCAAAGCGTGCCAATGCCCTTTTGGCGGGCGTCGCAGGACATAACCGACAAGCATCAGAACCAATGCGGCAAGCAAGAATTTTATCGCAACCATGTGGCATTCACCCCTTAATTCACAGCACAATTTCACAAATTGACTGAAAAAAGGTTACAACCGGTCGATTCTTCTGCATCGGGGCGGCTGCGCCCCCCCTTGATATGAAAAGAGATGGTGTGAACAAAGCGCAAGCCCCCCGTATTGATGTGATCATTGTCAATTACAATGCCGGCTCCATGCTGGGCGATTGTGTGGCGGCGCTTAAGGCGCAAAGCATGGGCGATTTTTCCGCCATCATTGTTGATAATGGCTCGACCGATGGGTCGCTGGAGGCGCTGCCAGTGCTGGATGATCGTTTTGCGGTTTTGCGCCTTGGAGAAAATAAAGGCTTTGCGCGGGGCAATAATCTGGGCGCGGCGCAAGGCTCTGCGCCGTTTATCGCGACCCTCAATCCCGATGCCTATGCCGCGCCGAATTGGCTGGAAGCGCTGTTGGCGGCGGTTGAGACCGCGCCCGGCATGAGTATGGCCGGCTCGACGCAGATCATGGCCCGCGACCATGACCGGCTGGACGGGGCGGGGGATGTCTACACCCCTTATGGCATTGCCTGGCGCGGCGGCTGGAATTATCCGGTTACGATGACCCCGCCGACCGGCACGGTGTTTGGCCCCTGCGCCGCCGCCGCGCTTTATCGGCGTGATGCGTTCGAAGCGGCGGGCGGTTTTGACGAAGACTTTTTTTGCTATCACGAAGATGTCGATCTGGCGTTTCGCTTGCGGCTTTCGGGCGGCGCGGCGCTTCAGGTCAAAGCGGCGGTGGTCTACCATGAAGGCTCGGCGATTAGCGGCCAGCAATCGCCGTTTGCGGTGTATCACGGGGTGCGCAACCGGGTCTGGACGTATTTTAAGTGTATGCCGCTGGTGCCGCTGATTGTTTTTCTGCCTGCTTTTATCGCCGTATCCTTTTTGTTTTTGCTGCGCGCGGTGATCAAAAAACAATTTGTCGCGACATGGCGCGGGTATGGCGATGCGATAGGCGGTTTGGGGCCGGTCCTGGCCAAGCGCAGGGTGATACAGCGCGCCCGCCGCGTTTCATCATGGCGGCTTTTGCGGGCCATGACCTGGTCGCCTTTGGCATTGCTGCGCCGGGCCATTGATGTGCGTTCATAAGCCGGGTTTTGGTATTTTGCGCCGGTCTGCTAAGGTCCGGCCTTCGCAAAGGAGTTCTTATGCCGCGTCTTTTAACCAAAGGGTTCGCCAGCATCGTTTTGGCTGTGTTTGTTTTGTCGTGCGGACGATTCGAAACGCTTGATCTGCCGGTTGATGTGGTGTTTAGCGGCGGCACCATCCATACCGGCGAGGATGATCGCCCGGTTGTTGATGCGGTGGTGGTCAAAGACGGACGCATTGTTTATGCCGGGCCGATGAAAGGTCTGGGGCGGTACAAACCGGCGCGCACGATCGATCTTGACGGGGCGCATATGTATGCCGGGTTTACCGATTCCCACGCGCATCTTTACGGCATTGGCCGCCGCGAAATGACCCTTAATCTGGAAGGCATACCCTCGCTCGAAGGCTTGATTGCGCGTATCGCCAAAGAAGCAAAGGCGCACCCGCAAGGGGCAATTGTCGGGCGCGGCTGGATTGAGACCAATTGGATAGAGGGGCGTTTTCCCACCCGTGAGGATATGGACCGGGCCGCGCCGGGGCGCATTGTCTTGCTGCGCCGCGCCGATGGCCATGCGCTGGTTGCCTCCAGCGCCGCATTGAAAGCGGCGGGCATCGATTCGGATACAAAAGACCCGCAAGGCGGGCGCATAGAGCGCGATAGGCAAGGCCGCGCAACCGGCATGTTGATCGATAACGCCATGGGGCTGGTGGCCGGATTGGTGGCGCAGCCGCGTGGCGATGCGCGGCGCAGCGCTCTGGTCAAGGGGGCTGCGGTGATGGCGCGTTATGGCTGGACCGGCATACACAATATGTCGGTCAGCGCCGATGATGTGCAAGTGCTGGAAAACATGGCCGATCAGGGGGATCTGCCCGTGCGGGTTTATAATGCCATTGACGAAGGCGATATGCGCCTTTTGGCGGGTGGCCCGCGCCGTGCCGGCAATGGGCGGGTGATCACCCGCGCGGTCAAGATTTATATGGACGGGGCGCTTGGCTCGCGCGGCGCGGCCATGCTGGCGCCTTATAATGATGCGCCGGGTACGTCTGGCCTGATGCTGCGCGGCGAAGAAGAAAGCGTGCAATTATTCTCGCGCGCTTTGCGCGATGGCATCCAGATTTGCGCTCATGCCATTGGCGATGCGGCCAACCGCTCGGCGCTTGACTGGATGGCGGCCGCTTTTGCGGCGGTGCCGCAAGACAAGCGTCCGGTGGCCGACCCGCGCTGGCGTATTGAACACGCGCAAATGCTTCAACCCGTTGATATTCCGCGTTTTGCCAAGCTGGGTATTATCCCTTCCATGCAGCCCTCTCACGCCATTGGTGATCTTCATTTTGCCGCCCGCCGGGTGGGGACAAAGCGCCTGCGCGGGGCCTATGCCTGGAACAGCCTGATTAATGCCGGATCGATTATCCCCGCAGGCTCCGACGCGCCGGTCGAGCGCGGCGATCCGCGTATCGAATTTTATGCCGCCATTACGCGCCGCGACCTTAACGGCTATCAGGGTAAAAACTGGCACAAGGAAGAGGCGGTGGACCGGGTAACAGCCTTGAAAATGCTGACCTTGTGGCCCGCTTACGCCTCTTTTCGCGAAGATGAGCTGGGCACGATCAGCGTTGGCAAGCGCGCCGATTTTTCCGTGTTTGCCGATGATCTGATGACCATGCCGGCAAAAGGTATTCCCCATGTCAAAGTGGTGATGAGCGTGGTGGATGGCAAAGTGGTTTATGCCTCGGATGCGTCGTCATCCTGAGCCAGAAGCTGGCTGATTTTCTCACGCAACGCCCCGCGCATATCATCGGGCGCGTCATGACCATCATCGTCGGCTGAAGTTTTGGTTTTGTCGGCCAGTTCATGGGCGCTTGTCAGGCGCCCTGCGGCCATGGAAAGGGCGCTGGCCAGGCGGCTGATGCTGGCCTGATCACCGGCTTTATAGGCCTCTTCAAGGGCGGTGCACAAAGTTTGCACGGCGCGGCGCTGGGCCTCCAGCCCCGATACACCGCCGCGTTGCCAGGAGCCTTGAATCCGATGCCTGTACAGGGTGGAAACGCTGATGCCATGTTTTTGCGCGCAGGTGATATTGCGCATGCCGCTTTCCCAATCCTCGCGGATCATCTGCCAGTCCGGCAAGGTCTGTTGTTTGTTTTCCATGCGGCGATTATGACGCCAAACAAAAAGACGGGGACAAGATTTCTCTTGCCCCCGCCTGTGTTCAGATCGCTTTATTGTCGGGAATTTCCAACATAATTTACGATTCATTTACCAAAGTAGCGTCGTTTGATTGGTAGGAGAGTAAAAATGGCAGATATAGGTTATTCATTAAATAGATCTTATCAGCCTCCAGTAAAGAGGTATGCGGACCTTGATGGGCCAGATTTCTACCCGACCCCTGAGTGGGCAACTCGCGCATTGATCGATAATGAAACGTTTGCTGGTGAAATTTGGGAATGTGCCTGCGGCGATGGGGCGATGTCTGAAACACTTCTGCGAAACGGGAATCAAGTTTACTCCTCTGATTTATATGATCGTGGTTATGGAGAAGCAAACTTAGACTTTTTGTCATCATCTAGAAAAACTAAAAATATAATTACTAATCCACCATATAATTCTGCAGAGCAATTCCTACATCATGCACTTGAGCTTGCTGATCAAAAAGTAGCATTGCTACTAAGATTGGCATTTCTCGAAAGCGCAAAGCGATGCCGTAGCATATTTCAAGTAACACCTCCGACACGTGTGTGGGTCTTTTCAGAACGTATCACTTTTTACCCGAACGGTATTAGGACCGGCGGGTCCGGTACGACAGCTTATGCTTGGTTTGTCTGGGATAAGACAACTTCTATGAATACAGAATTAAATTGGCTTCCACCCGGTTACAAATCTTAGATATTGTGCCCTAAGGAGCGAAGATATTTGCGTCCGGCGTCGGTTATTTTCATACCATCCTTTATATCCTCGACTAAACCTTGTGCAATGGGGTTTGTGGGGCTTGTTTTATGTGACTTTATATTTCGTACTTTTTGAGAAAAGTGTGAGTCATTTCTCCCAGTTAAGATAGCTGCATCATGACCATCTGGTAGAAAGTATTCTTCAAGTTCCATAATTAAATTTGATGTAGTTATTTCACCATTTTGACACTGAGCCATGGTAAGCATAGCAACATCATATAAATCGGATTCTGAAATAGACATTATTTGTCCTCCATTGTTTTGGGTTCAAGAATCCGATATGGTTCTTTATAAATTAAAGTCAATAGGGTGTGAATATTTACGACTTGAACGGGAACTCGACCTCTTTTTGCCTGAGAGTAATAAAAAAGGCATGGATGTGTATGTGCCCATGCCTTTTTGATTGATGGAATTATAGTACCAAACTTACTCGTCACCCCGATGAAAATCGGGGTCCAGTACTGACGTTATACTGGATTCCGGCTTTCGCCGGAATGACGCTTTAAGTCTACCTTCACGCCGCTTTTTTGTCCTTGCCAAAGCGGCTGTAAAACGTCTCGCCGGTTTTGGCCATGTCGCGCAGAAGGTCCGGCACGCCATACATGTCGGCGCTGATTTTGGCCAATTCATCGGCGCGTTTGACAAAATTCGCTGCGCCAATGGTGTCGATGTAAGATAAAACACCGCCGGTATAGGGCGCAAACCCCCACCCCAAAATAGAGGCGACATCAGCCTCGCGCGGGTCTTTGACGATGCCTTCTTCCATACAGCGCGCCGCTTCCAGCGCCTGGGCGTATAAAATACGCTCTTTGATATAGGCCGGTGTGGGCTGTTTGTCTTCGGGCAAAACCCCGTTCAGGGCAAATTGCGAAAGCTCCGGCCACAGGCGTTTTTTGCCATCCTCGCTGTAATCATAAAAGCCTTTGCCGTTTTTGCGCCCCTTGCGATCATATTTTTCGATCATGGCGATGAGAATAGGCGCGGTCGGGCCTTTGAAGGCATCGTCGCCAAGATCGGCCTCGGTTTGTTTGATGATTTTATAACCAAGATCGATCGCCACTTCGTCCTGCAATGAAAGCGGCCCGACCGGCATGCCGGCCATGCGCGCGCCGTTTTCGATCAGCGCCGGATACACCCCTTCGGAGAGGAGCGCCATGCCCTGTTCGATATAGCGCATCACACAGCGATTGGCGTAAAAGCCCCGCGTGTCAGAAACCACAATCGGCGTTTTGCGGATTTTGGTGACAAAGTCGAGCGCCCGCGAGATGGCGTAATCAGAGGTTTTTTCACCAACGATCAGCTCGACCAGCATCATTTTATGTACCGGCGAAAAGAAGTGGATGCCGATAAAATTTTGCGGCCGTTTGCTGGCTTCGGCGAGGCCCGTAATTGGCAAAGTCGAGGTGTTGGAGCCAAATATGGCGTCTTTTGGCATATGCTCTTCGGCCATTTTGGTGATTTTGGCTTTCAGCTCGCGGTTTTCAAACACCGCTTCGACCACCAGATCGACATCTTTCATGACGCTGTAATCGGTGGTCGGGGTGATGCGCGCCAAAATGGCATCGGCCTTGGCCTGATCCATTTTTTTGCGGCTAACGCGTTTCTCCAGCTCTTTTTGCGCAAAGGCCTTGCCTTTTTCCGCGCCGGCCATGTCGATATCGACCAGCGCAACTTCGATACCCGCCATGGCGGAAACATAGGCAATGCCTGCGCCCATAAACCCGGCGCCAATGACAGCGATTTTGTTGACCGCGCCTTTTTTCTGCCCGGCGGGCCGGGCGCTGCCTTTTTCCAAGGCCTGTTTTGACAAGAATAGCGAGCGGATCATATTGCGGCTTTCCGGGCGCTGCATCAATTTGGTAAAATAGCGCGTTTCAATGCGCAATCCGGCGTCCATATCGACCTGCAGGCCTTCATAAACGCATGACAGAATATAACGCTGGGCCGGGTAATTACCGTAGGTGTTTTTGCGGATCATTGGCGCCACACCCATAAAGGTTTGTGCGCCCTTGGGGTGGTAGGGCCCCCCGCCGGGAAGACGAAATTTTTCGCCGTCCCAGGGCTGTTTGGCGTCCGGGTTGGCTTTCACCCAGGCTGTGGCTTTGTCCACCAATTTCGCGCCGGGGGCGGTTTCATGGATGACGCCGAGCGCCAGCGCCTTGTCGGCCTTGATCATTTTGCCCTGCATCATCAGATCGAAGGCATTCATGGCCCCGATCAGACGCGGCAGGCGCTGGGTGCCGCCGCCGCCGGGCAAAACGCCGACCATGGCTTCGGGCAGGCCAAGTTTAAGTTTGGCATTATCAGATGCGGCGATACGATAGTGACAGGCCAGGGTAATTTCCAGCCCGCCGCCGAGCGCCAGCGCGTTAATCGCCGCCGCGACCGGCTTGCCGCAGGTTTCAAGCTTGCGCAAAACCGCATTGAGCCTGAACAGCTCGTTATAAAGTTTTTCATTGCGTTTTTCGGCGGAGAGTTTGGCCAAATCAGCAAATGTGCTGCCAAGGCCGGAAAGATCGGCCCCGGCGCAAAAAGAATTGCTCTTGCCAGAGGTGATGACCACGCCGGTAATGGCGGCATTATTGGTGATCGCCTCAACCCATTCTTCCATTTCCTCGACCACGGATGGCGAGATGACATTCATGCTCACATCGGGGCTGTCAAAGGTAATGAGGGCGATGCCGTCTTTGTCGGTTTCAAGTGTAAAATGTTTCATTGGTTTTTCCTTCTTGTGAAGCTGGTTTGACGGCTGAGCATCACACCCGCTCGATAATCGTTGCCGTGCCCATACCGCCGCCGACACACAAGGTGGCAAGGCCGGTGGCTTTGTCCTGACGTTCCATTTCATCAAGAACCGTGCCCAAAATCATCGCCCCGGTGGCCCCCAGGGGGTGGCCCATGGCGATGGCCCCGCCATTGACGTTCATGATGGCCGGGTCGATGTGGAAATATTGCTGGTGGCGCAACACCACCGAAGCGAAGGCTTCGTTCAGCTCCCACAAGTCAATATCGCCAACCTCCATACCGGCTTTTCTGAGCGCCTTTTCGGTAACGGAAATCGGGCCGGTGAGCATGATGGTTGGCTCCGAGCCGATAGAGGCCATGGAGCGCATGCGCGCGCGTGGTTTCAGGCCCGCCTTTTCCCCCGCTTCTTTGGAACCAATGAGGACGGCCGAAGCGCCATCAACTATCCCTGAGGAATTGCCGCCGGTGTGGACAAAATTGATATATTCCACTTCCGGGTATTTCTGGATGGCGACGCTGTCGAGGCCGACAAATTCGGCTAATGCCTGAAAGGCGGAGTTCAGCCCGCCAAGGCTTTGCATATCGGTGCCCGGACGCATGTGCTCGTCATGATCCAATATGGTCAGGCCAAGCTGGTCCTTGACCGGCACAACCGATTTTTTGAAGCGGCCGTCTTTCCAGGCGGCGGCGGCGCGCTTTTGACTCTCGACTGCATATGCGTCCACATCATCGCGGGAAAAACCATACTTTGTGGCGATCAGGTCGGCGGACACCCCTTGCGGCACGATGTTATGATCAAAGGCAATTTCCGGGTCCACACCCATGGCGCCGCCGTCCGAGCCCATGGGTACGCGGCTCATGGCTTCAACGCCGCCAGCAACCACGAAATCCGCCTCGCCGCACATCACCTTGGCGGCGCCCAGATTGCACGCTTCGAGCGCCGAGGCGCAAAAGCGGTTGATCTGGAAGCCCGCCGTTGTCTCGGCATAATTGGCATTGATCACCGCCGAGCGGGCGATATTCGCCCCTTCTTCACCAACCGGGGTGACGCAACCCAAAATCACGTCATCGACGAGTGAGGTGTCCAGATCGTTACGGTCGCGCACCGCCTGCAATTGCTGGGTGGCCAGTTGCAAAGCGGTAATTTCGTGCAAAGAACCATTTTTCTTTTTGCCGCGCGGGGTGCGCACAGCGTCATAAATATAAGCATCAGTCATGGGGGAGGTCTCCTTGTCCGGTTGAGGTTGAACGCTCTTGATCTATTTTTTTGCCGATTGACCTGGTTGCCTTGATCCAGCGCGCATAGGCAAGTCCAAAACCAAAGAACAACAATCCAATTAAAAAAACTACAATTAATGGCCATGTACCTGTTAAAGTTCCAAATAATCCGTAGAACATAAGAATAATTGAAACAATAAAGAGCAAATACATGGTTATTGTATGAACATATGATACTTTTGTGTTTGTTTCTACATTTTTTCTAACTAGTTTTTCTATATTAATAGATGCAGTTTTGCATTTATTGCTGCAATATATGCCAAAATCTGTACCCAACTTATTGACGCAATCTGCACATATTCCTCGATAGCACCTTTTGCATATGCCGACCGCTGCCTTGCTATTGTGTTTTGCACACTTCATGTTTTTCCTCCGCCAGAAAATCGGTTTGCATAAGGCACAGCGTCATAAATATAAGCGTCAGTCATTGGGGAGGTCTCCTCCCCCGTAAACGGGGGAGGTGGCGGCGAAGCCGACGGAGGGGGGAGTTTAGAAGCAATAGCTTCCAAAACGCCATTGAGGTTTTCATAAATGTCTAAGTTGCTGATTCGCAAAACCTGCCAGCCTTGCGCTTCCAGAAATTTTGTACGCTGTGCATCATGATTAATTTGCGCATTTGTTGAATGGGTTGCCCCATCCACCTCAATAACCAGCATTCCGGTCTTGCAGGCGAAATCAGCAATATAGGGGCCAATTGGCAATTGCCTGTGAATTTTGTTCCCGTTCACCCTTCGGCCTTTTAACTGTGCCCAAAGTATAATTTCGGCTTTTGTCATGTTCGTGCGTAATTGCCGAGCCAGTTTTCTTGCGTTGGTTTCTGCTTCACGCATGATCCCCCCTCCGCCCTTTCAGGGCACCTCCCCCGTGAACGGGGGAGGATAAAAAGAGGCTTACCTTTCCTTCCTCGCAACTAAGGGAGGTGGCCGTCATTCCGGCGGAGGCCGGAATCCAGTTGTGACTTTGTTCTGGATTCCGATTTTCATCGGAATGACGATTGAATAAGAAACGGGCCTGTCTCCTTAAGACCGCTGCGCGGCCAGCTCTCCCCTCCTTCGAGGCCCGGCTTGCGCCGGGCACCTCAGGATGAGGACGGGGGAGCAAAGGTCGCCCGCTCTGTTTTCCTCCCCCGCAAGCGGGGGAGGTGGCGGCGAAGCCGACGGAGGGGGCAATTGCCATCACAGCGACCTCGCGATCAGAAGTTTCATGATCTCGTTGGTGCCACCGTAAATGCGTTGCACGCGGGCGTCGGTAAACATCCGCGCGATGGGGTATTCTTCCATATAGCCATAGCCGCCAAAAAGTTGCAGGCATTCGTCCATAACCTCGCCTTCGACTTCCGAAACCCAGTATTTGGCCATCGAGGCGGTGGTGGCGTCGAGCTCGCCTTTGAGGAGGCGTTCGGCGCAATGATAGGTGAAGGTTTTGGCCACAGTTGCCTTGGTTTTGCATTCGGCAAGTTTGAACTGGGTATTCTGAAACGCCATGATCGGTTTTTTGAAAGCCGTGCGTTCTTTGGCGTAAGATATGGTTTCGCGCAAGGCATGTTCCATGGCGGCCACAGCCTGTACCGCAATGTTCAAGCGTTCTTGCGGCAATTGCTCCATCAATTGGTAAAAGCCCTGGCCCTCTTCAGTGCCTAAAAGCGCATCGGCCGGCAGCTCTACATCATCAAAGAAAAGCTCGGAGGTATCTTGCGCATGATTGCCGATCTTGTCGAGATTGCGCCCGCGTTTGAAGCCTTCCGCGCCGTCTGTTTCAACGACCATCAAGGAGACGCCTTTGGCCCCTTCATCCGCGCCGGTTTTGGCAACAACAATGATCAGATTGGCGGTGCCGCCATTGGTGATAAAGGTTTTGGCGCCGTTCAGCACATAGCCATTACCGGTTTTTTGCGCGCGGGTGCGTATGCCCTGCAAATCTGATCCGGCCCCCGGCTCGGTCATGGCAATGGCCCCGACCATTTCGCCGGACGCCAGTTTGGGCAGCCATTTTCGTTTTTGCTCTTCGGTGCCGTAATGCAGGATGTAGGGGGCGACAATGGCGTTGTGCAAGGAAATGCCAAAGCCATCGACCCCGGCGCGGTGCAGCTCTTCCATAATGATCATTTCATGGCGGTAATCACCGCCCGCGCCGCCATACTCTTCGGGCATGGAGGCGCATAAAAGACCCATCGCCCCGGCTTTGTTCCAGGTTTCGCGATCAACGATGCCCTGTTTGCGCCAGCGCTCCGAATGGGGGGCGCATTCACGTTCGTAGAAACCAAAAGTGGCATCACGAAAAATGTTGATGTCTTCTTCGGTGTACCAGTCCGGCAGGGGGAAATCCAAAGCGTTATCCATCATCAAAACTCGCTCGCATCCAGCGCCATAAGGTGATCGGCACCAGCTTCAATCCGCGCCAGATGCATGGCCGAAGCGGGCAGAATATGGCTCAGGAAAAATGCCCCGGTTTTCAGCTTGGCCGCGTAGAAAGCTTCTTCATCTTTTTTGGCCAGCGCCACCTTGGCCATTTTCGCCCACATGTAGGAAAGTGCAGTGAGGGCGAAGAGGTGCAAAAAGTCGTGGCTGGCCGCCCCGGCATTATCAAAATTGGAGAGCGAATTTTCCATCAGCCATGTGGTCGCATCATTCAACTGGCCCCGGGTGGTGCGCATGCCATCGATAAAGGGTTTCAGGTCAGCATCATCTTCGTTTTGCGCGATAAAGGCATCCAACTCGCCAATAAAGGTCATAATCGGTCGCCCACCGTGCATGGCCAGTTTGCGGCCAACAAGGTCCAGCGCCTGCACGCCATTAGCGCCTTCATAGATCATGCCGATACGCGCATCGCGGACAAATTGCGACATGCCCCATTCTTCGATATAGCCATGACCGCCATAAATCTGTTGGGCATTGGTGGCGTTATGATAACCGCGATCCGTCAGATAGGCTTTGATCACCGGGGTCAGCAGCGCCATGTAATCGCCGGCCTTTTCACGCACCTTTTCGTCCGGTGACAAGTCTTCCAAATCCCCATGCAGCGCCGTCCAGTATAAAAACGCCCGGCAGCCTTCGGTCACCGATTTGGCCTCCAGCAACATGCGGCGCACATCCGGGTGGACAATGATCGGATCGGCCGGGCCATCGGGGTTTTTCGGGCCGGTCAAAGAGCGCCCCTGAAGCCGGTCTTTGGCGTATTCAACAGCGTTTTGATAAGAGACTTCGGCCTGGCAAAGTCCCTGCATACCAGTGCCAAGGCGCGCCGCATTCATCATCACAAACATCAGGCGCAGGCCCTTGTTTTCCTCGCCTATGAGATAACCGGTGGCGTCGTCAAAATTCATTGTGCAGGTGGAATTGCCGTGAATGCCCATTTTGTGTTCGATAGAACCACACGAAACGCCATTGCGCTCCCCAAGCGTGCCATCATCATTCACCAGTACTTTTGGCACGATAAACAGCGATATGCCCTTGGTGCCTGCCGGCGCGCCTTCGATCCGCGCCAACACCATGTGGATAATGTTATCTGTCAGGTCGTGTTCTCCCGAGGAGATGAATATTTTTTGCCCGCTTATGGCATATGTGCCATCGGCCTGCGGCACCGCTTTGGTTTTAAGAAGGCCAAGATCCGTACCGCAATGCGGCTCGGTCAAATTCATTGTGCCGCCCCATTCGCATGCGGTCATTTTGGGCAGGTATTTTTGTTTTTGCTCGTCCGTACCGCCGGCCAGAATGGCTTCGACCGCGCCGCGGGTCAGGCCCGGATACATGGCAAAAGCGGTGTTGGCGGTGCTCATCATTTCAGAAACAGCAATGCCCAAAACTCCGGGCAGACCCTGACCACCAAATTCAGGATCGGCGCCCAAAAGCGGCCAGCCATTTTCCACAAACTGGTCAAAAGCGTCTTTAAAGCCCGGCGGTGTGGTGACTGAGCCATCATCATTACGCACACAGCCTTTTTGGTCGCCAACCTGATTGAGTGGTTGCAATACGCCTTGGGCAAATTTGGCCGCTTCATCCAGTATCGCATCGGCCAGATCGCGTGGCGCTTCGGAGAATTTGGGCAGATCGCCGTATTGGGCAATATCCAACACTTCGTGCAGCAAGAATTGCATGTCGCGAACGGGCGGTGTGTAAGTGGGCATGGGGTTCTCCTAATAGATCGTCAATGTTCAAGGCGGGCGCGGGCCAGCGCCTCAAAAGCGCGGGCGCGGGATTTTAATTCATCGGAAGGCTCCTGGTCGGCGCGGCGCGCTTCCATCCAGGCGCACCCGGTTTCCAGCTCTTCAATGGCTTCGTCAATGTCGCGGCGTTGCTGTTTCAAGGCCTCAATACGCTGTTGAAAGCGCTTGATCCACAAATCCATATGCCCCGGATTGCCCGCGGTGATGGATTCCATGTCGAGCATTTCGCGAATTTCATCAAGTGCAAAACCAACCCGTTTGCCACGCAGGATCAGGCGCAGACGGGCCCGGTCGGCGGCGTCGAATATGCGGCTGTGCCCTTCGCGGCAAGGGGTCAAAAGCCCCTTGTCCTCGTAAAACCGTAATGTGCGGGCGGTCACGCCAAATTCACTGGCGAGCTCGGAAATCGTATACGTGTTGCACACATGATCAGGCATGGCGCTTTGTAGATAACGTTGACGTTAACGTCAAGTCTAATGTGTTGTTTCGGGCTCAGATTTGGGCAGGCTTTGAATCATCGCCTGTACTTTTGCCGCCTGCGCATCGGTTCTGCCAAGCTCCAGCGCCTGCTGATAATATTCGCGGGCCGCTTTGATATCGCCTGCGTCTTGCGCGATAGCTCCCAGCCCGACATAGGCGCTCATCGTGTCCGGATCGAAGGTCAAGAGCCGCTCAAAAACCTCGCGGGCCTGATCTCTTTTCCCGTCACGGGCCAGGCAGGCCCCATAAACCGAGAGCTTGTCAAGCGCCCAGGGGTCGGCGCTGATAGCGGCCTGGGCGCTGGCGCAGGCTTTGGCGTTCAGGCCCGGCGCGGCGCGTAAAGAGGCCTCGCGGACAAGGCCTTTGCCGACCGGGGCCGGTTTGACAGGCGCGAGGAGCGCTTTTGGTATTGGCTCGTGGGTGGTATTATGGGCGGCTGGCGGGGCGGCATGCTGGTCATGATGTGGCTTGACTGGTGCCGGTTTGGCGCTGGCGGTTTTGGTCGGTGCATGATGGGGCGCGGCGCTTGCCGTGCGCGCCGGGCCAAAGCCGATCACGGCGTGCTGGGCGCGGATGTCATGGGCAAAACGCAAGTTCAGGCGCACCGTATTGCCAATGATGTTCGCGTGGGCCTCAAGGGGTGGTTGGCTTAATGTATAGCGTACATTCAGACCCGCAATAACCGGGGCTATGGTCACCGCGCGAACCAGATGTGGATCCGGGGCACTGATCGTGCGGGCGCGGGCGCTCATCCCGTTCAGCAGTAATGTGATGTGGGTTCCGTCCACGTCCAGAGATACGTCTTGCGGCGCAGTATCGAAAATCAGCGCGCTCTGGGCGGTGGTTCCGTTAATCCCAAGGGTGATGTCACGCACCTCGGCGCGCGCCGCTGACACACCCGTCAGGGCCATCGCCATAATAAAAACAGCAAACCGGATGCGCACGAAAAACTCCCATGAATCGGGTCCATCTGACTCCCAAAAGTCTTAATGCGCGGTAAAGGGATTGCGTGCGGGGTGAAAGTACGGCTAGGCTTTGCGCGAAAAATTGTATCCCAAAGGAGAGTCCCATGCGTGAAGCCGTTATCGTATCCACTGCCCGCACCCCCATAGGCAAGGCCTATCGCGGGGCGTTTAACAATACCCAGTTACAGGAATTGGGTGGCCACGCGATTCGCAACGCTATTTCACGCGCCGGCCTTGAAGGGGCCGAAGTCGATGATGTGGTGATGGGGTGCGCCATGCAACAAGGCTCTGGCGGTCAAAACCCGGCCCGGCAAATGCTGATCCGGGGTGGTATCGCGGATAGCGTGGCGGGCATGAGCGTTGATCGCCAATGCGCTTCGGGCATGATGGGGATCGCCATTGCCGCCAAGCAAATCCTTTGCGATGGCATGACCATTGCCGTGGGCGGCGGCGGCGAGAGCATTTCGCTGGTACAAAATGAACACATGAACACCTTCCGCGCCCGCGATCCATGGATCAAGGAACACATGCCGACGCTTTATATGTCCATGCTGGAAACCGCGGAAGTGGTGTCGCGGCGCTATAATATTTCGCGTGAGGCGCAGGACGAATACGCCGCGCGTTCGCAAGCGCGCACCGCCGCGGCGCAAGAGGCGGGACGTTTTGATGACGAGATTGTCCCCTTGCCCAGCGTGATGAAATACATGGATAAGGAAACCGGTAAAATTCTGGAACATCAGGTGACACTGGAAAAAGACGAAGGCAACCGCCCCGGCACCACCGCCGAAGCGCTGGCGGGTCTGAAACCGGTGTTCAAGGATGGCATGGAAATCAAGCAAGGCGAATTTATCACCGCCGGTAATGCATCACAGCTTTCCGATGGCGCATCGGCCGCTGTGGTGATGGAAGCCAAAGAGGCGGAGCGCCGGGGGCTTGAGCCTTTGGGGGCCTATCGCGGCATTTGGGCGGCGGGTGTCAACCCGGATGAAATGGGTATCGGCCCGGTCTTCGCGGTGCCAAAACTGCTGGCCGCCAATGGTCTGAAAATGGATGATATCGGCCTTTGGGAGCTTAACGAAGCGTTTGCCGTGCAGGTGCTTTATTGCCGCGATAAGCTGGGCATTCCTGATGAACTTTTGAACGTCAATGGCGGGGCGATTTCTATTGGCCACCCTTATGGCATGTCCGGCGCGCGCATGGTTGGTCACGCGCTGATCGAAGGTAAACGCCGCGGCGCCAAATATGTCGTCTGCACCATGTGTGTTGGCGGCGGCATGGGCGCGGCGGGCCTGTTCGAGGTGTTTTAGGTCATGAACCCAGACACTGATTGATAATGGATTCTACGCTAAAGGCTTTTGGCCAGGGCATCGAATTTGATCAGGTCGGCGGCCAGCGTTTCAAAATTGCGCAAGGCAATCATGTTTGGTCCATCGGACGGGGCATTGTCCGGGTCGGGGTGGGTTTCAATAAATACCGCCGAGACGCCAAGCGCGGCGGCGGTCGGATTGCCGGTAGGGGCTTTGTTTGCGGCAAATCATTTTGACCAGCGCCAGATTGGTTTGTTCGTTATTGCCGCCAATATTATAGGTCTGGCCAATGCGCCCGTTTTGCAAAACGGTCAACAGCGTATCGGCATGGTCATCAACATAAAGCCAGTCGCGCACATTCAGACCATCACCATGAACCGGCACCGCTTTGCCGGCCATGGCTTTGAGGATAACCGTCGGGATCAGCTTTTCAGGAAACTGGCAGGGGCCGTAATTATTGTCCTGCACGAACGCAATATCAATGCCCGCTTCGGCAAGCGCGGCTTGTTTGTAGGTTTCACAGAAAAACCCGCGTTCGTCCTCATGCTTTATTGGCTCAATCAGGCACAGGCCCGGTCATTCCAGAAAACGAATATGCATGTGAAACCACCTTGTTGGCGCAGGTTTATCAAGGGGCGGGGCAATGTACAATCCATGTCATGCCTTGTCATTGCCGGGTACGGCTTTAAAACAGGCATATCCGTTGGCACGCGGGGTGCGCCCCGCATATCGAAAAGACCCTTTATGGAAAAGCCCACATTTTTGCGCCAGCTGGAAGCGGAAAGCATTTACATTATCCGCGAGGTGGTGGCGCAGTTTGAAAATCCGGTTCTTTTATACTCCATCGGCAAGGATTCGGCGGTCTTGCTGCATTTGGCGATGAAGGCATTTGCGCCGGGGCCTTTGCCGTTTCCCCTTCTTCACGTGGATACCGGCTGGAAGTTCAAAGAGATGATCAGCTTTCGTGATGCGCTGGTCAAAAAACTGGGGCTGGAATTAATTGTCCATACCAATGCGCAAGGCCGGCGCGACGGGGTCAACCCGTTCGATCACGGCAGTGCGCTTTATACCGATGTGATGAAAACCCAGGCTTTGAAAGAGGCGTTGGCTATGCATGGCTTTGATGCCGCGTTTGGTGGCGCGCGCCGCGATGAAGAGGCCTCGCGGGCCAAGGAGCGGGTGTTTTCCTTTCGCAGCAAAAACCAGCGCTGGGACGCCAAACGCCAGCGCCCGGAATTGTGGCGCCTTTATAATGGCCGCATAAAGCCGGGCGAAAGCATTCGTGCTTTTCCCTTGTCCAATTGGACCGAAGCCGATGTGTGGCGCTATATCGCGCTGGAGGACATTCCGCTGGTGCCGCTTTATTTTGCCAAAAAACGCCCGGTTGTGGCGCGTGATGGCCTGTTGATCATGGTCGATGATGCGCGCATGACGCTAAAGCCTGGCGAGCATGTGCAACAGCGCAAGGTACGGTTTCGCACACTGGGCTGTTATCCTTTGACCGCAGCGGTAGAATCAGAGGCGGCAACACTGGAGGAGGTTATTGATGAGCTGGAGGCCAGCCGCCATTCAGAGCGCCACGGCCGCCTGATTGATCATGACCAGAGCGGCTCCATGGAAAAGAAAAAACAGGAAGGTTATTTTTAATGCCCGCTCTTCCGACCCCGCAAAAAGACAAAGATATGTTGCGGTTTCTTACCTGCGGCAGTGTTGATGATGGCAAAAGCACGCTGATCGGTCGGCTTTTATATGATTGTGATCAGGTCAGTGACGATGCGCTTGATCTTTTAAAACGCGAAAGCAAAAAAATTGGGCGGGCTGGCGATACGCTGGATTATTCCTTGCTGGTTGACGGGTTGATGGCGGAACGCGAACAGGGCATCACCATTGATGTGGCCTATCGGTATTTTTCCACACCAGCGCGTAAATTCATTGTTGCCGACACCCCCGGTCATGAACAATACACCCGCAATATGGCAACCGGGGCGTCTACGTCTGATCTGGCGGTCTTGCTGGTCGATGCCCGCGCCGGGCTTTTAACCCAGACCCGCCGCCATGCCAGCATTGTCGCGCTGATGGGGATCAGCCAATTGGTGCTGGCGGTCAACAAGATGGATCTGGTGGATTTTGAGGAAGCGGCGTTTCGCGCCATTGAACGTGATTTTGCTGCGTTTGCCGACAAACTGGGCGGGGTCGAGGTTACGGCAATTCCCGTATCGGCGCGTGGCGGCGATAATATTGCCACATCCAGCGCGTCCATGCCCTGGTATAAGGGGCCGTGCCTGCTCTCGCATCTGGAAACAGTGCAAATCAATGAATCTTGCGCCGCCGCGCCTTTGCGCCTGCCGATACAATTGGCCATACGTCCGGGCGAAAACTTTCGCGGCTATGGCGGCATGTTGGCCAGTGGAACATTAGCGCCCGGTGATGCGGTGCGCGCCGTCCCTTCAGGGCAGGTCAGCCATATTGCCCGCCTTGTCGGTTCCGACGAAGATTTGCAGATGGCACAGGCGGGCGAATCTGTCACCGTAACATTGGCCGACGAGATTGATCTGGGGCGCGGCGATGTGTTGTGCGCCGCCGATGACCCGCTGGAGGTCAGCGACCAGATGGCGGCGCATATTTTATGGATGCATGAAAAGCCGCTCCTGCCGGGGCGCAAGCTGGAAATACGGCTGGGGGCGCAAAGCGCCAATGTCACCATCAGCGCGCTGAAATATATTGTCAGCTATGACAGTCTGGAACATTTATCCGGGCGCACGCTGGGCTTTAATGATACCGGGTTTTGCAATATTTCAATTGACCGGCCGCTGGTTTTTGATGCTTTTAAAAACAACCGGACCTTGGGTAGTTTTATCCTTGTCGACAAAATGAGTAATGAAACCGTTGGTGCGGGCATGATCGCTTATGGCTTGCGCCGGGCGGATAATGTGCACTGGCAGGCTTTGGATGTGGACAAGCGCACGCGGGCCGGCATGAAGGGGCAAAAGCCGTGTGTTTTGTGGTTTACCGGACTTTCCGGATCGGGCAAATCAACCATCGCCAACCGGCTGGAAAAGCTGTTGATGGAAAAAGGCGCGCATACCTATCTTCTTGATGGGGATAATGTGCGCCACGGGCTTAATCGAGATCTGGGCTTTACTGACGCAGACCGGGTGGAAAACATTCGCCGGGTTGGCGAAACCGCCAGGCTTATGGTCGATGCCGGTTTGATCGTTCTTGTGTCGTTTATTTCGCCATTTCGCGCCGAGCGGCAAATGGCCCGCGCTTTGGTCGATGATGACGAGTTTTTGGAAATTTTTGTCGATACGCCTTTGGCGGTGTGCGAGGCACGCGATACCAAGGGCCTTTATAAAAAGGCGCGGGCCGGCGAGATCAAGAATTTCACCGGCATTGATTCAGCCTATGAAGAGCCGCAAAATGCCGATATTCGGGTGCAGACGGAAACCGCCAGCGCGCAAGATTTGGCGCAGGATATTTTTGAGATTTTGCAAAACAAGGGCTATTTGTGACAGTCATGACAAGCATTATGCGCCCTGACCAGATTGATATTTTACTGGACGCCATGCTGGCGGCAGGGCGGGCTATTCTTGAGGTGCGCGATGCGGGGCCAAAAGCGCGGCAAAAGGGCGATGGCTCACCGGTTACCATTGCGGACGAGCGTGCCGAAGCCATATTGCTGGCCGCTTTAACCCGCGCCGCACCGGATATTCCGGTGATTGCCGAAGAGGCGGTCGAGGCCGGGCATAACCCACAAACCGGCGAGACGTTTTTTCTTGTTGATCCACTGGACGGCACCAAAGAGTTTATTGGCGGCGGTGAGGATTTTACCGTCAATATCGGTCTGATCCATCAAAAACGCCCGGTTTTTGGCCTCATCTACGCCCCGGCGAGCGGGCGCGTTTTTGGCGGGCAGGCGGGGCAAGGGGCCTGGCAGGGACATATTGATTGCCGCCTTTGCGATACGGCAAAAGAGGTAGCGCGCACAATCATGCAGGTGCGCCGCCCGGATCCGCAAAACCTCGCTGCGGTGGCATCATATTCACACCGGCCGCCGCAAACCGATGACTGGTTAACGGCGCATAATATCAAAACCATGGTCAGCGCCGGCTCATCGTTGAAATTTTGTTTATTGGCGGCGGGCGAGGCGGATGTTTATCCACGCCATTGGCCAACCATGGAATGGGATACCGCCGCCGGGCAGGCGATATTGGAAGCGGCCGGTGGGCGCGTGGAAACTTTGGACGGTGCGGCCTTTCTTTACGCCAAAAAGACGCAAGAAAAGCCTTGGCTTAATCCGGGCTTTATTGCCTATGGCGGTCAGGCATAACGAGGAAAAATCTGATGATAAGTGTGTTGGGTCTTGGGGCGGCGCTGGTTTTGCTGATTTATCTGGCCATGAAAGGCTGGAGCATTCTGGTTGCCGGGCCGCTATGTGCGCTGGTGGTGGCGCTGACTTCGTCGCTGCCCTTATTGCCCGCTTTGGCGCACAGTGGCCAGAGCAATTATGCGACGCTTTATATGGCGGGCTTTACCGCCGTTTTTGCCAAATTCTTTATTGTGTTTTTGCTGGGGGCGATTTTT
>JALWSB010000164.1 GCA_027080345.1 Robiginitomaculum sp. | reverse complement strand
CCCTGATGAGTCCCCACGGCAACATAAGGCCCCCACTTTACGGCCATCCGCACCCGTAGCTCAGCTGGATAGAGCGCTGCCCTCCGAAGGCAGAGGTCACAGGTTCGAATCCTGTCGGGTGCGCCAGTTTTTCTGTCTCACGGCGCGAAGAAGCGCCTCCGATGGGGCGGCGAACGGTCGCGCAGGGCGCAAAACGCAGCCCCCTCAAGTCATACTTGTTGTGACAGGACGGATAAATGCCTGGGCTTATTCATTCTTGTTCATGATTTCAACAAGGGCAGGGTCGGTCGCGGCAATGCGTTGCATTGCGGCCACCATGCGCGTTTGTAATTGTTGAAATTCAGCGCCCTTATTGCCAAAAGCCAATGCCGCCTTCATGTGATTCATGTTTTTTGTGTCTTCGGATAATGTGCGCATATTGGCTTTGATTTTGGCAATTTTGGCAGCGGCTTTTTGCGCGCTGGCTTCATCTTTTACCGATTCAAGGGCTTCTACCCACTGGGTCATCTGGTCGATATAAATATCGGCCAGTTTTTTTTCGCTTTTGTGTGCTGATACATTGGTCGCGTCTTGCTTTTGCGTTTTTTGCCCACAGCCCACAAGTCCCAGGGCTGTTACCGAGATCATTGAAATGACGATGTTCTTCATGTTTTTTTCTTCACGTATTTACGAGCATGGTCCAGGGGCAGGGCTCATGCCAATTGGCGGATTCTACACCGTTACGCTTACAGGTGCGCTGCGACATGAATAGATCATGGTTGTGGGTTCGCCCGCAAGAGGGGTGACGTTACTACCCCTCTTGAATGGCGTGCGCGGCGCGGCTCTTTTGGGGGCCTTGCCCGGCGCAGACTGGTAAGCGGGCCTGGCATTGCGGTTGTGCGCCTGAGCGCTCAAACACCGCCATAAATGCTGAATTTTCTGTTTTTACAAAACTGCGACAATAACATGACAGATTTATGAATTTGCGCTTATATGGCGCGGGCACTGATTTGGCAGGGAAAATCACGAGGTCATGCAAGAGTCAGTAGCAAATGGCGGGACGGTGCCTTCCTCTCTTTGTGGTGTCATCGCGGTTATCGGGTGTGACGGGTCGGGTAAGTCCTCACTGACCTCTGATCTTGTGGCGTATTTACGGCGCAAAGGCCCGGTGGAGCGGCGTTATCTTGGTTTGATTTCGGGCGAAACCGGCGATCAGATAAAACGCCTGCCGCTATTTGGTCCCCGTTTTGAACACTATCTGGCGGCCAAAGCCCGCCGCGCCCAGGATATGCGCAAAAAACTGCCCGGTACGGGGACGGCGCTGGTGATGTATGGATTATCCTTGTGGCGCAAACGCAAGTTAAAAAGAATTATTGCCCTGTCAAAGCGCGGGGTGACGGTCGTTACGGATCGGTATCCGCAAGCGGAAATTCCGGGGTTTCATTATGATGGACCGGGCCTGCCCGCGGCAATCAGCGACAGCCCCCTGGTGCATAAACTGGCTATGCTGGAAGAAAAACAATACCGCTGGATGGCCGATCAGGTGCCGTCTTTGGTTATTCGCCTGAATGTTGATGTTGAGACGGCGCTGCGGCGTAAACCCGATCACAATCAGACCGAGTTGCAGGACAAAATAAAAGCCGCCCCTAAATTACGGTTCAATGGGGCGCACATTGTCGATATTGATGCGCGCGTGCCTTATGCGCAGGTTCTGGAAACGGCGGTGGAAGCGGTCAATGCCAACCTTGATCTGCCAAGGGCAGATGTGCGGCACTGACCGTATCGGTAAAAGCTTACCAGCGCATGGCAAAAGAAACGCCGCCGCCATGGGTGTCGGCCCAAGGGACAAGCTGGACATTTTCATTGAGCTTGTCGGTGAAAAACCAGCCACTGGCCGTGCCAATAAGCGCCCCAGTGCCCACATCAACCCAGCGGTGCCGGTGTGACAATTTACGTGATACGCCGGTCAGGGTGGCCACACCATAAGCAGGCAGCCCGGCTTTCCAGCCATAGCGCCGGTGCAGGGTGGTCGCGGCGGCAAATGCCACTGTGGTGTGGCCGGAAGGAAAGCTGTTAAAATCGCTTTTGTCCGGGCGCTGGGAATGAATGGCGCTTTTCAGACCAAAGGTAATGCCATCACTAACAGCAAGGCTTAAGCCGGCTTGTTTCAGGCCTTTCCAGTCCCCTTGCACGGTCGGGGTCAGCAAGGCGGCCGCGGTCAAACTTCCTACGCCGACATTGCTGATGCCTCGCCAGGTTTTATCACTGGTTGCGTTTGCCGGTACGGCCGCGCCTAACGCCAGCACGGCGGCCGTTGTCATAATATAGGTTTTCATAGAAACTCCTGTTAAACAGATAATCCCCCCTCTAACACGAAAGGATTAACAGGTGCCCACCTGCCGTTAAGATACCACCCTCTTTGCTCTCATACAAGCAAAATCCCCGGGCGCCGTCGGCGGATAAATAAAAACCCCGCGAGAACGGCAAGACCGGGTATGAGCCATATCGTAATGAATTTCAGGACGGTTTCGAGCCGATTCAACCGGGCATGGAATGCTTTGCGGATGCGCCGTAGCTGGGCGCGCTGATCGGTGGCGTTTTGGCCGCTTTTTTCAAGCGCGCTTTGGGCCATATCGGCGCGCCGTTGCGCCGTTGCCCGCAGCGCCTCGATCCGGGTCAACGTGCGCGGTGTCATGGCGCGGGCGCGTAAAGCCAGTAACACATCCGCGCCGCTTAACATATCAAGCGCATTGAGCACGAGGCGGCCATTGTCAAAGCGTGCCTTTGGGCCAAATACCGGATCGGCCTGCACATAATAGGCATCATCCAGCATATCTGCATCGGCCATGATAATGGCATTGCCGCGCCGGATAATCAGCGCATAAGGGGCGCCCTCGGCGGCGGGCATGGCCATCAGTTTTGCCGGCTCGGTATCGGCGGCAAAAGGGGCAAAATCATCGGCGCGGGCCGCCTTGGTACTGCGCGCCAGCGTTTGCATTTTTTGCCTTGGCGCCAGCGGATAAAACGCCCCGGCGCTGGCCATGACAATGCCTCGGCCAAGATGGTTTGTGACCGGGTCGCTGGATGACAAAAGATTTGGGCCAAGGCCCAGCCATGCCGGTTGCCGCACGGTGCGGGTCTGGCTGTTTTGTTCGCGCTTTGCGGGCATGGCGGCACCGGGGTCATAAATGATTTTACCGCTGTCGAATGTCACGCCCAAAATATCCAATACCCCGGCAAGATCGGAATTGCGCCGGGCATTCGGGCGCGGCAGGCCATTAAGGCCGGGCCGGGCAGATACCTCGCTATAAGGATCAAGCGCGATCAATGCCCGCCCGCCTTTGGCCAGCCAGTTGCGCAATAGCGTCTTTTGCGGCGGCGCAAAGGCGGGGGGATGCACCAGCATCAACACATCGGCCTGCAAATCATCGGCGCTGAACGTATCAGCCAAAAAACGCACGTGATAGTTTTTGGCAATGTTTTCAAACAAAAGCGCCGGTTTGCGCCCGGAGACAAACCAGTTGCGCGCCGCCAGATCGAGGCCGTCATAAAGCGCCAGAACCGGTTTTGTCTTGTGCGGGCCGCTCAATATCTGCGCCAGATCGTATTCCAGACTGTCGGCGCGCGCCGGATCGAGCCGGGCCAAAACGGCCCCATTGTCGCTGGCCAGACCAAAATAAAGCGGCTTTCCGGTATCGGTGGGCAAAGGGGAAATACCGGCTTTCAGGGCCTTGTCTTCGCCCGGCGTATCGGGCGGCGGGTCAATCTCGATTACGCGCAAATGACCGTGCGATGCGGCGCGCAAAGCGCGCAAGGTTTCGCGCACCTGCGCGCCGTATTGGCGCATACGCGGAAAATGCCGGGCCAGATTTTGCGCATAATAAAAGGTCAAGGTGCGGTCGGTTTTCATGTTGGCCGCAAAGCGCCGCATAGCCGGGCTTAATGTGTAGAGTTTATCGTGCGTCAGATCGATTCGCGCCGCCTGCCCGGCCATGCCGGCGATAGCGTTAAGCGCCATAAGAAAGACCAGCACCCCGGCCCCTTTTAGCCATATATACAGCCCTTTGCCTTTTTCTGCCGGTCGCCATAACAGGCCCGCCAGTATCAGCCCAAAACCGCACAAGGAAAGGAAAAACAAGATATCTGGCAGGCGCAGCACCCCGCGCACAAAAGAGGTAAAATGCACACCCATGGTAAAATCCGCAAGCAGGGCGGAAAGCGGCGCCGGAAGCACGCCGCGCAAAGCGGGCAGAGCGGTCAGGGTCAAAACCGCATTCAGGCTTAAGGCCAGAAGAAAGGCGGTAACGGGGCTTTTGCTGCGCGCCGCGACTCCAAGATCGAGCGCAATAAAGGCGGCCATCATCAAAGCGGCCCCGAAATAGCCGCTGATGACGCGCATCTGGTCGGGATGGCCCAGCCAGCTTATGACCACCCACAGGCTGGCCGTCAGGGCCAATGCGGCCAGACCCATCAGCCATAAAGCAAAGGCTTTTGCGCTGATGGCCAGCAGCGGCGCTATGCCCATGGCGTGATAAAGCTCATCCGTGCCACCGCGCCGCTCGGCGGCCAGCATGTCCATGCTCATCACCGGGATAAAGACCATCATGACAATCGGAAAAAACACAAATAGCTGGTCCAGCGCGGCGGCATTGGCGTCAAAAAACCGCCCGCTATAAAAGGCCAGCGCCATGCTGCTGCCGGCAAACAGCGCCATATAAATCCAACTGGCCGGGCGCGCCGCCAATACGGTGATGTCCTTGCGCACCAGCGTGAAGAAAAGAGCCCTCATGCCGCCGCCTCGCCAATCAGCGCGAAATACGCTTCTTCAAAAGATTTCTCTTTGGTTTGTTTGATCAGATCACCCGGCGCGCCATCGGCAATCATGCGCCCTTCATGCAAAATAATAATGCGGGTACACAGACCTTTGGCAACGGGCAGGGAATGGCTGCTGATTAAAAGCGCCGCTGCTTTGGCGACACTGCGCAGCATGGCCATGGCGGCGCGGCGCTGATGCGGGTCAAACCCGTCAAATGGCTCATCAAGCAGCAAAAGCGGGGCATCTGGTGCCAACGCCCCGGCCAGCGCCGTGCGTCGTTGATAGCCTTTGGACAATGTGGCAATTGGCTCATCGGCGCGGGCGCGCAGATCGAGACTGTCCAGAATATGGGCAATGCGCGGCGCACTGACGTTTGCGGGCATGCCATTGCCGCCCAGTATGAAACGTAAATATTCGCGCGGCGTCAGTTCCGGATAAAGCGGTGCGCCTTCGGGCAGATAACCGATTCGCTCCACCTCACCATTGGCGTCCCGGCGGCGAATCACCCCGCTATCGGGCATCAGGCTGTGGGCGATGAGGCGCATTAATGTGCTTTTGCCCGCGCCATTGGGGCCAAGAATGCCGACAATCTCGCCAGGACGGACGCCAAAGCTGACATCATCCAGCGCCTGGCGCGGACCATAGGCTTTGCAAAGGGCGGTGACATCAAGCATGAACCCATGGTTTGCTGAATCGGGCGATGATGCAAGCGCGTATGGTCTTTATAAGAAGGAAGGGGGTGTCGATCCGATGCAACTGCCTGACCCGGGGGGCTGGGGGGCTGTCTGGAAACCAGGACGGGCGTTACGCGCTGCGCCGGATCGACAAGGGGACTATCGGTTGCTGATGTGTCCGGTTCTGGTCCGAAATGTGGCACTTTTGTGTTTTTGTCTAAAATTCCTGTAATGTAGGCAACATGATCATTTTTTCGTTGGATTCCATGAAAGGGAGAGTGGGTTCTGATCAGGCAGGAAGTGAGCCGGGTTTATTTTGATCGCCGTGAAATCACCCTGATTATGGGGCTTTACGGGCGCATGGTGGCGGCGGGTCATTGGCGGGACTATGCGATTGACGGGCTGGCCAGCCGGGCGGTGTTTTCAATTTTTCGCCATGCCAGTGAAATGCCGCTTTATCGGGTGGAAAAAAATCCTGATCTGGCCCGGCGGCAGGGGCAATACAGCGTTATCGCCATGGGCGGACGGATATTGAAACGCGGATCGGATCTGGCGCAGGTTTTAAAAGTTTTTGACAGCCGCCGGTTTTCTGTGGTCAAGGGGCGCTGACACTTGGCGCTAATTCTTAAGGGGCGCTGGCGGGCGGTGTGTTTTTTGCTTTTGTGCCGCAATCCATTTATCGATTTTGGCCTCCAGCATGGCCATGGTAATGGCCCCGTCTTTTAACACTTCGTCGTGAAAGGCGCGTATGTCAAAGGCCGCGCCCAGTTCATTTTGCGCTTTGGTGCGCAGGCGGACAATGGTCATTTCGCCGATTTTATAGCCCAGCGCCTGCCCCGGCCAGGAAATGTAGCGATCGGTTTCGGTCTCAATATTATGCAAGGCCAAGGCTGAATTGTTTTTCAGGCATTGCATGGCCTGATCGCGGCTCCAGCCAAAAGCATGAATGCCGGTATCCATAACCAGACGGCAGGCGCGCCACATTTCGTAGGTCAGGCGGCCAAATTCTTCGTAAGGCGTGGTATACATGCCCATATCCTTGCCCAGCTTTTCCGCATAAAGCCCCCAGCCCTCGCCAAAGGCGGTGATGTAGAGGGATTTACGAAAGGCCGGCACGTTTTCAAGCTCGGCGGCGAGGGAAATCTGGTGATGATGGCCGGGTACGGCCTCGTGCAGGGTCAGGGCCGGCAATTCATAAAGCGGCCGCTGGTCGAGGGCATAGGTGTTGATCATATAGCCACCAGCGCGGTGCGCACGGGCATCGCCGGGCCAATAACGGGCGGTGGTGTAATGCGGCGCAATCGCCGCCGGGACGGGGCGCACCCCATAGGGCAGGCGGGGCAGGCGGCCAAAAAATTGCGGCATGCGGTCATCGGCCTTTTTGGCGATAAAGGCGGCGTGGCGCAAAAGCTCTTGCGGGGTTTTGGCGTAGAATTGCGGATCGGTGCGCAAAAAATGTAAAAACGCGGCAAAATCACCGGTAAAACCACTTTCTTTAATCACCGCATCCATTTCCTTGCGGATGCGGGCCACCTCGGCAAGGCCAAATTCATGCACCTGACGCGGGGTCATATCCGTGGTGGTGAAATCGCGCACCAAGACCTTATAATAGGCCGCGCCGCCGGGCACGTCTGAAATGCCGATGCTGGTGCGTGCCGCCGGGCGGTATTCCTGGGTCAGGAATGTCAAAAGGTTTTCATAGGCCGGGCGCACCTTTTGGCGAATCACATCTTTGGTTTGCGCCTTGATCTCCGCCTTGTCTTCGGCGGGCATGGATGCGGGCAGGGCGTTCAGGGGGCGCAGGAATATGGCCTCAAAGTCCGGATCGTCCAGGGTACCGCGTACGGTGGCGATAATGGCATCGACAACAAGGCGCGGCTGGGTGATGTGTTCCTTTATACCGGTGCGCAAATTTGCTTCATGCTGGGCAAAAAACACCGGCAAAGCGGCCAGCCGTTTATTCCAGTCCGCCGCTTCGGCTTTCGAGGTGACGCGGGTGGCGCGGGCCAAAAAGCCTGGCATGGTGTGAAAGCCCGAATCATTGGTGAAGGGCAAAGCCGCCTCGTCAAAACCACTGCGCTCAACACGGCCTTGCAAAACATAGCTGAGCAAATCGGCATTGATCTGCGCCTGCGGGCCCAGCGCATCGCGCTTTATCGCCGCCAGCCGTTTGGCAAAGGCCGCATTGGCACTTTTGCGCCGGGCCTGCGCCGCCGGGCTGACATCGGGCAGGCGGGCGCGCGCCGCTTTATCGCCCTCACGCGCCGCCGTAATTGGATCTTGCGCCAGATCAAAGGCGTGCAGATCGCTGATCAGCGTGTCCAGCTTTTCTTGCGCCGTACTGCCTTTGGCTTCCTGCGCATACGCGCCCACGGGCGCCAGGCAAAGCAGCAAAGCCAGCGCCGACAGTCTGATCAGGGCAAAGGGGGCAAAGTGATATTTAATGGGCAAATACCGGCACCTCGGCTTTCAGGGCCTCTGGTTCCTCTTCAACGCTTTGCATGGCTTTGACCATGGCTTTCATTTGCGGCGTGCGGCTCAAGACCTGCATCATCGCCAGCGTTTCGGCGGTATCGGAGGAAATGCCAAAGTATTTTTGCAATTGCTGCAAAGGCGTTTTTTGCGCCGGATAGCGGCGAATTTGCGCTTTTTCGCCCTCTTTGATCCCGGCCAGCTCGCGCGCCTTGTCAAGGGCTTCATAGAGGCCGCCCATTTCATCGACCAGCCCGTTTTCAAGCGCCTGTTCGCCGGTCCAGACCCGGCCTTTGGCAATATTAAGCACGGTTTCAATGGGCAACTTGCGGCCCTTGGCGACAATACCGGTAAAGTCCTCATAAACCCGCGCCATGCTGTCGTGAAACGCCTGGCGCTGTGCGGGGGTAAAACTTTGCGCCCCTGAATAGGCCAGCGTGAAATCGCCGCCGACTTTGATCGGTTCAACATTATAACCGATCATGTCAAAGGTCTCATCGAGCACGATTTTACCCCCCAGCACACCGATCGAGCCGGTGATGGTGGTCGGCTGGGCGAAAATATAATCAGCCCCGGCGGCGATATAATAGCCCCCCGATGCGGCCAGTTGGCCCATGCTGACGATGACCGGCTTGCCGGCCTTTTTGGCCCGCTCGACCGCATACCAGACCTGATCGGAAGCGGTGGCCGAGCCACCGGGCGAATCAATGCGCAGGACGATGGCTTTGACGTTTTTGTCCTTGCTGGCCTCTTCAATGGTTTCGGCCATGGTGTCCGAGGCAATAGAAACGGAATTGGAGAACGGATTATCGACGCTTTGGCCCATGACAATCTCCCCCTGGCCCTCAATCAGGGCAATCACCGGGTGTTTGGAAGAGAGGGGTTTGGTTTTTGATTTTTGCCGGGCGTAATCAGAAAGCTCGACAATACCGCCTTTGCCTGCTTTTTCCTGCGCCGCTTCGCGGGCCTCGATAACTTGTCCCAAATGATCAGCCAGCCCCAATTTGACCGCTTTGGCGGCGCTGTAAGGGCTGCTCTCAATCAAATTGGTCAGCTTTTCAAGCGGGATTTTGCGATCGGCACTGATGTCTTTCAAGGCTGAATGGTAAATCGAGCCCATATAAGAAGTGATGGATTCGCGGTGCGCCGGGGTGAAGGTCTTTTGGGTGTAGGTATTGGCCGCATTTTTATATTCATAAAATTGCTCAAACTCGGGCTTGGCATGAAACTTTTCCATGACACCACCATAAAACGGCACTTCTGCGGCCAGACCGGAGGCGGAAAAGTTGGAGGCTTTTTGCATCCAGATGTCGTCGGCGGCACTGACCGCGAGATAAGCGGTGACCGACGTGCCTTCAAAGCCTTGTGCGTGGGCGATAACAAAGCGCCCCGAATCACGAAAGCGTTTCAGTGCCTGCCGCAATTCTTCAGCTTGGGCCGGGGGCATGGAGCCGGAATTGGCGCGAATAAACAATCCTTTGACGCGTTTGTCTTTTTGTGCGCTGCGTAAGGTTTCAACCACACTGATCAGTGATGGCGTCTGCGTACCAAAAACACTTTGCTTGCTCTGGTCCAGCATGGGCTGGCGCAGATCGAGACGCAGAACAATATGTTTGGCATGGGCCTGGGCGGTTGTTGTGAAGGCCTTGTTCGAGCCTTGGGCAAACAGGCCCATGGTAATCAAAAAAACAACGGGAATAATCAGCAAAAGAAAAAAGGCGGCGAACACGCCCGCCATGGTCAGAAAAAACTGTTTCATTATAGCCTCGATACAAATGCGGCAGGCCGCAGGCAAAAGTGCAAAATAATATAATAATCACTTTTTATCGAAAAACAATAATAAAATGCGCTATGTGCTGAAAATAATGTGAAGGGTTCGTACCTGCCTTGCGCGGCGCACGGGTGCCGCATTTTGCATTACAGGTGAATCGTGGCGCGGGAAAACTGGTCGGAGTAGCAAGATTTGAACTTGCGACCCCCGCCTCCCGAAGACGGTGCTCTACCAGGCTGAGCTATACTCCGACGAAGCGCGGCTTATATCCGAGCCAGATCAGGCGATCAAGAGCCTCTCTCATATTATTACTTTGCATCGGGATGGATGATGTTATCTTGACCTGAATACATAAAGGGGCAGAAAATTAATGGCACGGCAGCCGGTTTACCCAATTCACAATGAGTGGTCTTGGCACCGCGCCCGCTTTTGGTGGGCCGGACTTGTTTCTGTGATCATGCTTTGCCTGTTTTTCTGGGCCGGGCAGGCTTTTGGCGCGGCCCCCGCGCAAAGCATGAAGGCGGCGATTACCGACATTGAGAAAAAGCTGGTTGTGGATGCCGCCACTTTGAAGGAGAACCACCAGGTCAGTGACAAGGAATTGGCTGATCTGGTAAATGAATTGAGCGCGTTGCGCGCCAGCTCACTGGAGCATATTCGTGCGTTAAACGATGAACGCGATGCGGCCAAGGCAGCGCTGGAACAGGCGCAACCGGAAGATGCCGACAAGCCGGTGGCGGCGGACAAGGTGGCGGCGGCAAAGCTGAGGTCCTTGCAAAAAGAGGTGGCGGCGCTGGATGGCCTGCTGGTGCGTGCCAATTTGAATGCCAGTCAGGCGGATCAACTGGTTCAGCAAGTGTCGTCGCTGCGCAAATCGCTTTATTTTTCGACTGTTTTCAGCCGCTCCTCCCCGCCTTTCTCCGCTGCGGTCTGGCACCAGATCGGCATGCTGGGCAAAACGGTCAGGACGGCAGTGGTGCAGTGGGCTAATGGGCGCTTGAAAGAGGCGCCTGCAGACCGGCGGGTCGGGCTTGCCAGCGCGGTTCTGTTTTCATTTTTCTTATTGCTGGTTCTGGCCAGTCCGTTTTATGGCTGGCTTGAGCGGCGTTTTTTGCTGCCGCTTTTCGGTGCCGCTTCAGCATCGTCATCTGTTGACACGAAAGTCCGCCTGACGATTGCTTTTGTGCGCGCCCTTGTGCGGGTGTCTTCATTTGTCATCGCCGCGCTTTTGGTTTTTGCCCTGTTGCGGTTGGGGGGCGTGGCCAAAGCTGCGGATGCCACGTTTTTATATCAAACCTTGCTTGTCCTGTGCGGGGTGATTGCGGCCGATGCCATTGCCCGCAGCGTGCTGTCGCCGGGGCAGGCCGGTTTGCGTCTGGCAGGTCTGTCTGACCGACAGGCGGCACGGTATCACCTCTTTGCCATGACGGCGTTGTGGGTTTTGGCTTTCGATCATATTTTGAGGCTGGGTTATGGCCATGGGGGTATCCGTCTGACTTTGGAGGCCCTGCAGGCACAAAGCGCGGGCGTTACGCTTGTTGTCGGGGTTTTTGTTTTGCTGGCTGTTTTGCAAATACCCTTGCGGTTTTCCGGGGTGCTGTCCGGTCAGGCATCTGTCCGCACATTTCGCTTTGCTGCGCCGCATGTTGTTTTGTCGGGGGTGCATCTGTCGGCCATTTTGGTCGCCATTACCGGCCTTGTCAGCACGTTGATTGGCTATGTGGAGTTTGGCCGCACCCTGATCTGGACTCTGATGCTGACGGTTCTGGTCCTGGCTGGCTATGTGCTGATCCGGCATGTGCTCAAAAACCTCTTTGCATTGCTGTGGGATTGGCTGTGGGCGGGACCGTCCGGTGCCGAACCGCCAAGTGCGGCCGGCGGCATTATCATGAATATCTGGTTGCGGTTATTTGCTGATATTGCCTTGGTATTGGGCGGGTTGTGGGTGTTTCTGAATCTGGCCAGTTTCCGGATTTCGGATTTGAATTTATGGATCAACCGTTTTTTTGAAGGCATCCCGCTTGGGGCCACCACCATCCGGCCAACAGCCATTGCCTGGGCCGTTGCGGCTTTCTTTTTGGTGATTTTACTGTTTCGTGGCTTACGGATTTATTTGCGTCAGGGCATGAAGGGGCAAGGCGAAATCAATGCCGGTGCCAACGCATCGATTTTGGCACTGGTTGGTTATGTGGGGTTTGTGATTGCCTTGCTGGTTGGATTCAGCGCTCTGGGTTTGCCATTCTCCAACATTGCCCTGATTGCCAGCGGCCTGTCGCTGGGTATTGGTTTTGGCCTGAAAGACATCGCCAATAATTTTATTTCCGGGCTGATTTTGCTGTTTGAGCGCCCCATAAAAAAAGGCGACTGGGTGGTCAGCAGCGCCGGTCAGGGATTGGTGAAAAATATCGGCTTGCGGTCAACGGAAATTATCACCTTTGACCGGGCATCAATCATGGTTCCCAATTCAGAACTGGTTTCGGCGCCGTTGACCAATTGGACACACAAGGACAAAACCGGGCGCACCAAATTACAGGTCGGGGTTGCCTATGGAACGGATCCGGCGCTGGTGCGCGAAATTCTGCTTGAATGCGCCACGGCTCACGAATCGGTTTTGCGCAAGCCCCCCGCCGCCGTGTACTGGACCGATTTTGGCGACTCCTCTTTGGATTTTGAGCTGCGGGCCTTTACCAATATCCGCAGCCTTAATGATATGATCAGGCTGGAAAGTGATTTGCGCTTCGCCATTTATAAGGCCTTTGCCGAACATGGCATTAAAATCCCCTTCCCGCAGCGCGATGTGCATCTCATCCCCGCCAAAGAGGCGGGGGCCGTCAAAGCCGTTCGGAAAAAACCGCGGCGCAAGCCCAAAACACCGTCCTGAACGCCGCGTTGGCGAAAACCGGACTTTGCTGAATAAAGCCGTTGCCAATATCAATTGTCGGGGGTATGACCCTGCCTCTCGCTGGAACTGGATTGATCCGGTTTTGACGTGGTGGGGCGTGGCCAAGTGGTAAGGCAGCGGTTTTTGGTATCGCCATTCCCAGGTTCGAATCCTGGCGCCCCAGCCATTTCACTTTATTTGTCTTGTTTTTCCCCTCCTGCACGATTTTTTGCATATTCTTTGGCAGTCTTTGCATTTTCCTGCACTGACAGTATTGATTGCCGACGCGTAACAGTGTTAGCGTCCAAAAATCAGTGCAGCGGCGATTGCGTCGTTTCATGCAAGAACAGCGGATTAACCGCTGCAGGGCATAAGGGGGGTGTTGCGGTTTTTCCGTAAATACGATCCTTGTGTTGCCGGTTTGGCCAACTTGCCAGGTTTTGGCAGGCACGAATGAAGTGCCAGTCGTGGGGATTGTGGCGTTTTGCCATATCTTTTTGAGATTTTTTAACGGTGCGCCGGTGTGTCCGGTCGTGCGGAATTTATAAATGCGGAGCATAAGTATGACGAGGTTGAAGTTATTGGCGCGTATCAGTGCCGCTACCCTCGCGGTGGCAGCTTTTGGTGGTGCGGCGCAAGCCCAGCTTTCTTCAGCGGTCAAGACCGCGCAGCGTTCAACAATGGCTGGGGCTGCGGCTCAGGCCAGAATTGACAAGATTGATGATCAGGTCGGTGAAGTCGTGCGCGAATATCGCGCAGCCTTGCAAGAAAAGGACACGGTTGCCCTTAACGTTGAGCAGCAGAAGATCTTTTTGCAATCCCAGCAAAATGAAATTGAATCCCTGAAAAGCCAGATTGGCCGGGTTGACGAGATTCAATCCCAGCTTCTGCCGATGATGTTGCGCATGATTGGCGCACTGGAAACTTTTGTTAACGCGGATGTGCCGTTCCAGATGGAAGAGCGCACAAACCGGATCGCCAAGCTGAAAGAGCTTGCCGGCGATCCCAACCAGTCGCCTGCCGAGCTCTATCGCCAGATTATCAACGCCTATCAGATTGAGCTGTCTTACGGTAACCAGACAACCTCTTATTCCGAGAACACGCTTATTAATGGTGAGCCGCAAAAGGTGGAATTCCTGCGGCTTGGCCGGGTGGCGCTGATCTATACGGACAGTAATCACAAAATGCACATCTGGAACAAGGCCAAGGGCGCTTATGAAGACCTGCCTGACAGCTATAAACTCGATGTGCAATCGGCGACTCGTATCGCTCTGGAACAAAAAACACCAGAAGTCTTCCCGGCCCCTGTGCCTGGCGCGACTGTGGTTCAATAGGAAAATGAGGCGGATGAAAACGATGACGTATAATGTAAAAACGCTTCTTGGCGCTGCGGCTGTTGCGGCAACGGTGCTGACCATGAATGCCGGGGCTGCGTTCGCGCAAACCGCGCCGGCGAAAACCATTGATGAACTGATCGCCCGCGTAGGTCGCGACAGCCGTGAGGCCAATGCGGAAGCCAAGCGCCGGGTGCAGGAGTTCATACAGAAAAAAGCCCAGCAGCAAAAGCTGCTGAACCAGGCCAAAGCGCGCCTGCGGGCCTTGCGGGCCGCCGAGAGCGCCAACAACGCCAAGCTGGATGCCAATAAAGAATTGATCCTGCAGCTTGATGCGGATCTGCGCAAGGCGCAAGGCTCGTTTGGTGAGCTGTTTGGCGCGGCGCGTCAGGCCGCCGGTGAGCTTAAATCTGTTCTGGACAGCTCTTTCATCTCCGGTCAGTTCCCTGGTCGCAGCGAAGGGCTGGACGCCGTGGCCAACAGCTCCAAGCTGCCTGAAGTTTCCGAGCTGGAAAATATTTATCAAACCATATTGCAAGAAGCCAAGGCGCAAGGCGATGTGGTGACGTATACGGGTTCGATTGCCGAGCATAATGACGGCAAGCCGGTTAAAATCACCCGTGTTGGTTCCTTTACTTCCTGGTTGACCAAAAGTTCCAGTTTCCTCAAAGTTGAAGATGGCGAACTGGGTGTTTTGGGCCGTCAGCCTGGTGGCAGCCTGCGTAAACTGGCCAAGAATGTGACGTCAGCCAAGCCGGGGACTATCGTCAAAGGGCCGGTTGACCCGACCCGTGGCTCCTTGCTTAGCCTTGTGGTGCGGACGCCAACCTTGATGGAACGCTATAAAGCCGGTGGTAATATCGGTTATGCGGTGACGGTTATGGCTGCCATTGGTGCCTTTATCGGTGTCTGGCGTCTGTTCGCCCTTTATATGACCTCAATGGCTGTGCGGGCACAAATGCGCCGCAAGAAACCTGGCAAGGGTAATCCGCTGGGCCGTGTCATGGCCGCGTATGAAAGCGCCAAGGACAAGGACATTGAGACCATTGAGCTTAAACTCGATGACGCGATCTTGAAAGAAAGCGGCAAACTCGATTTCGGCCTCAGCCTGATCAAGGTGCTGGCAGCGGTATCCCCGCTCATGGGCCTTCTGGGTACGGTTATTGGTATGATCAAGACCTTCCAGGCGATCACCTTGTTTGGTGCGGGCGATCCACAGCTGATGGCTGATGGTATCTCTTTTGCGCTGGTGACCACCGTTCTGGGTCTTCTGTCGGCTATTCCTCTTCTTCTGTTGCACAGCTTCACCACATCGGCGAGCCGTAGCATTCAGCAGGTGCTGGAAGAGCAGGCGGCGGGTCTTGTCGCTGCCAACGCAGAAGCGCGGTCGAAATAGGGTTTGGTCCAGTAAAGGAGGGCCGTTATGCCCAATTGGTTAAACCCGGCAGTTGCTTTGGATAATCTCCAGCAGTTTCTGGAGATGGGCGGCAATGTCTTGTTGCTGATCATGGTTGCCACATTTTTCATGTGGGCCTTTATCCTGGAGCGCTTCGCTTACTATCAATATGCGCACAAGCGTCTGGCCAATCGCGCGATCAAGCAATGGGCAAGCCGGGAAGATCATTCTTCCTGGTATGCCCACGCCATCCGCGATCAGCTGATCTCGCAAGTGCGTCAGAAGACCGAACAGAATATCTCTTTGATCAAGACACTCGTTGCCATTGCGCCGCTTTTGGGGTTGCTGGGCACAGTGACCGGGATGATCGAGGTGTTCGACGTGATGGCAGCAACCGGATCGTCTAATGTGCGGGCCATGTCGGCGGGGGTCTCCAAGGCCACCATCCCGACCATGGCGGGCATGGTTGCGGCCCTTTCGGGGCTGATCTTCTCCAACCGGCTGCAACGGCGCGGCTTGCGTGAAACGCAACGCGTCGCTGATGCCATGGAACTGGGTTAGGATAGATTATGCGTAGAGGTGGAAAAGGCCACAAGATGGAAGAAGTCGAAGTCGATATGACTCCGATGCTGGATATTGTTTTTATTCTGCTGATCTTCTTCATTGTTACGGCCGTGTTTGTGCAAGAGCGGACCATTTCCCTGGTGCCGCCACCGCCATCGGACAGTGAGCCGGAAAAATCAAATCCGGTGATTCTGATCCAGGTCAATGATCGTGATACGATTTTTGTGAATGATCAGTTGACTGATATTCGGCGTGTTGGTCCGGCGATTGAGCGTTTTCGCGCTGATAATGGTGACAGTGCCATTTTGATCGTTCCGGATGATGAAGCCAGTCATGGTGCTGTGATCAAGGTTTTTGAAGCGGCCAAGGGTACGGGCGCACCAACCATGATTCAACGGGGCAAGGGCGCTTAAAAAGCGCACAAAGTGGAGAGTATAATGGCAAGACGTACATTACCGGATGCCGAAGATATTGAACTCGATATGACGCCCATGCTTGATGTGGTGTTCATTCTTCTTATCTTTTTTATTGTGACGGCCGTGTTTGTAAAAGAGCCGGGTGTTGATGTGAACAAACCTCTTTGGACACCTGAACTGCCGGCGGAAAAACCAAGTATCATGGTGGCCGTTGCCAGTGATGACCAGATTTGGATTAACAAGAAAATTGTCCCCAAGGCCGGTGTTAAGGCGGCTCTGGAAACCATGAAGTCAGAAAATCCGAAGGCTGAGGGCGTTATACAGGGCGACCAATTGGCCAAAATCGGTACGGTCCTTGACGTGCAGGACATTTTCATTTCGGTGGGTATTCCGGTTAAAGTCTCCGTCGAAAACTGATAGATTTTCGCGTAATTCGATCACTATATAAAGGCGCCTCTTTCAGGGGGCGCCTTTTTTTTTGTGATTACGCCAATACCACAAGCGACTGATTGCCGCACTGGCGGTCGGCGGGCGAAATTTTCGCTATTCTTCTTCTGGCAAAGCACGCGTCACTTGACGTAAGCACGCCAAGGGGGAAGCGATGAAATTTTTATCCGGTCCGCTTGATATTGTCACCAATCTGCGCCTGTTTCTGGAAATCGGCGGGCCGGTTTTGGTGCTGATCATGATTACCACATTTATTATGTGGAGTTTTATTCTCGAACGTATTGCCTATTTTCTCTTTGCCAGTGATCGCGATGCCGGACGCCTTGCCCGCGAATGGGAGGCGCGCGCTGAGCGTACATCCTGGGGCGCCCAAAAAATCCGTCGCAGAATGATTTCTGTTATACGGCAAAAATCAGAGCAAAATCTCGCGCTTATTCAAACCCTTGTTGTTATTTCGCCTTTACTTGGCTTGCTTGGGACGGTGACCGGCATGATCACTGTTTTCGATGTTATGGCCGCGACCGGTGCGTCAGATATCCGGTCCATGTCGGCGGGGGTTTCCAATGCCACCGTAACGACCATGGCCGGTATGGTTGTGGCGATTTCCGGGCTGATTGTTGTCCGCCGTTTGGAGGCCGCCGCGAAAGCGCGAATCAATACGTTCGCCAACCGGCTTGAACCGGCCACTTTTAGTGGGGGGCCGCGCCGATTACGCGCCGCGGATACGGCCAGCGTCGATATGACGCCCATGCTTGATATTGTCTTTATCATGCTCATTTTCTTTATCGCCACGGCCGTTTTCGTACAGGAAAAAACAATCTCTTTGGTGCCACAACCGCATGATGAAAACACGGTGCAGAACAATCCCGATCCGCTGATCCTCATCCAGGTCACAAAACGTGATTTGGTGTATGTCAATCAACGGCTTACTGAGTTGCCGCGGGTGGGTGCCGCTGTCTCCAGCTTGCGTGCCGAGCACGCCCATAGTGGCGTTATGATTGCGCCCAATGAACAGGCCAGCCACGGTACTGTGGTCAATATTGTCGAGCAGGTAGAGCGCGCTGGCGGAGCCTGGACTATTGAACGCAACAGGGCTGACTAACCTGCAAGTTGCAAACTTTGCCGTAAAATCGCCAGATTGTTGAGATACGTCTTACGAAGGTGCAAACTTTTCGGGTTTTACCGCCAGAGGTCAAAAAGGGCGGTTCGACAGGGAAACAACCCGGTAAAGTAGAAAAAACCGGTAACCCGGTAACCCGGTAAACGGGGAATCAGGGGAGTGGCGCCATGTGGTGCCTGTTCTGGTCTTTGTTGTCCGTGTTTTGCGTGTGATCAAGAGGAGTTGCAAATGCGCTTTTACACCGTATCGCCAATAGCGGCTATCATTACCATGGGTTTGTTTTTGTTGATGCGTTTTTTTATTTCCGGGGATATCAAGCTGGCTGAAAAACAGGACATCGTGCGTCTGGACATCAATCCCAGCATTCAGGAGCTTGAAGTGCATCAGCGCGAGGCCAAACCCGAGCGCACAAAAGAGGTCAAACCTCCCCCTCCACCGCCGACAATTGAAAAACAAAAAGTCGTTCAACCACAAGAAGGTATTGCCTCGGTCACCGGTTCTATTCCTGATTTTGGCCCGCCACAAATGGCCCATCACAATAGTGTCTTTGTGGTCAGTGACCGCGATGCGCAACCTTTGGTGCGTATTGAGCCTGTCTACCCGCTGCGCGCCGCTGAACGGGGGCTGGAAGGCGCATGCGAAGGGGTGTTTGATGTGAGTGCCGAAGGCAAGCCGTATAATGTCCGGGTCAAGTGTAGCAGCTCGATGTTTGTGCGGGCGGCTACCCGGGCCATTGAAAAATGGAAATACAATCCAAAAATCGTTGATGGCAAAGCCGTTGCCCGCCGTAATGTCGTGACACCGTTCAAATTTCAACTCTCAGAATAGCATACTGAGTGTGGTTTGGGTATAAAGTTCAGTTGCAGACAAGTCCCCATAAGACGAGCTTCAGATTTAGGTGATCGGGCGGCAGACACGCACAGAATCAAAATGGGGCCGGATAACCGGTAGGTTGTGCGTGACGCCGTAAAATCGCCAGATTGTTGAGATATGTCTTATGGAGGTGCAAACTTTTCGGGTTTTTACCGCTACAGGTCAAAAAAGGGCTGTTCTATAGGCAATCAACCCGGTAAAGTAAGAAAAAACCGGTAAACGGGGAATCAGGGGAGTGGCGCCATTTGGTGCCTGTCCTAGTCTTTGTTGTCCGTGTTTTGCGTGTGATCAAGAGGAGTTGCAAATGCGCTTTTTTGTCGTATTGCCGATTGCGGCCATTATTACTGTAGGGCTGTTTTTATTGATGCGTTTTTTCATTTCCGGGGATATTACCCTGGCGGAAAAGCAAGACGCGGTACGCTTTGACATCAATCCAAAAGTTCAGGAATTGGAAGTGCGTCAGCGCGATGTCAAACCGGAGCGCTCCAAAGACGTCAAGCCCCCACCCCCGCCGCCCGCGATTGAAAAACAAAAAGCCGTGCAGCCGCAAGAAGGCATCGCTTCGGTTACCGGGTCTATTCCCGATTTTGAACCGCCGCAGCTTAATCGCGGTAATGTCAATTTCCAGGTCAGTGACCGGGATGCACAGCCTTTGGTGCGTATCGAGCCGATTTATCCGCCGCGCGCCGCCGAGCGGGGGCTGGAGGGGACATGCCAAGGCATGTTCGATGTGAGTGCCGATGGCAAGCCTTATAATATCCGGGTCAAGTGCAGCAGTTCAATGTTTGTACGCGCCGCCACACGGGCTATTGAAAAATGGAAATACAATCCAAAAATCGTTGACGGCAAGGCGGTTGCCCGCCGCGGCGTGGTGACACCGTTCAAGTTCCAATTGGCGGATTAACAGATTTGGATTGACATGGCCTTGTGAACAGGGCCGTGGGATTATCAGGTGCATGAGCACACAGGAGAAGTAGAATGTTGAGATCTTTGTCTAATGCCAGGCTGAATCTGGGCCGCGGAGTGGCCCTGTTTCTCCTGGCTTTTGCCTTTACCACCGTTTTTTCGGTGGATACGGCGCAGGCACAACGCGCCGGGGCAAGTCGGGATAAGGACAAGCAACAGACAAAAGGCCGGGTGCTGTCCACGGCGGTTGGTGAGAAAATTGTCGCGGCGCAAGAAGCGCTGGCGGCTGAGCCGCCCAATAACACTTTGGCCTTGTCAATTCTTGATCAGCTTTTGGCCAAACCCAAATTAACACCTTACGAGCGGGCCGTGATTTATCAGATTCATGGCCAAGCCAATTATGGCAAGGGCAATGTGCGCGGCACGATTTCGGATTGGGAACACGCCATTAACACAGGCGCGCTTAATCCGGGGGAAGTCAATGCGCTCAAGCCAAATATTGGCCAGCTTTATATTTCGCAGGAGCAATACGCCAAAGGCGCTGGAATTCTTGAAGACTGGTTGCGTAATGGCGGCAAGGCCAATGACCGCATTCATTTGATGATTGCTTCGGCCTGGTCCCAGGTTGATCAGTATCGCAAGGCTTTAGGGCATGCGGAGGCGGCCTTCAGAATGGCCCATCCGGTGAAGAAAAAGCATTTTAACATGCTGAATTTTCTTTATCACGAGTTGAAAATGCCGGGCAAACAGGCCGCGCTTCTGGAAAAAGAAGTCTCCATCTGGCCCGATGATAAAAGGGTTTGGAAAGCCATTGCCTCTTTGAAGCAACAGGCCAACAAGTCCCGCGAGGCATTTGAGATTAACAAGATTATGTATCTCAATGGCATGCTGACCAAGAGCAATGAGCTTCTCGCTCTGGCGCGCTATTACAGCTATTACGAAGTGCCTTATCGCGGCGCTTCCATTCTGGAACGCGAAATGAATGCAGGCCGGGTGGAAAAAAACAGAAAAAATCTGCAGGCTTTGGCGAATATGTGGCGTCAAGCCCGTGAATATGACCGGGCGATTCCGGTATTGACCGAAGCGGCAGCGATCTCCGCTGATGGGAAGATATACAAGCAATTGGGCGAGTCTTATTACGCTGAAGGGCAATATGCCAAGGCGGAAGATGCTTTACGCAAAGCCCTGGCCAAGGGCATTAAAAAGCCCGGCAATGCTTATGTGTTGATTGCCAATTCGCTTTACGAACGCCATAAACCGATTGCGGCCTTGAAAGAGTTTAAAAGGGCTGAGCAATACCCTTATTCCAAAAAAGCCGCCAGTGGCTGGGTGCGCTTCATCAATGGCGAGTTTGAAGTGGCGCGCAAGCAAAAAGAATTTAAGGCGCAAGTCAAACTGGATGAATGTAAAAACCAGTTGGATCGCAAAAAACGTATGGGCGCTGAATTTCTTGAAGGGGTTGGTGAAATCTCTGCGGAATGTCAAACCATTTTGAAAAATGAAGAAGAGCGTGTCGCCAAAAAGAAAGCGGAGCGCCGCAAAAAGAAATCCAGCTAAAACCTGATACTTTATTTTTTATAAAGCCTCCGGCAAATGCCGGGGGCTTTTATTTTAACCCCGCAACTTTGATGGCAAAAGCATATTCCAGCGCGCTCTCATGTAAAGCCTGATAGCGTCCGCTTGCGCCGCCATGCCCGGCCTCCATTTCGGTCGTCAGTAAAAATGGCCCGCCGCCTTTTGCCTCATGACGCAGGCGGGCCACCCACTTTGCCGGCTCCCAATAGGTGACGCGTGCATCAGCCAGGCCGGCGCGCACGAAGAGGGGCGGGTAGGGGGTCTTTTGCACGTTATCATAAGGCGAATAGGCGCGAATACGCGTAAACGCCGCCTCGTCCTTGATCGGATTGCCCCATTCGGGCCATTCGGGCGGGGTCAGCGGCAGGCTGGCATCGCACATGGTGTTCAGAACATCAACAAAAGGCACAATGGCAATGGCCCCGGCAAAAAGCCCCGGAGCCATATTAAGGGCCGCCCCGACAAGAAGCCCCCCGGCGGACCCGCCGCACGCAATAATCCGGCCCGGATCACACATCTTTTGATCGCCAAGAGATTGGGCAACGACAATAAAATCGGTGAAGGTATTTGTCTTGTGTTCGCCTTTGCCCTGTTGGTACCAGTTATAGCCACAAGCGTCGCCGCCGCGCACATGGGCAATGGCAAACACAAAGCCCCGGTCAACAAGCGCCAGCCGATTGCTCGAAAACGCCGCCGGCGTGTCATAACCATAGGCCCCATAGCCATAAAGAAATGCCGGGGCCGTGCCGTCCAATGGTGTTTTGCGGTGGCTGAGCAACGTGACGGGAATCATCGCGCCGTCTTTGGCTTTGATCTCTATGCGCTGTACCCGGTAATCATCGGGGTTATGACCGCAGGGAATTTTCTGGATTTTACGCACGTGCTTTTGCCGCGTATCCATCGTGTAATCAATAATCTGTTGCGGCTGGGCGGGCGATGAATAGCGCACCCGCATTGTGTTGGTTTCAAAGTCAAAAAGAGGCTCAATAGCAAGGGTATAAGCATCTTCTTCAAAATTTATTATGTGCTCGGCATTGTCGGTTAACGCATGTACAACAAGGCGCATACGCGCATTTTCTTTTTCAAGGCGCACATGGTGATGCGCAAACAGGCGCTGCTCAAGCCGTAAGATCCCGTCCTGTGCCGGGATAAAATCACGCCAATATTGCCGCTCCGGTTGGTGCGTTGGAACGATCATGATTTTAAAATCCACCGCCTTGTCGCCATTCGTGCGGATGTAGAACAGGCCGTGTGCATGATCGACGCTGTATTCATGGCCGTTTTGCCGCGCGGCGATTGTGCGCACCTCCGGCTTTGGCGTATGCAGGTCGAGATAATGCACTTCGCTGGTATCGTGATCGTGGGCAATAATGAATAAATACCGTTGATCACTGCTGCGGGCGAGGGTGAGAAAAAAGCCCGGATCCTGTTCTTTATAAATCAGCGTATCGGGCTGATCTGTGCCGATAACATGGCGGCGCACTTCGCGGGGTCGCCCGTTTTGGTCCTGCCAGACCCAGTAAAAGGCACGCGAATCGCCGGTCCAGACGATGACGCCATTACTGTCGTGCAAGGTTTCGGGGTGCTCATGGCCGCTTTTAATATCGCGAATGCGGATATCAAAATATTCAGAGCCTTTGACATCAATCGCATAGGCAATCCTTGCATGATCGGGGCTGTGGATGACATCACCAAGATCAAAAAAGGTCTGTCCGGCGGCCAGCGCATTGCCATCGAGCAAAATCTCTTCTTCATCTTGCATTGGCGCGCCTTGCGCATGCGGACAGCGCACATAAAGCGGGTGCTCCTGTCCGCCAAGATAGCGGGTGTAATAAGCGTAAGCGCCATCGCCATCGGGAACACTGGTCGTCTCATCGCTGATCCGCGCGCGCATATCCTTGTAAAGCGCCTCTTGCAAAGCGGCTGTGTCGCTCATGGCGGCATCGCAATAGGCATTTTCGGCCAGTAAATGCTGGCGGATTTTTGGGTCCAGAGAGCCCGGGTCATGCAACACATCGCGCCAGTTTTCATCGCGCAGCCAGGCGTAAGGGTCAATTATGGTTTGTCCCCAATGGGTGGTTTTTTTATTATGACGGGCGGCAATTGGGGCGGGCGGCAGGCCGCAAAATCCTGATTTCATAGGGATTATGCGCCGTCATCGTCGGGGATGAAATCAAGAACGCTGCCATTGACACAATAGCGCATCCCCGTTGGCGCGGGGCCGTCGTCAAACACATGGCCCATATGCGCGCCGCAGTTCGCGCAAGAAATTTCGGTGCGCGGCATGCCCAAATCATGATCGATGCTGGCGATGAGCGCGCCCGCGTCTGGCACATCAAAAAAGCTGGGCCAGCCGGACCCGGAATCGTATTTATGGGCACCATTGAACAAAGGCGCACCGCAGGCGGCGCAGAGATAGGTTCCGGGGCGTTTTTCATCAAGCCAGGGGCCGCTGAACGGGGCTTCGGTTTTTTTGTTGCGGGCAATCTGAATTTGTGCCGGGGTCAGGGTTTTGCGTGTCATGCGCCAATTTTAGGGAATTTGTGCGCGGCAACAAGCCATCATGAGGTTAATTCTTCAGGCCGTAATGGGCCGACAGGCGCGCCAGGGCGATTTTAAAAATCACTTTGGCCGAGCGCCGCGGCCAGTGGCGCGCCCGTTCCAGTGCATCAAGGCTAAGGCCGCGAACGCACAGGGCAAAAACAAGATCATCCAACCCCGGACCCAGGGCGGCCAGCGCTGCCATCACCCTGTCTTTGGCGGCAAGGGCGCTGTCGGCGGCATCGAGAACGGCATTGCGCGATCCTTTGGGGGTCTTGTCGCGCGGCGTGGCGGACCAGTCTGCGCAGACCCTTTGCGCCAATGAGGAGCGGGCATAATCTTCGCTGAAGCGTTGCCCGGCGGCAAACTCATCAGCGCTCAAAAAGCGGCTGCCATCTTTGTTTTTGCGTTGGTATAACCAGCTTAAGGGTGAATGCGCCGCATTATAATGCGCGGTGCTCAGCCTAGCTGCGTCATCAATAATATGAATGGTCTGCATGTCGCGATGTTGGGCTGCAAAAACATTGCCATCGGCGGGGGCTGTCTTACGTTTTAACCAGTTGCGGGCATTCTCGCCGACGGATAATGTGCCGTCGGCATGGGCGCAAAGAAGACCGGTGCTTAAGGCCGCGCGGCTTTCTTTGGCTCCAAGACGGGCGACAGTCCGGCCGTTTTTTTGCGCCGCAAAGGAGCCATCCTGGCGCGGCTGCAAAGCCAGGTCGTATTTATCCAGCCGGGCCAGAACCCGCGCCAGACGTTTTTGCGCGGGCACACTCATGCAGCCGTTTTCCCGATTTGCGGCGGCGGCGTGGTCCGTAATACCGCCTCAAGTTCGTCAAGACGTTCGTCAAAAGCGCGTTCGTCGCGGCAATCTTCGATCAAATGACAGGCATGGGCGACTGTGGTTCTGTCGCGGCCAAAGGCGGCGGCCACGCGGCTCAGGCTCAATTCATAGGCAATATGGGTCAGATACATGGCCACCTGGCGGGCAAAAGCAATTTTTGCCCCGCGCCGGGTCGAGGCATCCAGTTCATGCTCTTCCACGCCAAAAGCGTAAGCAACCAAAGAGCGGGTCAATCTGGCCCTGGCTCCGTCTTCACGACATTTGGCGATATATTCTGAATTCATATTGACCTCCCACAAAATTTTCGAACCTGTGCATACTAGCAAAAAATCCTATCAGTAGGATAATCTTCCTATTATCAGGATATGTAAAGAGGCACGTCCACAATGAAATCAGGTAGATAGGCCGTGCGGGCCGTGGGCATCAGTGCGGATGTGCAGCGGATAGGCGCAGCGCGTGCCTAAGGGTGCGCACAAAAAAGCCGGAAAAATAAATTTTCCGGCTTTTCAGGATTGATTAGAAATTTTAAGAATTAACGCGATTTTTTACGGACATAACCAAGGCCGCTTTTCTTTGCCAGCTTTGACCGGGTCGCCGAATAATTGGGGGCAACCATGGGGTAGTCCGAAGCCAGACCCCATTTGGCGCGATACTCATCCGGGGTCATGCCGTATTTGGAGCTTAAATGCCGTTTGAGCGATTTGAATTTCTGGCCATCTTCCAGACAGATGATGTATTCGGGTGTTACCGAGCGGCGCGGCGAAACGGCGGGCTTGCCCGGCGGCGGCGGCGCGTCAGCCTGTGCATCGGCGCTGGCCAAGGCGTTATAAATACTGGTGATAACACCGGGCAGTTCATCGGCCGCGACATTATTATTGCCAACATAAGCCACAACAATATCAACGGCCATTTCAGTCAGTTCAGTTTTTTCTGTCATGGGTCTTCCTGATTGCAGTCCTCATTTGCGCGGAATATGTCGCGATATTGCCCGTCTGGCAAGAAATTAGCCGCAAAAAATTGAGCAAAAAAGACAGTTGCCGGTTGTATAAATAAAGAGTACAAACAATTAAAATATTGTAATGCCGAGGAACCAGTTAAATTATCTGTAGCCCAGCATATTCTACTTTGTAGACTCTATGCCTTGGAGGTGTGTTACTGGCGCGTATCTTTGAATTCATAATCCTGGAAGTCCGGCTTGGCCATAAGCCGGGCAAAGGCGGCGGTGGAGTGGGGCCATAATGTGGGGATGCTGCCGTCTTTGGCTTTGTACCAGCTGGAACATGAACCGGCCCAGACCATGTTTTTCATGGCTTTATTGATGGCGCGTGTATAGCGGCTTTCCGCTTCGGCGCGTACGTCCAGCGCGCCATTCTTTGTTTGTTGAATACATTTCAGGATATAGCCAATCTGCGCTTCGATAATCAAAATCATCGATGAATGGCCAAGCCCGGTATTGGGGCCAAGAATGGTAAAAAAGTTTGGAAAGCCCGGATAGGATACCCCGCGATAGGCGCTCATGCGATGTGCCAGAGTCTGGTGCAGATCTTTGCCATTTGCGCCGGTAATGCAGAGGCCTTTCATGAAGCTTGTCGCCTCGAACCCGGTGGCCATGATGATGATGTCGGCGGCAATATCTGCGCCGTTTTTTGTCTCAATGCCGTGCGCGGTAATGCGGGCAATCCCGTCTGTGTGCAGGGCAACATCGGCGCGCAACAAGGTTTGATAATAATCATCAGAAAGCAAAATACGCTTACAGCCTAGCTGGTATGGCGGGGTTAATTGGGCGCGTAATTGCGGCGCGTGCACAATATCATGCATGCTGGCTATGCTGAGCCTGGTGAACAGGCGCGCCAAAAGGCTGTTTTTACGAAACGCCCGAAACGTCCACATATCGCGGCTGAACGCCATCCAGGCTCGTTTAAGCGAAAACAAAAACGGGAAAGTACGCCACAGGGTCTTTTCCCACGCTTTATAGGCGCGGTCCCGGCGCGGCATAATATAGTTTGCGGTGCGCTGAAAAATATCGAGATGCGCGGTTTTGCCGGCCAGTTTGGGGGCGATTTGAATGGCGCTGGCGGCGCTGCCGATGATCGCCACCCGCTTGCCGCGCATATCCACATCATGACGCCAGCGGGCAGAGTGAAAAACCGGCCCGGAAAAATCATCCAGTCCCTCAATGGGCGGAATGGCGGGAATGTTCAAAGGACCGCTGGCGCTGATCAAAAAGCGCGCCCTGATCTTCTCGCCGTCTTGCGTGATTATTTGCCAAAGCTGTTTATCATCGTCATAATGCGCCGCCGTGATGGCGGTATTGAGCCGGACATGGCCGCTCACGCCAAAGCGTCGGGCGCAGTCTTCGACATAGGCGCGGATTTCGGCTTGCGGCGCATAAATACGGCTCCAATCGGTTTTTTTGGCAAAGGAATAGGAATAAAGGTGCGAGGGCACATCACAGGCGGCGCCGGGATAGGTGTTGTCATACCAGGTGCCGCTAATGCCGCCGGTTTTTTCAAAAATGGTAAAGTTCTCAATCCCGGCGCGGCGTAATTGTATGCCCATGCCAATACCGGCAAACCCCGCACCGATAATGGCGCACTGTAAAATACGCTGACTATGATTACCCATGAGCGCACTGTTTCTTTTTTTTCCGGCCTTGTCCATATCTCAGTGCAGAGATGGATTCTTGCTTTTTTTGGCTATATGAAGCGCCCATTCACCGGAGAAAAACGTGTCCACAGGCTCATCATCATCATCGGCAACAGGCGCGGCGCTGGTTTTGTTTTCTGGCGGACAGGACAGTACAGTTTGTCTGGCCTGGGCGCTGCGGCATTATGCCCGTGTGGAAACCATTGGCTTTGATTATGGTCAAAACCACAGTGTGGAGCTGGCATGCCGCACAGCCTTGCTGGAAAAACTGCGGGCCGAATTCCCGGCTTTGGCGGCGGCTTTGGGTGAAGATCACTGTGTTGATTTACGCGGCTATGGGGCGCTGGCTGAATCCTCCCTGACCCGGCCCCGGGCGATTCGCATGCGCGAAGACGGTCTGCCCGATACATTTGTGCCGGGGCGCAATGTGATGTTTTTGACAGCGGCGGCGGCATTGGGCTATCGGCGTGGCTTGCCCGTTTTGGTCGGCGGCATGTGCGAGACCGATTATTCGGGGTATCCTGATTGCCGCCGCGATACGCTTGATGCACTGCAAAAGGCCCTGTCTTTGGGCATGGGCATGGATTTTGAAATCCTCACCCCGCTTATGCACATAGACAAAGCGGCGACATGGGCGCTGGCTTTCGAGCTTGGCGGGATGGCGCTGGTTGATCTGATTGTCGAAGACACCCACACCTGTTATCGCGGCGTGCGTGACCAAACCCATGACTGGGGCAAGGGGTGTGGCACCTGCCCGGCCTGTGTGTTACGGGCGCGCGGCTGGCAAGTCTGGAAAAAAGGCGCATGAGTTATAGCGTTAAATCCATCTTTTTGACCTTGCAGGGGGAGGGCGCGCAGGCGGGCCGTACGGCGGTTTTTTTGCGTTTTGCCGGGTGCAATTTATGGACCGGGCGCGAACAGGACCGGGCCGGGGCCGCCTGTACGTTTTGCGATACCGACTTTATCGGCACGGATGGTGATAATGGCGGACGCTTTACCGATGCGCCGTCATTGGCTGAGGCTGTTTTGGCGCTTTGGCCGGATGCGCAAACGGGCCGTGTAAAGCCCTTTGTGGTGTGTACGGGAGGCGAGCCGCTTTTACAGCTTGATGCGCCGCTAATCGCAGCGTTGCACGATATGGATTTTACCATTGCGGTGGAGACAAACGGCACCATTGCCGCCCCGGCAGGCATAGACTGGCTATGCGTCAGCCCCAAAGCGGATAATACGCTGGTGCAAAAAACGGGCAATGAGTTAAAGCTGGTTTATCCGCAGGAGGCCTGCGTTCCTTCGGATTTTGAGCATTTGGATTTTGAACGATTTGTGTTGCAGCCCATGGACGGACCGCACCGGGTGGACTATACGCGCAGCGCTATAGACTATTGCCTGAAACACCCCCGATGGGGCCTGAGCCTGCAGACACACAAATGGACCGGAATTTTATAGACGAGCTGGCGCATTATCGCGCCCTTCCCGCGCGCATCAGCCGCGCCGCCTGGTTCGAGGCGGCGCATCATCTGGCTGAATGTAATGACACCCAAGGCTATAAGCGCCTGCACGGCCATTCCTTCAAGATCGAACTGATCCTGGAGGGGGTGCCGTCCGGGCCAAATGGCTGGGTCGAGGATTTGGGCGCAGTCGAGGCGGCGCTTGAGGATCTGCGCAAGACGCTTGATCACGCCTACCTTAACGAGATTGACGGGCTGGAAGTGCCATCTTTGGAGCGCCTGTGCGCCTGGATTGCGGCCAAAATGGCCCCACGCTTTACAACATTAAAAGCGGTATGCGTGTCACGGCCATCCTTGAAAGAAACCTGCCAATTGGATGTGCGCCAGCCCAAATCCTAGCTGGAGGCGCTATCCGGCCTGCCGTCCGACCATTCACGAGCGAGGCGCCGCGAAATGGTGGCAATGGCGCGGTGGGCGTCATACCAGACACTGACATCAGCAGATCCAGGATGGAACTGGTCCTCATACCAGGAATATTCAAATGACCCAAGATCAGTGCCATCAGCAGCGGTCAAATGGCCTTTGATGGCGGCACCGCCATGGCCGAAGCTGCGAAAATCAAGACCGGGCTTTTTGCGGTAAGCCTGCAAAGTAGGGCGGTTCGAGGTCAGCTTGGTAAATTCAATATCCAGTTTGGCACCGGCCCCACCGGCCACCAGAAGCCCGGCCTTGCCAAAGGCTTTTTCCAGATGCTTGCGCAAATCGGCTTCGAGATATTCCACATCCTTGCGGTCATAAAATTTATTATCCGCAAGAACCTCGTCTGTGGCCCCGACCGTTATGCTGGCAATGGGGATGTTATTGGCGCTGACGGTGCTGGAATAATCAACATCAATGGCGCTTGCCGGGCTGGCCACGAGCGCTATGGCAGTGGTTACGGCGCTGGAAATCAAAAAACGGTTGTGCATGAGAACTCTCCTGTCTGACCCCCGCTTGAGATAAAGGATAGCACAGGTGCGCATAATCACCAAGCGGGCCTGATCAGGAGGCCGGCTCCGGCGCCGGTTCATTTTTCTTTTTGTCGCCGGCAACCGCATGAACGGTTTTTTTTGTCACCTTGCCAACGGTGTGCACCGCTTTGCCGGCCGTCGAGACGGTGCCGCTGACGATTTCCATGCCGCCACTGAATACCGAGGCACAGGCAGCAAGGCTGATGATAAGACTCAGGGCAAGGGTTATTTTCAGAGTGCGCATGACAGGTGGGCCTGTTTTTATCCGGTTGACCATCAGTCTAGACGGACGGGCTTAATAAGACCTTATCGTTTACACCGACAAAAAATGGCGTGAGCAGATGGTTACAAATCTACTTGATATGATTATGAAGACAGGGAAAATGAAGGACCGGGTCCTATGAAAAAAAATTCCATTTTAGCGTTTGTGTTTTGCGTTTGTGTCAGTCTTTCGGCATCGCTTCGGGCTGATACGGCGGCCGATGCCTATGCGCGCGGGGATTATCAGGCGACCATAGAACTTGGCGAACAGGAAGCCAGTGCGGCCGCTTTGGTGCTGGCGACGCGGGCGCGGCTGGCGCGTATTGATTTGGGTCTGGTCAAGGCGGTGCGCCGGGAGGCAAAAATTGCTGAAAAAATGGCGCGCCGGGCGGCGGTTCTGGACCCCAAAAATACCGAAGCGCACGTGTTGACGGCGGCGGCCATTGGCTATCGGGCGCGCACTATGGGGCGGTTTAAGGGGTTTCGCAAAGGGCTGGCGCGCAAAGGCAAAAAAGAGATTATGGCGGCGCTGGCCATTGATAATGCGGCACCCTGGCCGCATGCGGTGCATGGCTTGTGGAATCTGGAGATTATACGCCGGGGTGGCAATTTCGGGGCACGTATGACTGGGGCCAATAGTGATGAAGGCCGCGCCGATTGTGAAGCCGCCGCGCGCCTGTCACACAATGACCCGGTGATTGATATGCAATGCGGCGTGGCGATGCTGGCGCTGGATGAGGCGGCCATGCAGGCTCCGGCCATGGCGGCCTTGCGCCGCTCAGCGGCGGCACAGCGGGTGACGCTGGCCTATGATCGCGCCATGATCGCCCGGGCCAAAACCCTTGTGGATATTTTTGATCGTGAAGGCGTGGACGCGGCGCGCGCCCAGGCGGTCCGTTATCTGGAAATCGGCACGTCCTGATCGCCTGAAAACTTACTGGCTGGCCCAGACAATGCGCGCAATCCAGTCAACATTGCGCCGTTCCAATTCCCGGTTTTGATAGTCTTTATTAAGCGATATCAACTCGATCCGGGTGCCGGTGATGCGGCGCAATTCCTTGGCCATGACCTCGCCCTCTTTTGTGCGCACGACCACCCGGTCGCCGCGCCTTACATCCTCGCCGGGGGCCACGACAATGCGGTCCCCATCGCGAAAAACCGGCAGCATGGAATCGCCGCTAATTTCCAGCGCATAGGCATGTTCGCCATCAAAACCGGGAAACCTGACCTCGTCCCAACCGCTGCCGACGGGAAATCCGGCATCGTCAAAATAACCGCCCGATCCGGCCTGGGCCATGCCGATCAGCGGTACCGGGCGACCGACCTCGCCGGCGCCATGATGCCCCGACGCCAACACAGCAAATTCTTCAAAGCTGATATTGACCGCATCAAGCACTTTGGCAATGCTTTCGGTTGAGGGCCAGCGCAGGCGTGTACCATTGGCCGCATAGCGTTTTGACGGATTAAATGCAGTGGCATCCAGCCCGGCCAGTCGCGCCAGAGCCGAAACGCTGAGTCCTGCGCGCATGGCAACCGCGTCCAGCCCGCGCCAGATCTGTTTATGGGTCAGCATCGCTTCACCTTTCCCCGAGAATCGGAATATACACCCCAAAATAGGAATGTAAACCTATTTTCCTGCGCTTGAACGGGGCCGGGCAAGGGGGTATGTCGGGGCTATGACAGACGCAATTATCTATCGCCTTTGTGAAAAAAATCTGTGGGATGCAGCCACGCGGGCCGGGGTGTTTTGCGGCGGCACGGATGATGTACGCGACGGGTTTATCCATTTCTCCACGGCTGATCAGTTGGTGGAAACGGCGCGGCGGCATTATGCGGGTGTTGATCCGCTTATGCTGATTGCTGTTGATGCGGTGGCTTTGGGGTCTTCGTTGAAATGGGAGGTTTCACGCGGCGGGGCGCTCTTTCCTCATCTTTATGGGGATTTGCCGATGCGGGCGGTGATCTCCACCGTGCGTCTGGCCCGTAATGCGGCGGGGGAGCATGTTTTCGCGCCTGAGTTTTTGACATGAGTCTTTTCCATGCTCTGGCCACGCGGTCTTTACGGGCTTTGCCCGCGGAAATGGCGCACACGCTGACGATCGAGGCGTTGCGCGCGGGTCTGGGGCCGCGCGCCCCCGGCCCGGACGATCCGATATTGCGCACGCGCTTTGCCGGCCTTGATTTGCCCAACCCCATTGGCCTGGCCGCCGGGTTCGATAAAAACGCCCATGTTGGTGCGGCTATGCTGGCGGCCGGGTTTGGCTGGGCGGAAAGCGGCACGGTGACGCCCTTGCCGCAGGCCGGCAATGCCCATCCGCGCTTGTTTCGCCTGCCGCACAATGGCGCGGTGATCAACCGTATGGGGTTTAACAATAAAGGTGCCGAGGCTTTTGCCGCTGCGTTTGAAAAGCAGCGCGCTTTGGTGCGCACTCCCGGCGCCCTTGGGGCCAATATCGGGGCCAATAAAACGAGCGCCGATCGGGCCGGGGATTATTGTTTGCTATTGACGCGCCTATGGGGACTGGCGGACTGGTTTACGGTCAATATTTCCTCGCCCAACACGCCGAATTTACGCGATCTGCAAACCGGCGCGGCGCTGGATGAATTGCTCGAACGGCTCATGCACACCCGTAAAAAAATGCAAAATAAGGGGGGCGATACGCCGCTTTTTCTCAAAGTCGCCCCGGATCTTGATGCGCGGCAGATTGATAACATCACCGAGGCGGCCATCCGGCACGGCATTGACGCGCTTATTGTAGCCAACACCACGATCAGCCGCCCGGCGGATTTGCGCGGGCGGGCGCGGGGTGAAAAGGGCGGACTTTCCGGCGCACCTTTGTTTGATCTTTCAACGCGTATTTTGCGTCAATTCCATGCGGCGGCGGGCGGCCGCATTCCCCTGGTCGGTGTTGGTGGTATCGCTTCGGGGGGGGAGGCCTATGCCAAAATTCGCGCCGGGGCCAGCGCCGTGCAATTGTATACCGCCATGGTGTATCATGGCCCCGCTCTGGTGCAGACCATCAAGGCCGATCTGGCGGCGCGCCTGAAAGCCGATGGGTTTGCCAATATTATGGATGCGGTTGGCCAGTGATACGCCGCTCAAGCGACGGATAGGCGATCAACAGGGTGATGCCGCGCGCCACATAATAAATCAAAAACGCTGCCCATACCCCGGCATTGCCAAGACGCGGGGTTAAAAGGGCATCGCTCACAAGATAAATGACGAGGGCGGCAATGGCCGCATTGCGCATGGCACGGCCAAAAGTGGCGCCAATAAATACCCCGTCCAAAAGCCAGGCCAGCGCGCCCAGAATTGGCACGGCAGCGCAAAACGGCACATAGGCCTTGGCGGCGGCGCGCACGCCCGGATCGGTGACAATATGGTCAATAACAAAGGGTGCAAAGACAAATGTTAACAGGCTGAAGAGAAGGGCGCTTATGGCGGAAAATTCACCGGTCAGCCGCACCGCCCGGCGTAAATTGGGTAAATTATGTTGGCCCACGGCGCGCCCGGTTTGCGCTTCGGCGGTATAGGCAAAGGCATCAAGAACAAACGCCCAAACGACAATGAATTGTAATAAAATCTGATTGGCGGCCAGCAGGGTGTCGCCCTGGCGCGCCCCGGCATTGGCAAACCAGGTAAAGCCGATGACCATGCAGATTGAGCGGATGAAAAGATCAAAATTCACCCCGATCATGCGCCGCAACGCGGCCGGGTCAAGTAATATGGACGGGCTGAAAATCCGCCATGAAATTGTGCCATCCCTGGCAAAATGCGAAAACACAATGAACAGGCCAAGGCAAAGCGCCACCCATTCAGCGATCACCGTCCCCGCCGCAATACCGGCAGGCCCCCACCCCAGTTTAAGGACAAACCAGCTATCCAAAGCGCCGTTGATCAGCGCCAAAACCGCCTGCAATACCAGCGCCGAACGGGTGCGCCCAGCGCCGATCAGCCAGCCGGTGACGCTGAACAGGCCCAGCGCCGCCGGGGCGCCCCAAAAGCGCACGGCGACATAGGCGCTGCCATGGCTTTCAACCGCGGCGCTGCCTTGTAAAAGCGCAAATGCGCCAACATTAATTGGCTGTTTGAGGATCAGCGCCGCCCCGCCCAAGGTCACGGCCAGCACCAGCCCGCGCGCCAACACGCGCTGGCTTTCGCTTGTATCGCCCTTGCCAATGGCCTGGGCGGTAAAGCCAGTGACCCCCATGCGTAAAAAATAAACGCTCCAGTAAAAAACGCTGAACACCGCCCCGCCGAGCGCCACCCCGCCAATGGCCGCCGCATCGCCCGCAAGACCGATCACCGCGGTATCGATCACCCCGACCATGGGGATCAGGGCATTGGCGAAAATCATTGGCCAGGTTAATGCGGCCACGCGCCTTCGGGTCAGGGGACTATGCGCCGTGGCCATGGGTTTTTGTTAAAAAAGCTCCAGAACGGATTCGGGCGGACGGCCAATGCGGGCGACGCCATCCTTGACCACGATGGGCCGCTCAATAAGGCGCGGGTGTTCGCTCATGGCAACGCACAGGGCCTCATCATCATCCACCGTGTCCAGGCGCAGCTCTTTATAAATATCTTCGCCGGTGCGCATCATATCGCGTGCCGACGTCAACCCAAGCGCCTTGAGCAGGCCATGCAGATCATCCGTAGTGGGCGGATTTTCAAGATAAAGCACGGTCTCGTGGGCAATATTGTTTTCGTCCAAAAGTGCCTTGGTGGCGCGGGATTTGGAACAGCGCGGATTATGATAAATGGTGACGCTCATGGAATAGCCTTTGCTTGTTTGCCGACCTCACAGGCCGGATCATATTCTATTGCCGTATAATTCTTGTTCCAGCAATTGGCGAAACGCGCCGCGGCTGCGACATTGGGTTTTTTCCCGTTTTCGTCCACTGCCTGCGCCTGTAATTGGGCAATTGCCGTTTCATAGGCTGCCTGATCGTTCTCCAGCCAGGCGGAAAACGCATCAAGATAGGCGTTCCAGTCCATGCTAACGTCTTTTGGCTGATCGCTGACATAGGCCATATGCAATTGCACCAGCGCCACTTCTCTTTGTCCGGCAAAGGCAAAATTGCGCGCCGCCTGATAATGCGATGTGCGCACCTGCCCGGGGGTCAGGCTCTTTTGATGGTCAACCAGCCAGGAGACAATCGACGCGGCGGCCTGCGCATAACATTTGGCATCGGTCAGCGGCCGCCAGCCGTTCGCCCCATAGTGAAAGTCGCGGTATTCCAGTTTTGACTGGGCGATCAGAGTGCTGTCATCCAGCACACAAGCTCCCGCCTCTTGCGCGGTGTCGGCCAGTAATGGCGGGGCCAGAAAAAAGCTGGCGAGGAATGTTAAAACCCAAAACTTACGCATGTGATTTGCCTTTTTCTTTTGCTGTAGCACTTTTTGGCAGGCTTGCCAGCAGGTTTTGCGCTTCGTGCAGATGTAAACGCTCGATCATCTCACCGCCAAGGGAAATGGCCCCCAGCCCGGCATTCTTTTTCAACCCAAACGCACGGACAATGGCGCGGGCGCGCTTGATCTCATCATTGGTGGGGCCAAAGGCGCGCGCGGCGGTTTCGATTTGCGCCGGGTGGATCAGGGTTTTGCCGTCAAAACCCAATTGCCGCCCCTGTTTGACCTGCGCGGCAAAGCCCGCCGCATCATCAAACGCATTATATACCCCGTCCAGCGCCATCAATCCGGCGGCGCGGGCGTGCAGGACGATTTGTGATAAATGTCCGATCAAGGCTTGGCGGTTATTGGCCAGCCCGTCACAGTGTAGACCCAAAGCCAGATCGTTGGTGCCGGCAATCAGGCCGCGCAACCCGCAAGGTTGCGCATTGGTGGTTATATCGCCAAGTGCCAACACCCCGGCGGGGGTTTCGATCATCGCCCAAAGGGCCGGCATTGTTTTCGCACCGGCCCCAATGAGGCGATCATGCACGCGCTTTACATCATCGGCGCTTTGCACTTTGGGGATGATCAGCGCATCGATATTTTCGGTGCCAAGGGCGCGCACATCACCCGCCCCCCATGGCGTATCAAGACCATTGATACGCACCGCCCGGCACGGGCTTTGCCAGGAGGTTTGGCGCAAAGCGGCAAGCGCACCGGCGCGTGCCTTTTCTTTTTGTTGTGGTGCCACCGCATCTTCAAGGTCAAGGATAATCATATCTGCGGCCAAGGTGGGGGCTTTGGCCATGGCCCGGGCATTGGCGGCGGGGATGAACAGGGCTGATCTGCATATTGGTGACATGTTAATGTCTTTCGTTATAGTGAAGGCCTATGAAAACCGTACTTTTGATCTCTTCGCAAGCCGCTTCAAGCCGAATTGGTGCATCGGCCAGTGCTTTTGCCTTTGAACGGTTGGGTATCGAGGTCATTACCCTGCCCACGGTGATTGTCGGACGCCATCCGGGGTGGGGCGATCCGGGGCTTGTGGAAATTGATGCGGACGGGTTGTCGCGCCTGTTTCTCGCGGTGCAGGCGCAAGGAGTTTTGGAACATATTGACGCGGTGGTAACGGGGTATTTTCATACCTCGCGTCAGGTGACTGCGGCGGCGGCTATGATCGATTATGTCCGCAAAGCCAAGCCCGATGCCAAAATCATTGTTGATCCGGTAATGGGCGATGAACCAGAGGGGCTTTATGTGCGCGAGGCGGTGGCCGACGCGATTGCCCGCACGTTATTACCCCGGGCCGACATCATCACCCCCAATGCCTGGGAGTTGGCCTGGCTGGCCGATCATCCGGTTTTTGACGAAGCCTCGGCGGCGAGCGCGGCGCGGCATGTCGGCTGTGATCTGACGCTTGTCTCGTCGATCCGTTCGGACACCAATTGCACCACAATGGCGGTGACCAAAAGCGATGCCTGGTGCGTCAGCGTGCCGTGTTACAAGGATGTCCCCAAGGGCACGGGCGATCTTCTTATGGCGCTGTTCAGCGCCCATCTTCTTAATGGTCTGCCGATCAATGTGGCGCTGGAAAACGCGGTGTCCTCGGTTGATGCGGTGATTGGCGAAGCGGCGCGCATGGGGGTCAGTGAGTTGCCGCTGGTGGCAACGCAGGACCGGCTGGCCAATCCGCGCACCGGGGTGACCGCCCGCCCGCCTTTGCAATCGCGCAAACCCGGGCGCTGGGTGGCCGGGCTTGATGGCTGTCCGGGCGGATGGATTGCGGTGCTTCTTGATGTGGCGGGCCAACATGCGCCGCGCCTGATGATGTTGCGTTCGTTTTGGGACGTTCTGAATGTACCCGAACGTCCGCAAATTGTCGCGGTGGATATGCCCATTGGTTTTGCCGAAGTGGCAAGGCCCGGCGGGCGGGCCTGTGATGCGGCGGCGCGAGAGCGTCTTGGGGCGCGTAAATCAAGTGTGTTTTCGGCCCCGTGCCGCCGGGCGCTCTATACCACCAGTTATGAAAATGCCTGTAATGCCAATGCCCAGAGCGGTGAAAATGCCCCCAAGATCAGCAAGCAGGTCTTTGGTATTTTCGATAAAATGCGCGAAATTGACGCCCGCATCACCCCCGATATGCAAAGCCGTATTTTTGAGGTGCACCCGGAATTATCTTTTGCGCTTTTGCGCGATAATGTGCCGTGTGAATATCCGAAAAAGACCGATGCCGGGCGTGCTGAGCGTCTGCAGGCGCTGGAAAAAGCCGGCTTTGACAAAGAGTTTTTACAAGCCACACGCTTTACCCCGTTCAGCGATGCGCGCCCCGATGATTTTCTTGACGCCTGCGCCAGTGCCTGGTCGGCGCAGCGCATTTTACTGGGGGCCAGTGAAACCCTGCCCAAAAAGCCTGAGCGGGACGCCAATGGCCTGGAAATGGCGATCAGGGGATAGGCATGGCCTAACCCGCACGGCTATGGATGCGGGCGTCATAGGCGTCGATCATATTTTGCGACAATGCACCGGGGGTGTAGGGCGTGCCGGCAATCTCGCGCACCGGGGTGATCTCCGCCGCCGTGCCGACAATAAAACACTCGGAAAATGTGCCCAACTCATCAGGCATTATGGTGCGTTCGTGAACGGGAATATTTTGCGCTGCCGCCATTTCCAAAACTGTGGCGCGGGTAATGCCGTCAAGAAACCAGTCGGCGGAAGGGGTGTGTAATTGCCCATCGCGGACAAAGAAAATATGCGCGCCGGTGCATTCGGCAATCCGGCCTTCATAATCGAGCATTAACGCATCATCATAGCCTTTTTGCGCCGCCGCATCCTTGGAAAGCGTACAAATCACATAAAGCCCGGCGGCCTTGGCCTTGACCGGGGCGCACGCGGGGGGCGGGCGCCGCCAGTCGGAAAGGCATAGGCGGATGCCGGCCATTTTATTGGCAAAATAGCTATCCATAGCCCAAATGGCGATGGCCATATGGATGCGGTTATTGGCCGCTGAGACGCCCAATTGCTCGTCACCGCGCCAGACAACGGGGCGTAAATAAGCCTGTGCAATGCCGCTGCGCTCTTGCGTTTCTTTTTTTGCCGCTTCGATTTGCGCGGCGCTAAACGGTATGTCCATGCCGAGCAGGCGGGCTGAATTAATCAGGCGATCCGTATGCGCGGCGCTTTTGAAAATCTGCCCGTCATAGCTGCGTTCACCCTCAAACACGCACGAGCCATAGTGCAGGCCATGGGTCTGGATGGAAATCAGCGCATCGGCGCACGCAACAAACGCCCCATTCCACCACATCTGACCATTTGTCTGACGAAAAAGTTTGTGTGCTGCCATGATTTGCGCTCCAATCGGGGACCCTTAACTTATCAGGGTGGTATGGCAAAATAAATGTGCCAATCACACTCTTATACGCAGGACGGGCAAACCGCGTGGCAAAAACCGATACACATATACTGGTTATTGATGATGATGATCGCATTCGTGGTTTGTTGAAAACCTATCTCGGACGCCAAGGCTATCATGTGTCGGTGGCGGCCAATGCGCAAAAAGCACGCAAAATGATGGCCGGATTACAGTTTGACTTGATGGTTGTCGATGTGATGATGCCCGGCGAAGATGGCATCAGCTTCACCCGCGCTTTGTCGCCGGATGATGGCGCGCCAATTTTATTACTGACCGCGCGCGGCGCGCCGGATGAACGTATCGAAGGCTTGCGCGCCGGGGCCGATGATTATCTGGCCAAACCGTTTGAACCCGAAGAATTGCTGCTCCGTATTGAGGCGATTTTGCGCCGCTCAAAACCACCCCTTGATGAGACGATGTCGCTGGTTTTCGGGCCTTGGCATTACACCCCGGCCAGTCATGAATTAACCGGACCGCAGGGCCGTGTGCCGCTGACCGGGGCGGAAGCACGATTGCTTAATGCTCTGGCCAAGACCCCGGCCATGGTGGTCGGGCGCAGCGCCTTGTCGCGCAGTTTTGCCACCTCCGAGCGGGCCATTGATGTGCAAATGGCGCGCCTGCGCCGCAAGATCGAGGCCGACCCGCGCCACCCGCAACACTTGCAAACCTTGCGCGGAGCCGGTTACCGGCTGATGGCCCGTTTTGCACCAAAGCGGGGGGGCGCATGAAAAAAAACACGTACGCCGCGCGTCTGGCAAACTGGTTTTCCCGCCATCGGCGTTTGCGCGACTTTACCCCCAAGGGGCTTTTTCAACGCTCTTTGCTGATTATCGCTTTGCCGGTGGTGCTGATGCAGGCGGGGGTGTTGTGGATGTTTTTCGATTCGCAATGGATCACCGTAACCGCGCGTTTGTCCGAAGGCGTGGCCGGGGATGTGGCGGTGATTCTGAAACTTTATGAAGACGACCCCAGCCCGCAGAATTTGCAAAAACTGGCGCAATATTCGCTCAAGAAAATGAATCTTTCCATGCGTCTGGAAAGCGGCGAAACCTTGCCCACCTCGACGCGCTCTTCGGTTTATTCATTGCTGGACCGAACGGTACGCAAGGCGCTGGAGAGCAAGATTGAGGCCCCGTTCTGGTTTGATACCACGCGCTATCCTGCCTATGTGGATATCCGCGTGGCGGTGCCTGGCGGGGTGATGCGTTTTATTGCGCCGCGCGGCAATGTATTTTCCACAACCGGGCATATTTTTGTTTTTTGGCTGACCCTGACAACGGCGCTTTTGACCACAGTCGCGATTTTGTTTATCCGCAATCAGGTGCGCCCGATACAGCGCCTTGCCGATGCAGCGGACCGGTTCGGCAAGGATCTGGACGCCCCGGCCTTTTCCCCTTCAGGGGCGCGTGAAGTGCGCCAGGCGGCGCGGGCCTTTATCACCATGCGCCAGCGCATCCAGCGTTTTGTCGAACAGCGCACCGCCATGCTGGCCGCCGTCAGTCATGATTTGCGCACCCCGGTAACGCGCTTGAAATTACAATTTGCCCTGATGGAAAAAAATGCCGATGTCGAGGCGGCAAAGGCCGATCTGGCGGAAATGGAAACCATGCTGGATGCGTATCTGGCGTTTGCATCAGGGGCGCGTGAAAAGGCCGGGGCGCCGGTTGATGTGTCGGCGCTGGTGGCGCGTATTGCCAAAAACAGCAGGCGTGCCGGGGGTGCGGTTGAAACCTCTATCGCCACTGATCTGGTGTGCATTGGCCGCGAGGAGGCCTTGCAACGGTGCCTCTCCAATCTGGTCAATAATGCCATGCGCCATGGCACCCATGTCTGGATAAGCGCCGCGTTAAAGGCGGGCGAAAAAGGGCGCGGCGAGACCATACGCATTTGTGTTGACGATGACGGGCCAGGCCTTGATGAAGCACATTTTGAAGAGGCCTTTATCCCGTTTAACCGTTTTGATGAAGCGCGCTCATTGAACGCCTCCGATTCTTCACCTGTTCAGGGCGTCGGGCTGGGGCTTTCCATCGCGCGCGATATTGCCCGGGCGCATGGCGGTGATGTGTGGTTGGAAAAATCGCCAAAGGGGGGCTTGCGGGCGCTGGTCAGTCTTCCGCCGGTGGTCTGATCTGGCCGGCCCCCAACTGGCTTGAGCGCCGCGCCGCCGCATTGACCGCCCGGCGCATCATTTCGGCAAAGCCGCCCGCGCCCATCAACACATCAAGCGCCGCCGCGGTCGTGCCGCCCGGTGAGGTGACCGCATGGCGTAAAGCAGCCGGATCATTGCCGCCCTGGCGCAATAATTCACCCGCCCCGGCGACCGTTTCGCAGGCCAGTTTGCGGGCAAGTTCCGGGGTCAATCCTTCGGCGATACCCGCCGCCATCATGGTCTCGGCCAGTAAAAAAACATAAGCGGGGCCGGAGCCTGACACCGCCGTTACCGCGTCCAGATGGCGCTCATCGGCGGTTTTCTCGGCAAAGCCCGTGGCCGCCAACAGTGCGTGGACATTTTCTTCTGTGGCCTTGTCAAGCGCTCCATTGGTGGCATAGACCGTTGCGCCCCGGCCAATCGCGGCCGGGGTGTTGGGCATGGCCCGGACCAGCGGGCGATCGCCATAAAGTGCGGCCAGCCGCGCCAGTGGCACCCCGGCAGCTACCGAAACCACGGTCGCCCTGGCGGGTAAGGCGTCGCGGATTTGCGGCGCGGCGCGGCCAATAAGATCTGGCTTTAACGCCAAAACAACGGTTTCAAGAAGGCTGCATTTTTCCCGCTCCAATGCAGGCACCAGACTGGCCTGCAAAGCAGTGGCAAGGTCTTTGGTTTTTTGCGTCGGGGCCGGGTCGGCAATGATCAGGGCGCCGCCGCGCACCGCCAGATCGTTATTCAGCCAACCGGCCAGAAGGGCGCTGCCCATATGGCCGGCGCCAACCAGTGCCTGGCGGGGCTTGCACACCATCAGGCCTCTCCGGCGGTTTCAAACATTGCCGCTTCGACCGCTTCGGCGGGGGATTTATCCGCCCACAGGACAAAATTGATGGCCG
>JALWSB010000163.1 GCA_027080345.1 Robiginitomaculum sp. | reverse complement strand
GCTATTTTCCCCGCCCCAATAAAATATCGCATTCGTATGCTTATCTATTGACGTCATTTCTATACATTTATTCTTTAATGAAATGCCAAATTCAGGATGATAAGTCCCTTCCGTAATGGAAACATGTTCCCCATCGTATTCAACATAGATATCAATACCTTCTTTGTCAGACAGATGCACGCCTTCTTTTGATAACTCGGCATTGATGTTGGGATGAAGGTGCAGGCGGGCGATAGCGGATACGCCCCGCCCTGAAAAGTCATCGCGCACATCCAGCCTGTTTTTGCAAAATTCCCATGTTCGTGTCACAATATGTTTGCCAGACAGACGCGCATACCCATCATGGGAACAGCGAATGATCAAGACTTCGTCTCCGGTTAAGCATTCAAGATTGCGGGGGCGTGCCCGTTGGGCCACCCGAAAGCCGCTCCACATTTCACTGGAGCTTTGTCCCGCCAGTTCAAGCGTGCTGTGCGCGGCCGTTGCGCGCTGGCGTTGGCGCTCTGACCCAGTGCCGTATTCAGAAGTGCCTGAATTCACCACTACACGCTGGCCATAAAGCGACAGCTCGAATGACAGTGTATCGGCATGGGCATGGCCTGGCAGATAATCCGGCCCAATGGGGCCAACATCAAGAAGAGCCACCATGGCCCCGCGCTGCACCCGGATATAACCCGAGGCCTCTAGGTGCACCACACCATCCACCAACGACGCAGACGGTATTTGCCCCAGCGCTTGCGCATAATCGTCCAACGCGCCAGGACTTGCGGCAATACCAAAGGCCGCATCATTAAAAAAACTGATTTGCCCATCAGGATGGGTCATCACCTTTAGCCAATGACGCATGGCGTCTGTGATGCGCTCCCATTGCGCAATCACGTCTTTGCCGACAACGCCCGGATAAGCCCCCGCCAGGTTAAGCAAGTCCAGCAGGTCCTCCAAAATCAGCGCATGATACATAGGGCTGCGTTCAAAATGCCCACCGTCCGATAATATTTGTTCGGGCAATTGCTGGGCATATATGCGCAAGCCTTTACGCAACCAGCCTTCGGCTTCAGCCCCCCCAAAAAACAGGCCCGCAAAGACCAGCGCCTTGGCATTGGCCAGCAGATGATTGCCGAGCAGATGCGATTCAATGGACCCGCTCAAATAGCGCGCCTGTACCACCAGACTGTGCCGCCAGTCTGCTTTGAGTTCATGGCCCGCCAGCGCCCATTTGATCCAGTTCACAATGCGTAAAGACAGCGGATAAGCCTCCCAGCCATTGCCCTGTCCCGGTGGGTTTTGTGCTATCCAGAGCGCCATCAGATCCTGATGCCAGTCTGTGCGTTTGTTGGCTTCTTCTGCACGCAAATCGTCAAAATAATGTAGATTATACAGCCATAATTTATCCTGCTCCGGCGCATTCCAGTCTTTGGCATCACGCACCGCGCCGCTCTGGTTGAGCAGCAAAAATGTGCGCTTATCCATTAGGGAGGGAGCCGGCGCAGGCGGGCACTGCCATAGCCCGGTTTTTGGGCGCAAATCTGGGGCCGCACGCAGATCAGGCTTGGGCTTAATAAGCTTTCGGCTTACCCGCGCCGTAAACTGCACGGGCTTCATATGGCGCAAAGTGTGCCAATAGAGCAGCGCCGTCCTGAAAGGAGACGCGGTATTTTTCTCACGCGCCATATCTAAGCCTGCCCTTTGCGCCGCGCTACCGTCGTCTCCAGATGTGACAGCATGCGCGCGGCCAGAACGCCACGATCAAACTTGGGGGCAGCGCGCAGACAATGGCGACGCAAATCTTCGTAAAGGGCGTGATCACTTTGCAAGCGTAGCAATTGCGCACACAGTTGTTCAGCATTTTCCGGCTCAAAAGTCAGCCCGACTTCTTGGTCCTGTACGATTTTGGCCGATTCCCCCCGCACCCCGTGCACAATGGGAATACCCATGCCCATACTCTCAAAAAGTTTGGATGGGATCACAGATTGAAACAAAGGCGTATTGCGTAAATGGATAATGGCAACATCCAGCAAGCCCCAATAGCGCGGCACATCGGCCTTGGGCACGGTATCAAGAAAAATGATATTATCGAGCTTCATGCCTTGCGCTTTGGCGACCAGTTCGGCCTTTTTGGCCCCATCGCCTAGCATAAGGAGGCAGAAGCGCTCCCCCTGCGGGTTATCCTGAATTTGATCGGCTGCCTCCAACAGGGTTTCAAGTGCATGGGCCAGACCGTGCGTACCAATATAACCGGCAACAAATTTGCCCTCTAGGCCCAGATCGCTGAGCAGGCTTTCATCCTTTTGCAGAAGTTGAAAGCGCTGAAGGTCAATGCCATTGGTCACCACATGAATTTTTGCTCCATCAATGCCGTGCGCTTCAAGAACCCGTTTAAAGCTGTTGGTGACACTGATGATCATAGCTGCCCGGCGGTAGAGAAAATGCTCGATAGCTTCGAGCATGGACAACATGCGGCCCGACCGCATGGCACCGACCGCCTTGATGGATTCTGGCCACAAATCACGCAGCTCAAACACAAAAGGGATGCGTTTATAGGCCCCGACGACATAGGCCGCACAGGCAGTGAAAAATTGCGGCGAAGTGCCAATAACAATATCGGGTTTACGCACAAACAGCGCCGCGATAATGGCGGATAGCATAAAGCTGATATAATCCAGAATGCGTTTTAAAAAGCCCTCATTCTTGGTGATATAACTCCACACGCGAATGACGCGAATGCCATTCATGTCCTCGCGCTGCCAGAGGCGATTGCGGTACCCGTCAAACACTTTTCCTTTTGGAAAATTTGGCGCACAGGTGATGATTGTTACCTGTTGCCCGGTCTTCACCCATTCACGACAATGCTCGAACGTCCGCGAAGCCGGGGCATTAATCTCGGGCGGGAAGTTATCAGTTAGAAAAAGAATGTGCATTTAGCTGTGACTTCCCAGACCGTTTTAAGTTGAGACTTAACTACCTTATTTCGAATATAAAAGACAAAGGGCTAATATCCCTAATTATGAGGGTGAGTTTGGCGATTTGAGATTGCTCGGCCAGTATCTTATTTCAGAGCGACACCGACTTTCTGCTTTTCTTGCAAGGAAAAAACATACTGGATGAAATTTCCATTTGACGCACTCAATTAAAATAAATCGATTTTTACTTTTATCGAGTTGTACGAATGCTGGGGCTTATTCAGTGGAAAAAGAGCCCCAATAAATTGATACAATCAACCTGAAAACCAAATTAAAAATAATGCTCATA
>JALWSB010000162.1 GCA_027080345.1 Robiginitomaculum sp. | reverse complement strand
CCGTTTTATTATTTTGCTTATGGCGCGGCGATCAGCGAGGTACAGATCGACACATTGACCGGCGAGAGCCGTATCCTGCGCGTTGATATTTTGCACGATGTCGGCGCGTCTTTGAACCCGGCGCTGGATATTGGCCAGATCGAGGGCGGCTTTGTGCAAGGGATGGGTTGGCTGACCTCCGAAGAGCTGGTTTTTGATAATAAAGGCCAGCTTAAAACCCATGCGCCCTCGACCTATAAAATCCCCGCTTGCGCGGATCGCCCAAAGATTTTCAATGTCAATATTTATGAAAAAGGCAAAAACACCCAAGAGACGATTTATCGCTCAAAAGCGGTAGGCGAGCCGCCCTTTATGCTGGCCATATCGGTATTCAGCGCCATCACCGATGCGGTGGCGAGCACGGGCAGCGCCATGCCTGATCTGCACGCCCCGGCCACGCCGGAAAACATTTTGCGCGCCATAAACGGGCAAACATCATGACCGCATGGAGCCACCAGACTTTACACACCATAATCAGCGATGACGGCGCGGTGCTGGTCACGCTGGCGGCGGTGCGCGGCTCGGCCCCGCGCGAGGCGGGCACGCAAATGCTGATCGGCCAGACCCGTCAATATGGCTCTATTGGCGGCGGCGCCCTGGAATACCAGGCCTGTGAGCGGGCGCGTACAATGCTGCGCAATGGGGAGGATCTTTTTCTTGAAACCTGCACCCTTGGTCCCGATCTTGGCCAGTGCTGCGGGGGATCTGTTGATCTTCGTTATCAGCGCTTACACGGATCAGCGCAGGAGATTATTGACAGGCTGATGCCGCCCGCCAGCGCCCTCACCCCGCTTTATATTTTTGGCGCGGGCCATGTCGGCAAAGCGCTGGTGCATGTTCTGGATGGCCTGCCCTTTGCCGTACACTGGGCGGATCAGCGCCCGCAAAGTTTTGCCCATAAGGTGCGCGCGGGCGTAAATTTACATCGCGGCGATCCGGCGGCGCTGGTGGCCATGGCCCCCAAGGGTGCCTTTTATTGTGTGCTGACCCATGATCATACGCTGGATTATGAAATTATCCGCGCCGTGTTGGCGCGCGGTGATGCGGGCTTTGCCGGGCTGATCGGTTCGCAAACCAAGCGCGCACGGTTTATCCAACGACTGAAAAAAGAAGGGCTTGACGAAGACCAGCTTGCGCGCCTGACCTGCCCGATCGGGCTTTCATCCATTCCCGGCAAGGCCCCTGAGGCCATTGCCATCGCCATTGCGGCGCAAATGTTAACCTTGATCAAGACGGACTGAAAACATGGAATTTGACATTATGCCCTGGCTTAACATGGCCGTGCGCTGGCTGCATGTCATCGCCGGTATCGCCTGGATAGGCTCGAGCTTTTATTTTATCTGGCTGGATAATTCCCTGCGCCCGCAAAAGGGCGATTCTGAAAAAGGCGTGGCCGGCAGTTTGTGGGCCGTGCATGGCGGCGGCTTTTATCACAAGACAAAATACCGCGTTGCCCCGGACCATATGCCCGATCATCTGCACTGGTTCAAATGGGAGGCCTATACCACCTGGCTGTCGGGTTTTGCGCTTCTTGTCTTGATGTATTACCTCAGCGCCGATCTCTACCTTGTCGATCGCGCCAAGCTCGATTTAACGAATATACAGGCCAGCGCCCTTGGGCTGGGGGCGTTGATTTTTGGCTGGCTTGTTTATGATGGCATGTGCCGCTCACCTTTACGTAAAAACGATGCGCTTTTGGGGGCTTTGTGGTTTGTAACACTGATTGCCATGGCGTTTGCCCTGAACAAGGTTTTTTCCGGGCGTGGGGCGATGATGCATGTCGGGGCAATTATCGGCACGGTGATGGCCGCCAATGTGTTTATCATTATCATTCCCAACCAGCGCAAAACCGTGGCCGCCATGCTGGCCGGTAAAGCCCCTGACCCGGCGCTGGGCTTGGCCGCCAAACAGCGCTCCTTGCACAATAATTATATGACCCTGCCGGTGCTCCTTATTATGACCAGCAATCATTATCCGTTGTTTTTCGGCAATCCCTATAACTGGGCGCTGCTCGCCGGGTTCGGGCTTTCGGGCATGATTATCCGGCATTTTTTCAACCGCCGCCACAAGGACGATGTGCGCTATATTTATCTTGTCGCCGGGGCGCTGATCTTTATCGTCACAATTGCTTTTGCCAGTGTCAGCCAAAACGGCTTTGTGGCCAAAAACATAAAAAGCGAAGCGGACTTTGCCACCGTCAAAACCCTGATCAACACCCATTGCATCATGTGCCATGCGGCGCGGCCCAGTCATGAGGGCTTTGATGCCCCGCCGGCCGGGCTGGTGCTTACCGATGACGTCCAGATCAGGGCCAATGCAGCGCGCATTTATGAGCAGGTCGCGGTTGCCAAAATCATGCCCCTTGGCAATGAAACGGCAATGAGCGAAGATGAACGCGCGATAATCGCCCGCTGGGCGCTGCAAGAAAAGGCCAAAAAATGAGCCAACCGCGCGTCATCACCCCCGCGCCCCTTTGCGCCGATGCCTTCGCCCCGTTTGGCGATGTCTTGTCGATCGATGCCGCCGTACACACCCATACCATAAATTATGGTCAGACCTTGCGCTTTGAAAGCGCCGCGGTGCCTGATTTAAGCGCGCAAGGCGGCGCGCCGGCGCTCAGTATTTTTCGCTCCACTCCCTTGCCTGCACCGCTGACCATAAAAGTGATGGAGCGCCACCCCCTGTCCTCGCAAGCCTTTTACCCTTTATCGAACCGCCCCTATCTGGTTGTTGTGGCCCCCAAAGGGGTATTTGATGCGGCGCACATACGTGCCTTTCTGGCCGCGCCGGACCAGGGCGTTAATTATCATACCGGTACCTGGCACCATTACCTTTTGGCGCTTGATGCACCTTCTGATTTTCTGGTCATTGACCGCACAGGGCCGGGGCCTGATTGCGATGAGGTACACCTGCAAGACAAGATTATTGTGGATATACCCTCATGAGCCGCACCGCCTTTCGCAGCCATATTCTGCATTTCAATGATGACCCGGCGCGCAATGCGGCCGCCGGGGCCGTCATGGCCTATGATGATGGTGTTTTGGTGGTCGAGGACGGGCGCATTGCCGCTCTTGGCACGCCTGAGGAAATGGCTGATCTTACCCGCGATGTCGATGTCCAGCATTGTCCCGACAGTCTGATTATACCGGGCTTTATCGATACCCATGTGCATTATCCGCAAATCGACATGATTGGCAGTTATGGCAAGGATTTGCTTGACTGGCTTGGTCATTACGCTTTTCCGACCGAGATCGGCCTGAAACGATTTAAAGATAAAGCCATCGACACGGCGGGCTTTTTTCTCGATGAGCTTTTGCGTAATGGCACCACCTCGGCGCTGGTTTTTCCCACCGTTCATGCACACACGGTCGATGCCATTTTCAGCCAGGCGCTAAAGCGCAATATGCGGCTGATAGCGGGCAAGGTGATGATGGATGTCCACGCCCCGGACGATCTTCTGGATACGGCGCAATCAAGCTATGATGACAGCCTTTCCTTGATCGAAAAATGGCGCGGCAAGGGCCGTCTTGGCTATGCCGTCACGCCGCGCTTTGCCCTGACCTCCAGTCCTGAGCAATTACGCGGCGCCGGGGATCTTCTGGCGCAAAACCCGGATGTTCTTTTGCACACGCATTTAAGCGAAAACACAAAAGAGATCGCCCGCGCGCAAGAGCTTTTTCCCGATAGCGACAGTTATCTTGATATATATCAGCGCGCCGGTCTTCTTGGTCCGCGCTCTATCTTTGCCCATTGTGTGCATTTAACCGATGCGGAGCGGCGCACCCTCGCCAATGCCGGGGCCGCCATTGCCCATTGCCCGACATCAAATCTCTTTTTGGGCAGCGGCCTGTTTGATATCGCCGCCGCGCAAGAGGCAAATATTACCATTGGCCTTGGCTCTGATGTCGGGGCGGGGACGTCTTTGAGCGCCTTTGCCAGCATGAGCGAAGCCTATAAGGTCGCGCAAATGCGCGGCCACAGCCTGCACCCTTATGAGGCTTTTTATCTGGCCACGCTGGGCGGCGCGCGGGCCGTGCATATTGACCACCATGTGGGCAATTTTGCCCCCGGCAAGGAAGCTGATTTTGTGGTGCTTGATCTGGCCGCAACGCCATTGATGGCGCGCCGCCTGGCCCGCGCCAATACATTTGAAGAAATGCTGTTTGCGCTGATGATTCTGGGCGATGACCGGGCCGTGAAATCCACCTATATCGCCGGGGCGCTGGCCCATGAGCGCCAAAGCGCAAAGAACAGTTAGGGGCATCACCCCAATATACTCTTATTTTTTGCGCAAAGCCTTTGAATTTGCATCATTTTGTGCTATACACTTGGCAATGGCGCATTACACGCGGCAGTAACGGTAACATTTCGCGCAACGATTTTGGATCGTTGTACTATATTAACGGGTGCGCACAGGCACGAAGTCATCTCGCTATAAGGCGAAGGTTTCGTGCTTTTTTTGCAATGCAAGGTAATGGCAATTCTTACCTCCTTTTGGTGAGACAGGTCATTTTTTGACAGTCAACTGTGCGAAAAAAGGCGAGAAAAAAACACATGACAAAAACCAATTCGGCAAGAACTTTTAAAATTGACGACCATATTGTTTATCCGGCGCATGGTGTCGGGCAAATCACCGACATTGTTACGGAACCCGTAGCTGGCATGGAGCTTGAGCTTTATGTGGTCCGCTTTGAACAGGATAAAATGACCTTGAGGGTACCGGTTTTGCGCGCCGAAAGTGGTGGCATGCGCGCGCTTTCCAGCCCTGGCGTTGTGCAAAATGCGCTGAAAACCCTGCTTGGCCGCCCGCGCATCAAACGCACAATGTGGAGCCGCCGCGCCCAGGAATATGAAGCCAAAATCAACTCTGGCGATCTGGTTTATATTGCCGAAGTTGTCCGTGATTTGCACCGCAATGCGGATCAACCCGAACAGTCCTATTCAGAGCGCCAGCTTTATGAATCGGCCATAGACCGCATGGCCCGCGAAGTGGCCGCAATTGAAAATATCGGGCGTGATGACGCCTTTAACAAGCTAAGCACAACCTTGATCAACAAGGCCCCGAAAGCGGCCTGATTTATTGCTTTACCGCATATCAAAACCCGGTGCCCCGGCGCCGGGTTTTTTAATGCCTACGCCCCTTTTATAAAATTTCCAATGCCGCCGGATGATCGAGATTGAGCATAGGGCCGCCTTGCCAGGTAATCAGCCCGCGCCCGCGCACCAGCGCCCCGGAGAGGCCCGCAAGATCTACTCCCGCACGGGTAAAGCTGCGCACATATTTGGGGGCGATGCTGATGGTAAAATCTTTGCGCCAATCGGCCCCGAAATTAAGATAAACCCGGCGGCGAACAATCGCCGCATCAACAATGCGGCCCTGGACAATCTGAAAAGAACCGCGCGCCGAAGCCACGGTTTGCGGCGTCCGTACAGCAAAATACGGGCTGGACCACAAGCCTTTTGCCGCGCGCCGGGTGGCGCTTTCCAGCGCCAGCAATTTATCGGCCTGCGCGTGATCATCGCGCCATGTACGCACCCGCGCCAGACCATTGGTGATCAGCGCCCCTTGCAGCCAAATCCGTTTGCCGTCTTCGCCCTTGATATAACCATGCGCCCGCAAGCGCCCATAGCGGTCCGGCCCTTGCCGGGTGAAGGTCACTTCTTTTTCGACAAGCAGGTTTTCCAAAAACCGGCGCGCCTCTTGCGCAAACGGCTCGGCGCGCTGGCCTTTACGGGCGATACGCGGCGCTTCGATAGCCCCAAGGCGCACACTGCGCCCGTCCTCCAGGATAAAACTGTCGCCGCTGGTGACGGTTCTAACCCGCCCGGGTTTGCGCGCCGGGCGCAGATGCTTTGGCGCAGATGAAGGTGCGGAACGGCCGCACGCACCCAAAGCGAAACCACCACACAAACCGCCAACGATCAAAGTGCGCCGCAAAAGTCCCGTATGGTTTTGTGTGGTTATGCCCACGGTCTTTGCGCCCCCTGCATCATGACTTCCCCCCGTAACAATTCTTCGCTAAGACAAACGGTATAACCATGGCCCCGTAGCTCAGCAGGATAGAGCAACAGATTCCTAATCTGTAGGTCGGGCGTTCGAATCGCCCCGGGGTCACCATTCTTTTCAATGTGCTAACGCTCATTTGCCCTCAAGACGATACCCAATATTTATTTTCAGGTGCAACGCAAGTGCGCAAATGCTTTGCTAGCTGTTTAGCCCCGGCCAACAGGACAGAAGAAATAAAGGGAAAAAGTCAAATACGGTCGGAGTGAGATTTAAAATATTGTCCGGCATCCTTTCTGGCCGTTTTTCCTTGCGCCAAACGTTCCATCATATCAACGTGATTGTTGTTTTTTATTGGTCGCAAATCTTGACCATTATCCATCAAAAAAATAGATGCGGCCGCAAATGCTGTACGCTTGTTACCGTCAATAAACGGATGATATCTGGCAATGCCCTGCGCATAAATTGCAGCGAGTTGAAAAATGTCGTTTTCGCCATAGGCATACAGGTTTTTTGGCCGCGCCAGGGCCGATTCCAGCAAACCAACATCACGGACGCCTTGTGTCCCGCCGGCCTGATCAATTGCGCTGGCGTGGATAAATAATACTGAATGCAGATCAAGCCATTGGGGGCAACTCATTTACCTATCGGGCCAGTTTGCGAATGGTTTCGTCATGTTTTTCCATATTAGCCAAAATTTGCGCTTTTCTTTCAGTGCTCAAACCGTCATTCAAACGCCGGTTTTGCGCCTTGCGTATCAACTCACGAATAACTTCGCTGTCATTGGTATAGCCGCCCTTTGCGATCTGGTCCTTGATCCATGCATCTTGTTGATCGGTAACAATAATGGTCTTTCTAACAGTTGCCATAATTCGTCTCCAAAAATTTATCATATAATATCATATATTGTATGACTGTGCCAGCATTTATGCCGCGCCATCAGCAAACAGGCTGCACATCGAAAAGGGTGTCCGTCTATCCGGTATAGTTGTCACCCAAGATTCCCAAGTCGTTCTTTTTGTCAGCACAAAAAACAAACCTCGCGCCATCGCCCCTATGGGGGGCAGGCGCGAGGCCGGTTTTCAAGGCTGCATTGCGCAGCCGTTTAGTCATCAGGCACCGCCATTAATAGCGATACATGGGCTTGTTATGACGATAGCCACCGGAGCGACGATACATGGGGCCATAAGCATCGATATAACGGACCAGGCGTTTTGTACCGCCCTGACGCACCGATTGGCCATACCCATCAAGGCAATAGCGAAGCGTTACGATGGCCGGGCTGCCATTATAGCGGCCGGTCCGTTTGACCCGGTAACAGCCGTTCAAATAACCATAACCCCACCTGATGATCTTGCCGCGTGTACCATAACGGTTGATGCGGTTCAGCCAGGGATAGCGCTGCGCCGGAGTCAGATATTGGCCACGACCGCGATAATCATTGCGTCGGTACATATCCTTCTTATACGGGGCTTTCATATAGCCACTTGAGTAGCCACTATTATTATAACCGCTATTGTGGTGGGCAAAGGCGGGGGCGGCCATAGCCGTTCCGGCCAGAGTAACAGCGGCTAGCACAAAAAGGCTTTTGCCGGTAAGTTTGGTTGTGTTTTGCGTCTTCATAATTTTCTCCTTTATGAACCAGCCACGAACACTATGTACCCTTGCGCCTGAAACCAGACTGAACCTCGCGTTCAGAAAGATGAAGAAGAGAAAATATATATATTTTACAATATGTTAAATTTGATATCGATGAGAAAAAGAGAGCATAGCCTTAAAAAGCTGCAATCGAAAAAACGAATTGCCTTTATTGAGGTGATCGGATTTGTGCCTTTGGTCAATGTATTGGCCGTATTATTGCCCGCATTATTGATTCCATCGGCATGACCGCACGGTATATGAATTGGGATGTGTAAGCCCGATTGATAAAAATAAAAATAAAAGCGTAAAACATCCCTGTTTTACAGGCATTGCGCCGCGATATGCATTTTTGCATAGCCGGGTTGCGCGCGCAGCCCTTTTATATTTTTTTAACGCCCCTATATAGCACCTCGAAGCCAACATTCTGGCTTTGCCGTTCCCCGACCCCCTTTTCGTGAAACGGTTACCGCGGACCTCCTCCTCCCCCTTGCGAGGTCTGGCGAAGACTTCAAGCCGGGCCACTTCGTGTGGGCCCGGCTTTTTTTGCCTATAGCGCACCCGTTCACCTTTCCAGATGACAGGCGCTGGAGCATTATTTTATTGCGTATTAAAGTAACCCTTCGCTCACGAAAGCGATCCGCAAAATTTCTGAATGCGTGCGCAGGCGGTTTTGAGTAAATCGGTCGCCGTTGCATAGGACACACGAAACGCCGGTGACATGCCAAAAGCAGCCCCCGGCACCGCGGCCACCGCCTCATCTTCCAAAAGCGCGGCGCAAAAATCGGCATCATTTTCGATAACACGGCCCGCAGGGGTTTGCCGTCCCATCAAGGCGGCGCAATCGGGATAAACATAAAACGCCCCTTCGGGGGTGCGACACGCCAGCCCGTCGGCCTGATTAAGCATGGATACAACCAGATCGCGCCGTTCCTTGAAGATCGCATTACGCGGCGCAATAAAATCTTGCGGGCCGTTAAGGGCCTCAGTGGCGGCATATTGGCTGATCGATGTGGGGTTTGATGTTGACTGGCTCATCACCTTGCGCATGGCGGCGATCAGGTCTTTTGGCCCGCCTGCATAGCCAATGCGCCAGCCGGTCATGGCATAGGCTTTGGAAACCCCGTTCATGGTCAACGTGCGCTCGTAAAGCCCCGGCACCACTTGCGCCAGCGTGGTAAATGTAAAATCATCATAGATAAGATGCTCGTACATATCATCGCACAAAATCCACACTTGCGGGTGTTTCAGCAAAACTTCGCCCAGCGCCTCTAATTCGTGGCGCGCATAGGCGGCGCCGGTCGGGTTGGAGGGCGAGTTGAGGACCAGCCATTTGGTTTTGGGTGTAATCGCCGCTTCCAGCTCTTGCGGCGTCAGCTTGTAGCTGTTTTTAATCTTGCTTTGGATAAAGACAGGCGTGCCACCACACAAAAGCGCAATATCGGGATAGCTGACCCAATAAGGCGCAGGCACCAAAACCTCGTCGCCCGGATTGAGGGTGGCGATAAAGGCATTAAAAATAACCGGCTTGCCGCCCGGCGATACATTGATTTGCTCTGGCGTGTAATGCAGGTCGTTATCGCGCTCGAACTTGGCGCAAATGGCCGCTTTTAGCTCGGGAATACCGTCAACGGCGGTGTATTTGGTCTTGCCTTCTTCTATGGCGCGGATTGCCGCCGCCTTGATATTATCCGGCGTGTCAAAATCCGGCTCTCCGGCCCCAAGACCGATGACATCAACACCGGCGGCTTTCAATTCGCGCGCCTTTTGGGTTACCGCCAGGGTCGCCGAGGGTTTTACACGGTTCAGATTTTCACTCAATGGCGCATCGGACATGCTGCATCCCTTTTAATATATAACCAGAAGACGCTTGCCCTCTTCGCCCTTTTCGTCAAGAGGCAAAGCGCGCCAAAGAGAAAAAGTCATAGGGAAAATCACAGTCTTCGCCCAGTGCCAATGCGCTCAGTGCTTCGCCAATCATCGGTGAGAATTTAAACCCGTGGCCGGAAAACCCTGCGCCGACAAACAGGCCATCCTGCCCCGGCACCGCATCAATAATGAAATGCTCGTCCGGGCTCATGGTATAAAGGCATGCCGCCATGTTCAGACGCGTGCCCGCATCCGGCAAATGCGCCCGGACCAGCGGGTCGATATGCGCCTGATCGTCCGCATTGCCCCCCCTTTGCATATCCGATATGCGCGCCACAGGGTCATGACGCACGTGCTCGGCCACCTTGACCCCCGTTTCATCACGCGCCGGAAAACCATAAAACAAGCCGCCCACAGGGGTTTCAATGGCAAAGGGGTGAAAACCCGCCGCTTCGGTTAGTGTTGATTGCGGGTCGCCAAACCAGTGCAAAACCCGGCGCTGCAACGACAAATAGGGGGCCAGATCGGGGCACATTTGCCCCGTCCAGGGACCGGTCGTCAAAATGACCTTTTGCGCCCGCACCTTGCCTTTTGCGGTGTTGATAACAAACCCGCCGCCAGCATGGACCGGCGCAGACACTTCGGTATCCTTATGTATATTTGCCCCGTGCATATGGGCGCTTTGCAAAAATGCCGCCACCGACTCTTCGGCCAACACATAACCGCCGCCCGGCTCCAATATGGCATCCCAGTCTTTGGGCAGGCACAGGCCGTGACGAAAAGAAGCATCCTGCGGTCCCTCAATCAGCGGCACATTATGGCGCTGCGCGGCGTCTCGCGAACCAGACAAGAATGCGCTGTGCGGCGCGCCCGCATAGACAATGCCGCAGGCAGTGAACAAGCGGGCATCGGTGCGTAGTTCCAGCGCCCGCCATAACGCCATGGCATGTTTGGCCAATGGCACATAATGCGGGCTTTCCGCATAGGCGGCGCGCACAATGCGGGTTTGGCCGTGCGAGCTGCCTTGATCATGGGGCGGGGAAAACCGGTCAATGCCGATAACGTCAACGCCTTTGCGCGCCAATGCATCCAGCGTTGCTGCGCCCATAATACCAAGGCCGACAACCGCAATATCGTGTTTCATTGTCCCGCCCTCATCTTCACATGCCCTTCAAAGGATAAGGCGATTCTCCCCTGGCCCGCTATAGACCTCAATTGTCGCCCCTCTGATAATAATTCTTTTTTCCTGGCCCAAAGCCGCTATCCTTGCCCCATGCCCAGCCCGATTGATTACCACCACCTCACCTTGCCTTTTGCCGGCGGCCATCTGGACCGGATTGACGCCTTGCGCAACCAACCCGATGCCCTTGCCGCCCTCATGGCACGTGCTGATGGCCTGGTGATCCCGTTATGGCGCGATATGGTCTTTATGCTCAATGACGGGCGGCCCGCAATTTTGGATCATAGCGCCCTTACCGCGCTGAATATCATCGACCCCGGCCCCGTTTTACTGGGGCTGGAGGGCGAAAAAAAGCGCCCCTGGCTTTGTGTTTCGCTTGATGATGATGACCGCACAGAGCAAGATTTTCCTCTGGCTGGTCTTGGCGAATGGGTCAATTTACGCACCGCCGCGCCGCGCTTTGAGGCGAAGGATTTGGCCATTATTGGCCGCGCCAGTGCGCTTTTGGGCTGGCATGGGCGGCACCGGTTTTGCGCCAATTGCGGCGCGCTGACCACGGCTGATGGCGGCGGCATAAAGCGGGTTTGTGACCCTTGCGGGACCGAGCATTTCCCCCGCGTCGATCCGGTGGTGATTATGCTGGCTGAACGTGATGGGCATTGCCTGATGGGGCGGCAAAGCGGATGGCCTGAGGGCATGTTTTCCGCGCTCGCCGGGTTTGTCGAACAGGGCGAAAGCCTTGAAGAAGCCTGCGTCCGCGAAATTGGCGAAGAGGCGGGCATAAAAATCGGCGCGGTGCGCTATGTTTTAAGCCAGCCCTGGCCGTTTCCCTCATCCTTGATGATCGGCCTTATCGCGCAAGGCTTGAGTGAAGACATCACCCTTGATGATGAATTGGAAGAAGCGCGCTGGTTCAGCCGCGCCGAAGTCACCGCCATGCTGGCCGGAGAGCACCCACACTTTTCCGCGCCCTTCCCGTTCGCCGCCGCGTCTTATTTGTTGCACGAATGGGTGGGCCAAAAGGTACCAACGAGCCGCTAATCAATCCTTGCCCGGCGGGGTCCATTTATTGATCGCAAAGCCCGCATCAACCGGCGTTTCGGCGATGTGGTTGGTGTAGTTGGAGAGCGTTTTCAAGGCCACACCAAGAATCACCTCGAGAATATTGGCGCGGGTATAGCCCGCATCCAAAAAGGCCTGCACTTCGGCTTCGCTGACAACACCGCGTTTGGCCACAACCTGCGCCGTAAAGGCCCGCAAGGCCTCCAGCCGCTCATCGTCAATTTCCTCATCATCACGCACCGCCATAATGGCATGGCCTTCAAGGCCCGCGCCCTTGGCCAGCCCGGTATGCGCCGCGACGCAATATTTGCATTCATTCTCCGCCGATGCGGTTAGTAAAACCAGATGCTTTTCCTTTGGCGCCAGGCTCGATTTAATAAAAATTTCTGACAAGGTCATATAGCCTTCCAGCGCCGCCGGGCTTTCCGCCAGCTCACCCAAAAGGTTAGGCACACTGCCGTAAGCAGCCTTGGACTTGGCCAAAAACGGCCGCGCCGCTTCGGGGGCATTGGTTTCGTCATAAATTTTAAAATCGGTCACTGCTCATCTCCTTGAAAATTCAGATCACATGGCCCGCTACACATGGGTGAGTTTGCGGTTTGCTTTACGAAAATCATGCGCCTCATAAGTGCCCAGCATTTTAATCTCGGTCGAGAAAAACGCCAACTCTTCCAAAGCCAGTTGCAAGGGCCGCTCGTCCGGGTGCGCCTCGACATCGGCGTAAAACCGCGTAGCGGTAAACGAGCCGCCCAATTGATAGCTTTCCAGCTTGGTCATATTCACCCCATTGGTGGCAAAACCGCCCATGCCTTTATAAAGCGCGGCGGGCACATTGCGCACCCGAAATACAAAGCTGGTCATAT
>JALWSB010000161.1 GCA_027080345.1 Robiginitomaculum sp. | reverse complement strand
TTTGTGTGGCGGGCGGCGCGCCCATGGATGACAGCGGCGGGGTGACCGTCAGGGATACGTTTTGCGGCCCGTATGTTATTTCAAGGCGGCGGTTTTTATGGCCGTCATTTTCCTGATGCCAATAGGCTGTTGGCCGCAGGCCCGCCAGCCCTTGCGCGCCTGCCTTGATGGTAAAAGACTTGATCATGGCGACCAGACCGGCGGTGCGAAACTGCGCTTCAATGGCATAGGTTTTCTCCCCGATACTGGCCCCAATCTGTGTGTGCATAATACCGATCCCCAGCAAAGAGCCTCTATAGACTATGCTGAGCGTTTCATAGCTTTGCGCCGGGGCGGCTTTGGCGGCGGGTGCGCCCGCCCATAAAAGAGAGATAAGAAGGCCAAAAGAAAGTCTGCTCAATCGCATAATCGCTACACTCCGGGTGGCAGGGCAGATGTTTGTCGCCGCTCAATATGGCATCAATATGAATAAAGCCAGCAAGATTGCTTGACGGGGCGGTCCCTTGTGGGTATTTCACGCGCCTTCACACTGCTCTTGAAACTTCCTGGGGCGGTGCGAACGGTACGGGATGACCCGAAGACAGGACATAAGGATAAGGCAGATGGCACGCCGTTGTGAATTAAGCGGTGTCGGCGTAATGACCGGCAATAATGTAAGTCACGCAAACAATCGCACCCGGCGGCGGTTTTTGCCCAATTTGTGCAATGTGTCTTTGGCGTCCGAAGCGCTGGGTAAAACCTACAAGTTTCGCATTACCGCCGCCGCCTTGCGCAGCGTCGATCATAATGGCGGGCTGGACGGGTTTTTGCTCAAGGCACGCAATGAAAAACTTTCTGACGCGGCTTTGAAGGTCAAAAAAGAAATCAAGAAAAAGCTGGCCGAATCTGCTGCCTGAATTTTTGAGTTCTAGACGTTTTTATTCAGATCATAGGCGGTAAAGCACGCCATATTGACAATGTCCGATACGGTTGCGCCCAGGCGGCAGATCTGTACCGGCTTGCCAATGCCGGTCAGCAGCGGGCCGATGACGGTGTTTTTGCCAATAGCGCCCAAAAGCGCCGTTGAGATCGAGGCGGAATGCACCGCCGGCATAATCAGCACATTGGCCGGGCCGGTCAGGCGCGAAAACGGATACAGCCTCTGGGTCGAGGCATCGAGCGCCACATCGGCGGACATTTCCCCCTCATATTCAAAATCAAGATCGCTGTGCGTGTCGAGAATTTCGACCGCCTCGCGAATTTTATTACAGCGCTCGCCGCCCGGATTGCCAAATGTCGAATAGGCCAAAAAGGCCACGCGCGGCACAAAGCCCATGCGCCGCACTGTGTGGGCGGTCTCGATGGCGATGTCCGCCAGATCTTCCGGGCCGGGAAATTCGGTGACATTGGTGTCGGCAATGAACACCGTATGGCCCTTGGACAGGGCGATAGACATGCCCATAACCCGGCTGTTCGGCATCGGGTCAATGGCCCGTAAAACGTCTTTCAGGGCAATGTCATAATTGCGGGTAATGCCGGTGACCAGCCCGTCCGCATCGCCCAAAGCGACCATGCAGCTGGAAAAAATATTCCGGTCATTATTGATCAGCCGCTGCACATCGCGGGTCAAATACCCGCGCCGTTGCAGGCGTTTGTAAAGATAGTCAAAATAATCCGGATTGCGGTCCGACAACATGGCATTACAAATTTCCAGATCGGTATTTTCATCAATCCCGACCAATTTCATATTGCGCCGCACCTGTTGTTCGCGGCCAATCAATATGGCCTTGCCAAAGCCCTGATTTTGGAAGGAATAGGCGGCCCGGATCATTGCCGGTTCCTCGCCTTCGGCAAAAACAATGGTTTTGGGTTCGCTGCGCACCGCGCTATGGACGCGCTGGATAAGACCGGCGGTCGGGTCCAGCCGGCGGGCCAGACGATCGCGATAGGCATCCATATCATCAATCGGTTTGCGGGCAACGCCGGTATCCATGGCCGCTTTGGCGACATAAGGGGGCACAAAGGAAATCAGGCGCGGATCAAACGGCGCCGGGATAATATATTCACGGCCAAAGGTCGGCCGCGCCCCGTGATAGGCGGCGGCGACCTCGTCGGGGACGTCTTCGCGCGCCAGCTCGGCCAAGGCATAGGCGCAGGCAATTTTCATTTCCTCATTAATGGTTCTGGCCCGCACATCCAGCGCGCCTCTGAAAATATAGGGAAAGCCCAGAACATTATTGACCTGATTGGGATAATCCGACCGCCCGGTGGCGATAATGGCGTCCCGGCGCACGCTCATCACCTCTTCGGGGGTAATTTCCGGGTCCGGATTGGCCATGGCAAAAATGATCGGTTGATCAGCCATGGATTTGACCATCTCCTTGGTGATGCTGCCTGCGGCAGAAAGCCCAAACACGCAATCGGCGCCGCGCATGGCCTCTTCCAGCGTGCGCAAATCCGTGTCCACCGCGTGCTGGCGTTTCCACTGGTCAAGATCGTCGCGGCCCGTGTGCACGACCCCGTCAAGATCAACCACAAGGGCGTTTTTATCCTGAACCCCAAGACTTTTGGCAAGATTCAGGACCGACAACCCGGCCGCCCCCGCGCCCACCAGAACCACCTTCATGTCTTCAAGTTTGCGCCCGGTAAGATGCGCCGCATTGATCAAGGCCGCCGAGGCAATAATCGCGGTGCCGTGCTGGTCATCATGAAACACCGGAATATCCAGTGCATCGCGCAGCTCAGATTCGATAATAAAACATTCCGGGCTTTTAATGTCTTCCAGATTAATACCGCCAAAGGTATGGCCAAAGCGGCGCACACATTCAACAAACGGTTTGATTTCCAGCTCTTCAATCTCGATATCAACCGCATCGACCCCGGCAAAGCGTTTGAACAAAACCACCTTGCCTTCCATCACCGGCTTGGAGGCCGCCGGGCCAAGATTGCCCAGCCCTAAAATGGCGGTGCCATTGCTGACCACCGCGACCATATTGCCCTTGGCGGTGTATTCATAAGCCAGATCAGGGTCTTGCGCGATGGCCCGCACCGGCACGGCCACGCCCGGCGAATAGGCCATGGCCAGATCCCGCTGCGTGGCCATGGGCTTGCTGGGGCTGATTTCTATTTTTCCCGGTTGTGGATATTGGTGAAGGGCCAGAACCTCTTCATCTGAAAACATGTGTTTTTTGCGCGCCATGGTCGATTCGTTTCCTTTGACTGAATGACGAGCCTATGCTTTGCGGGTTTTTTACGCAATGACGCTTGCGTCCTAAAAAACCCTCTCTAGTTTGTCTGCATGAGTAAAACACCCAAATCGAGCGGCAAAACCGCCCCGACGCCCATGATGGCGCAATATCTGCAAATCAAGGCGCAAAGCCCCGATGCGCTTTTGTTTTATCGCATGGGTGATTTTTATGAATTGTTTTTCGATGATGCGCGCCGCGCCGCCGCGGCGCTGGATATTGCCCTGACCAAAAGGGGCAAGCATCTGGGCGAAGACATCCCCATGTGCGGGGTGCCGGTGGTGTCATCGCAAACCTATTTATCGCGCCTGATCGCCAAAGGTTTCAAAGTCGCGGTATGTGAACAGACCGAAGCCCCGCAAGAGGCCAAAAAACGCGGTGCCAAATCGGTGGTCAAGCGCGCCATTGTGCGCATTGTCACCCCCGGCACGTTGACCGAGGAAACCTTGTTGCCGGCCCGGCAAAGCAGCCGCATTGCCGCCGTGCACAGGGCCGCAAACGGAAGTTGGGGGCTGGCCTGGGCGGATATTACCAGCGGTGAATTTTGCGCCGCAGCCCTGGACGGGCAGGCATGCGGCGAAACCCTGGCCGCCTTGCACCCCAGGGAAATTCTTTATGCGGCCAGCCAAGACGAGCATGCCCATGCGCTTTTGGAAAATGCCGCGCCGCAGGCGACACGCACGCCTTTGGAAAAAAGCAAATTCAACCACCGGGACGCCAATCGTAAACTCAGCGCCGTTTTTGCCGTCACCGCGCTGGATGCCTTTGGCGATTTTACGCCCGGTGAGCGCGCCGCATTGGGGGCGCTTTATGGCTATCTGGAATTTACCCAGCCCGGCCAGCCGGTGCGCCTCGATCCACCCAAACGATTGGCCAATACGCAATGGATGGCCATTGATCCGGCGAGCCGCGCCTCGCTCGAATTGGTGGTAACCCAAAAGGGCAGCCGCAAAGGCTCGCTTTTATCTGTGATCGACCGAACCGTGACGGCGCCGGGGGCGCGGCTGTTTGCCGACCGTCTGTCGCGCCCGTCCTGTGATCGCAAATGCGTCGAGGCGCGCTTGGCGGCGGTGGATTTTTTTGTTACCGAGCCGGACCTTTTGCGCACCATGCGCGAGGCTTTGAAGGCCTGCCCGGATGGCGAGCGGGCCTTGTCGCGACTGGCGCTTGGGCGCGGGGGGCCGCGCGATCTGGCGATGATCGGCCAGACCCTGAAAAGCGGTGAAGCGCTGAATGCGGCGCTGGCCGGATTTCCTCTGGCCACGCCGCCGCCGGTATTGGCGCAGGCGCTTGATGCGGTGTCTTTGGCGGCACATGCGGATATGGGGGCGCTGGCCCGCGATCTTGAAAAGGCTTTGCGTGAAGAATTGCCGGTGCAACTTAAAGACGGTGGGTTTATCGCCAAGGGCTGGTCAAAAAGTCTCGATAGTTTGCGCGATACCGGGCAAAATGCCCGCCGGGAGATTGCCGTTTTGCAAGCGCGCTATGCAAAGGAATGCGCCATTCCCAGCCTGAAAATAAAGCACAATAATGTGCTGGGTTATTTTGTTGATGTGACGCCCCGCCATGCCCCACGCCTGCTCGAAGAGCCTTTGTGCAGCCGCTTTACGCATCGCCAGACCCTGGCCGGGGCGGTGCGTTTTACGACCGAAGAACTGGCTGATCTTGATGCGCAAATCGCCGGGGCCTCAGAACGCATCCTGGCCATGGAGCTGGAGATTTTTGCCGCCTTTGCCCAACGCATTGAAGAGGCGGCGCAAGACATTGCCCGCCGGGCGCACGCATTGGCGGTAATCGATGTGGCCGCCGGGGCGGCCTGGTGGGCGATAGAACACAAGGCCGTGCGCCCGCACATGTGCGACGAACCGGTGTTTGCCATTACCGGGGGCCGTCACCCGGTGGTTGAAGAGGCCCTGAGGGCGCAAGATGGCGAAGGCTTTACCGCCAATGATTGTACGCTGGATGCGCGCGGTGAAGAGGCCCCGCGCCTGTCTTTGGTGACCGGGCCAAACATGGCCGGTAAATCAACCTTTTTGCGGCAAAACGCGCTGATCGCAATACTGGCGCAAGCGGGTCTTTTTGTCCCCGCCCGCGCGGCAAAAATAGGCATGGTGGACCGGGTGTTCAGCCGCGTCGGGGCGTCGGATGATCTGGGGCGCGGGCGTTCCACCTTTATGACAGAAATGATCGAGACGGCAGCTATTCTCAATCAATCCGGCCCCGGCGCGCTGGTCATTCTCGATGAGATCGGGCGCGGCACATCGACCTTTGACGGGCTGGCCATTGCCTGGGCGGTCAGCGAACATCTTTACGAGGTCAATCAGTGCCGCACCTTGTTCGCCACCCATTATCACGAACTGACGCGGTTGGCCGAGGATCTGCCCGGGGCCAGTAATTTATGCCTGCGGGCGCGCGAATGGGAAGGCAATCTGATCTTTTTGCATCAGGTGGCGAACGGTGCGGCGGACCGCTCTTACGGGGTTCAGGTGGCCAGGCTGGCGGGCCTGCCGCCGGTCGCTGTGGCCCGCGCCGAGGCGCTGTTAAAACGCCTTGAAAACAAAAAGGATAACCCGGCGCGCCATTTTGACGATCTGCCCTTGTTCAGCGAAACGCTGGCCACCGCAGCGGCGCAAAACCCGGTCCGCTCGGCAACGCTTGAGGCCTTGGGCGCGGCAGATATTGATGCGCTCAGCCCCAGAGAGGCGCTGGACTATCTTTATGAATTACAAGACATGGCGCGCCAGGAAAAGGACGGACAAAAGTGACCGCTCCGGCGCTTCAGATCCGGGCGTTTTTGGCGGCGCATCTGTTGCCAGACACGCCGCGTGCCGCCGTGCTGAAAACGGTTATCGCGGCGCGTGAGCACAGCATTGCCCATGCCCGCACGTATTTACAGGCGCGTCAGGATGGCTGGCGCGCGGCGCATGTTTTAAGTGCCTGTCATGACGAAATTGTGCGGGCGCTTTACGCCCATATCATGCCCGGCGGGAAAAAAGGGGCGCAACAAAACCAGTGTCTGGCAGCTATTGGCGGGTATGGGCGCGGCGAATTGGCCCCGTTTTCCGACCTTGATTTATTGTTCATTCACGATGGCATTGTGTCTGAGGCGCAAGAAGAGCGGATCACGCAGTTTTTATATATTTTGTGGGATGCGGGTCTGACGGTTGGCCATGCGGTGCGCTCGGTTGATGAGTGCGTGGCACTGGCCCGCGCCGATACCACCATCGATACGGCGCTTTTGGATATGCGGGCGCTGTGCGGTCACACGGCGTTGGCAAAGGCGGTACAAAAAAAACGCCGCGCCCTGTTTGGTAAAAAAGCCGATAATGCTTTTATTGCCGCCAAACTGGCCGAGCGGGATCACCGCCATGCCCGCCAGGGCGAGTCGCGCTATATGACCGAACCGCACGTCAAAAACGGTAAAGGCGGTTTGCGTGATTTACAGACCCTGATCTGGATTGCCCAGCGCCTGTATCCGCAAAAAAAGACGGGCCTGGCCGCGCTTGGGCAGATTTTATCTGACGCAGAGATGCGCCGGACCCGGCGCGATTTGCGCTTTATGTGGACGGTGCGATTCTGGTTGCACTTAACCGCCGGGCGGGCCGAGGAGCGTCTTGGCTTTGATCTGCAACAAAGCATTGCCAGTGCCATGGGCTATCGCGACACGCCCTCGGTAGAGCGGTTGATGAAGGCCTATTTTCTCAAAGCCCGCGATATTGGTGCGCTGACACGGGTGTTTTGCGCCCGGCTGGAAGGGCAAACCGCCAAAGATGCGCCCACGGGCCTGTCGCGGTTTCTGCCCTGGCGGCGGCGGGTGTTGCGCTCTGGTGATTTTATTATCGAGGCGGGCCGGTTGCATTTTCGCCGCCCGGATGAGGTGGCTGATACCCCGTCTTTATTGATGGAGTTGTTTGCTGCTGCCGGGTCTGCCAATGCGGATATTCACCCCGATGCCCTGACCCTGGTTCAGGACAACCTCTCTTTGGTGACGCAAAATTTTCGCAAGGATGGCAATGTCGCCGCCGCCTTTTACCAATGCCTGCACGCCGGGCGCGCTCCCGAAGCGGTTTTGCGGCTGATGAGTGAGTGCGGATTGTTGGGGCGCTATATTCCTGAGTTTGGGCGCATTGTCGCCCAGACCCAGTTCAACATGTATCATCGCTATACGGTGGACGAGCACACCTTGCGTGCCGTCGGCATTGTGCACGATCTTTGTCGCCCCCGGCGCAAAGGCGCGCTGGCCTGGCTGGCGCCCATCGCCCGTGCTTTGGGTCATAGCCGCGCTTTGCATCTGGCCATGCTTTTGCATGATACCGGGAAGGGCGATGGGGACCAGCAAATCTCCGGCGCCAAAGCGGCGCAGCGCGCCTGCACGCGCCTTGGTCTGGATGCGGCGGAGGTGCGTCTGGTTTCCTGGCTGGTTGGGCATCATTTATTGATGAGTGATACGGCCCAGACACGCGATCTTTCAGACCCGCAAACCATTCTTGATTTTGCATCCGCAGTGCAATCGCCCGAACGCTTGCGGCTGCTGCTTCTTTTGACCATTGCCGACATAAAGGCGGTGGGCGAAGATGTCTGGAACAGTTGGAAAGAGCGCCTGATCCGCGAGCTTTATGAAGCGACAGAAGCGGTGTTTCGGGGCCGGGTTGGCGGCGAGCTGGAAAGTCTGCGCGCCCAGGCCGATATCCGTGTGCAAAAGGCCAAAGCCGCCTTTGCCAAAAGCTGTTCCGATGCGGATTTTGCGCAAATCTGGCAAGCCATGCTGGGGGATTCCTATTGGACATCCTTTACGCACAACACCGTACAGGCGCAGGCCGAATGGGTGCGCAATCTGCACGAAAAAGGCGCATCTTACGGGGTTTACACGGCGGTTCTGGAAGAAGATTCGTCAACGGTATTGCGGGTTTATGCCGCCGATTCAGAGGGTCTTCTTGCGCGCCTTGCCAAAGCCACCTGCCTTGCCGGCGGCAATATTACCAATGCACGTATTTTTACCACGCGCGATGGGCATGTTCTGGATGTTTTTTATATTCAGGACCGTCAGGGCCAGCCCTTTGGCGCGCACAACCAGCGGGCCTTGGCGCGGCTTGAAACGTTGGTGGGGACGGTGCTGGAGGGCAAAGACCTGCCCGATGAAACCCCGCGCACCATTGGCCGGCGCGAAAGTGCCTTTGCCGTCCTGCCAACCATCAGTTTTGACAATACCGCTTCGGAAAAACAAACCATTATCGAGGTCAGTGGCCGCGATCGCCAGGGGCTGCTTTTTCAATTGCTCAATGTTTTGCATGCCAGTCGCCTCGATATTCATGCCGCCTATGTGTCGACTTACGGGGCGCGGGCGGTTGATGTTTTCTACGTTCACGAGCGGGACGGCAAAAAGCTGGTGCATGGGGGGCGTAAAAAAGCCATTGGGGCAAAATTAAGAGATGTTCTGGATAGTGAGCCGGGGGATAATAAAATCCGGCCCGTGGTCCGGACCCGAACCAGTGAGCGCCAATGAAATTACTGAAAAACTCTTTTGTTATTGGTATGGCGACGCTGGGCAGCCGCCTTCTTGGTTTTGTGCGCGAAATGCTGTTGGCGGCGTCACTGGGTTCCGGTCCCATGGCCGGAGCTTTTGTCATTGCCTTTCGCTTTCCCAATCTGTTTCGCCGCCTGTTTGCCGAAGGGGCGTTTAATTCTGCATTCATTCCGCTTTATACCGGCACGCTGGAACGCTCCGGCGCGGCCGAAGCCAATCGGTTTGCCCGCGAAACCTTGTCTGTTCTTCTGACCGCCTTGCTGATTTTGATGCTGGTCAGTGAACTGGCCATGCCCTGGATCATGCGCGCTCTGGCGCCGGGCTTTTTGCAAGACCCGGACCTTTTTGCCAAAACCATTTTATTTGCGCAAATCACCACGCCTTATATTCTTTTTATGTCACTGACGGCGATGCTCGGCGGTATATTAAATGCGCATATGCGGTTTTTGGCCGCCGCTGCTGCGCCAATTCTGCTCAATATCGTTCTTGTGGCAATATTACTGACCAGCCCGGCAGAGCCAACGGTCATTGCCTTGCGTCTCAGCATCGGGGTTGCGGTGTCGGGGGCCTTGCAGGCGCTGCTGGTGTATCTTGATTTGCGCCGTCTTGGCATCGGCCTGCGTCTGGTGCGCCCGCGCCTGACCCCCGGTGTGCGCCGCTTGCTGGTTCTGGGTATCCCCGGCGCCATATCCGCCGGTGTGGTGCAGATCAATCTGGTGGTCGGGCAAAGCATTGCCTCGCTGCAAGAAGGCGCGGTGACCTGGCTTTATTATGCCGACCGGCTTTATCAATTGCCCTTGGGCGTGGTCGGTATTGCCATGGGGGTGGCGTTATTGCCGGGCCTGACCCGCCAGGTGCGCAAAGGCGACGAAGCGGGGGCGGCGCAAACCTTGAACGAGGCATTGGTGTTGTCGGCGGTTTTGACCTTGCCGGCGGCCGTCGCGCTTGGGGTGTTGCCGGTTTATTTTATCGAAGGGGTGTTTTTGCACGGGGTGTTTACCGGCGCTGATGCGTCTGCCACCGGCCATGCCCTGATGGCCTATGCGGTGGGTCTGCCGTCTTTTATTCTGATCAAGGTATTTGCGCCGGGTTATTTTGCCCGCGAGGACACGCAAACCCCGATGCGCTTTGCCGCCTTGTCCATGATTGTCAATGTGGTGTTGGGGGCGGGGCTTTTTTTCGCCATTGGTTTTGTCGGTCTGGCCATGGCCACCAGCATTGCCGGCTGGGTAAACGCCTTTGCGCTTGGCTTTGGCTTGTGGCGCGCCGGGCGTTTTGCGCCGGACCGGGCGCTGGTCTCGCGGCTATTGCGGCTGCTGCTTGCCGCTTTTGTCATGGGGGCGGGTATTTATGTCCTGGCCGGGCCAGTGCGCGGGGCCATGCAGGGCCTGCCTTTTTACAGGCTTTCCAGCGCCGTTCTGGTGGCGGTTTTGGGGGTTGTTATGTTTGCGTTTGCCGCATTGGCCACCGGCGCGGTGCGCCGCGCCGAGATTGCTGCGCTTTTGCGCCGCAGTTGATCTGGCTTGACCAAACGCGCCCACTTGGTTACCTCGCTCCATGAGCAATCCATCATCCAGTTATAATGGCCCGGAGCGGGTCTTTTCGGGCATTCAGCCAACCGGCGCTTTGCATTTGGGCAATTATCTGGGGGCGTTGACCAAATTCGTCGCCCTGCAGCACACCCATGAGTGTATTTTCTGCGTTGTCGATTTACATGCCATCACCATGGCGCAAGACCCGGATAAACTGCGCGCCAACACCCGCGAAGCGGCGGCCACTTTTATTGCCGCCGGGCTGGATCCGAAAAAGGCAATCATTTTTGTGCAAAGCGCCGTGCCTGCGCATACGGAACTGACCTGGATTTTTAATTGCACCGCGCGCATGGGCTGGCTGGAACGTATGACCCAGTTCAAGGACAAGGCGGGCAAGGATAAAGAGCGCGCCTCGGTTGGTCTGTTTGATTATCCGGTTTTGCAGGCCGCCGATATTCTCGCCTATAAGGCCACCCACGTGCCGGTGGGCGAAGACCAAAAACAGCATTTGGAGCTGTCGCGCGATATCGCCGAACGGTTTAACCGGCAATATGACGCGCCGGGTTTTTTCCCCTTGCCCGAACCTTTGATCAAAGGCCCCGGCGCGCGGGTGATGAGCCTGAAAGACGGCACAAAGAAAATGTCCAAATCCGATCCGTCGGATCTGTCGCGCATTAATCTTGATGATGATGCGGACACCATTGCCCGCAAAATCAAAAAAGCGCGCACGGACCCTGAACCTTTGCCTTCTGATACCGGCGGCCTTGCCGGGCGCGACGGGGCGGCCAATCTTGTCGGCATTTATGCCGCTTTGGCGCAAACCAGCGATCAGGCGGTTCTGGATGAATTTGGTGGTCAGGGTTTTGGCGTTTTCAAACCGGCGCTGGCAGAACTGGCGGTCAGCACCCTGGCCCCGGTCAGCGAAAAATTACGCACGTTGAAAGCCGATCCGGCGCAGATTGACCGTATTTTGCACGACGGCGCGGCGCGGGCGCAGGCGATTGCCGACCCGATCATCAAAGAGGTGCGCAAAACCGTCGGCTTTTGGGGCGCGGACTGAAGAAACGCAAGGAGCACATTATGGCTAAACAATCACGGCGGGTTTTCTTTGGTTTGGGCGTCATGCTTATGGCGGCCTTTGTGCTTGGCGGGTGTGGGCAAAAAGAAGCGGTCAATGCGGCCCCGAAAATCACCATAACAAAGGCCTGGATGCGTATTCCGCCTGGCGGGCGCGATATCAGCGCCGCTTATCTTGTTATTACCAATGAGGGGGGTGCCGATACGCTTTTGTCGGTTTCTTCGCCGCTGGCCGATGATGTGCAAATGCATATCAGCAAGAGGGAAGACGGGATGATGAGCATGGAGCATGAAGAAACGGTGCCCATCGCCGCTCATGCCAAAACAATTTACGCGCCCGGCGGGCGGCATTTAATGGTGTTTGGCGTCGATGCGGGCCTGAAAGCCGGTGATATGGTTCCTTTTACATTGACCTTCGCCCGCGCCGGTAAAATCACAACGCAAGCCCTAGCGACAAATACACCACCTCAGTCTTGAAAATAAGGCCCCGCGACGGCCAGTTTTGCCCGGGGAAGCCGACCCGAACACCAGGGCGATGGGCTGCCTTGGGTGACCGCCAGCCCGGCGCGCAGCAAAAGCGTCGACAAATCCTCCCCCGCTTCAGTTTCAACCCGGGCCACCACCCGCCCGGCATATTTGCCAAGGTGAACGGCGCGCAGCAAAACCACTTTGCCGACCCGCTGGCGCACCAGATCAGTGGCCTTTATGGCCATGGCCTTTTCGGATGAACAATGGGGCCTGAATATTTCGGGCGCGTTGATCCGCGCCAGCCGCACCTTGATTCGCACATGTTGATCGGGCCATATCAAGGCCCGGACAGCCAGGGTGTCGCCATCGACAATGCGCTCAACCTGCGCCGGTATAGGGCCAGGAACGATTTCCGCCTCAAGCCGCCCGGGTATGGCCAGTGGGGCGCACAGGCAAATCAGAAAAAAAATGACGGGGCGAAAATAAGACATTTGTCACAGAAATAGGATTAGAAGTCTGAATATAGGATTAATATCCTATATCCTATATACTTTATATTGGCAAGGTGTGCGCACAAGATATTTGGGATCTTTCTTTTGTGGTGCGGCGTAAAATAAATAATCCCGTAACGTGATTTGAATAGGAAAGATCTCTGTGGCATAGCTTGTCTTCTCAATCATAAAAGATTCGGGCGCTGTGTAATGAATAAAAGGGCGGAAAAAATAATGTCGTTATTGGTAAACACGTTTAAAAAGCAGGGACTAAAGCGGGTTTTTGTTCTGGCGCTTGCCGGCCTTGCGCTCGGGCTTAGCGCGTGCGCGGGCGGTGGGAGCGGTTCGCCTGTCGCTGTGGCACCACCACCGCCGCCCCCAC
>JALWSB010000160.1 GCA_027080345.1 Robiginitomaculum sp. | reverse complement strand
AACCCAGTCAAAACACTGCGTCCCCGATGGCACTTCGTGGACTTCCAGCGATGGCAGGTGCGCTTTTATTTGCACCAGAGTCTGGCGCACCCCATCCCCGGTAAGGCTGCGGCACAGGGGAAAAATCTGTTCCGCCAAGGCATGCATGTCGCGACCGGCAATCAGGGCATCATCATCCAGCATGCACGCACCCTGTCCTGATTCTGCCGACTCAGGAATTAAAAAAGGCCGCACACCGGTTTTAGGTCGTAAACCCATAAACAGGATCAAAATGGTATGAGACAATTTGTTTGGATAACAGGCGCAAGGGCGCAGGAAACCAGGAGGTTTTCAAGGCCTTGCAACGCATTAGCCGGGCAAAGTGTCCATACCCTTGCGGGCGGGCAAAGCGCGTCACCCTACGGCGTCAAAAGTTCAAACCGTGCGCAAGGCACGCTTTTTCACTTTTTCCTGGTATGGTTTAGCGCTTGTGCCCGCCATTATGACCCTGTTTATGGGTTCACGACCTAGCATCATGAAAACCAGCTAGCCTTGACACCCTTGCGGTGACTGTCTCTTCGATTCAAACCCGGACGGCGCAGCACCACACAGCACCTTTGCAAGATGTTCTGGTGTGGCTCCACGCCTCTTATGCGCTGCGACGCAAGGATGTCTTCTTGGTACCAGCCGCCCGCCAGGAGCGCCCCGAATCGCGTGCAGTAATGATGCGGCGCATCGCAATTTCGTCGGCCACTTCATTGGTCGGGCGGTTTTGCGCCAGGGATTCATCAACGATTTCGCCGACCGTGTCTTCCAGCTTGATGACTTTTTCGCGCACCCAGTCGTGATCGACAATGCCTTTGGCTTCGGGGGCGACATTAATCACCCCGCCGGCATTGATGACATAGTCGGGAGCGTAAATAATACCCTTTTGCATCAGTGCCTTGCCAAGCCGGTCGCTGGCCAGCTGGTTATTGGCAGACCCGGCAATGACTTTGGCCTGCACATGGTCGATGGTGTCATCATTGATGATCGCCCCGCGGGCGCACGGCGCAAACACATCAACCGCTTCGGTTACAATACCGTCTTTATCGACGATTTTGGCGTCAAAGGTCTTTTCGGCGCGGCTCAAGGTTTTCAGATCAATGTCCGCCACCAATAATTCTGCCCCCGCTTCGTGCAGATGTTCGCACAAGCGCCAGCCCACCTTGCCAAGCCCCTGAACGGCGATCCGCAGGCCCTTGAAATCATCGCGATCAAAGGCCCGGCGCACACAAGCACGCATACCAAAGAAAACCCCGTCCGCGGTCAAAGGCGACGGATCACCCATGCCACCATGCTTGACGTCCAGACCGACAACATAATCGGTCGTCAGCGCCATGTTTTCGGCGTCCTCAACGCTGACATTCATGTCTTCAGCGGAAATATAGCGCCCGCCCAGCGATTGTACGGCGCGGCCAAAAGCCTCGAATAAAGGCGCCCGGTCGGCACCTGCGCGCCGCGCATCACCGTTCCATGATGCAGGCGGAATGATCACCGACTTGCCGCCGCCAAGCTCCAGCCCGGCCAGGGCGTTTTTCAGGCTCATCCCCCGCGACAGCCGCAAGACGTCTTCCAGCGCCTCGGCAGAATCCTTGTAATTAATAATGCGGCAGCCCCCAAGCGCCGGCCCCAAAACCGTGGAATGGATTGCCACTATAGCCTGCAAGCCGGTTTTTTCATCGGCGCAGAAATGGACAGATTCGTGATGACGAAAGGCAGGATTTTCAAAAACACTCATAGCTCGCTCTCTTCTTTGATGACGCTGTAAAAACAGCGAGCGCCTTTAAGTTGTTATTGTTTTAAATCAACTCTTCGGCGCGTGGCTTAACGGCTTCTATTCGATAAACCGCAATGACGCCGCGCTCAAGGGCAATGAGGCGTTTTTTTGCTGCTTTTAGTTCACTTTTAAAAAGTTTACCCACATTTTCCAGTTCCGGGGCAATATTTATCGCCTTAAACAGGGCTTCACCACGCATTTGGGCATCTTCAATGCTACGGCGCAAATGCAGCAAATACGGCCCGGTTTGCTCGTTGTTTTGCCACACCTGAAAGCCACTGGTGCGGATACTGTCTAACTGCTCATCCAGTTTTTTCCATACCGCCCGCCTGCGCCAGGCCGGGGTCCACTCACCGGGGTCCAAATGCCGTGACGGTGCATCGAGCACCATTTCATCAACAAGAAACCGCCCGCCGCGCATCAGCGCCAGCCGAATCCACGGCAAAGGTGCCGGACCTTGCAAGGTCAAAACCGGCTCCGCCAGATAAATACTGGCAAACTGCCCGGCCAGAATAAAAGGCGTGTTCAGATTAATCTCCTGCACCAATGCCGGGTGATCAATACTGTGCCGGAGGTTCTTTTTTGCATGATTGGTATTTTTTTTGGCACGCCAGGCATGAATTGGTGTGCGCCAGTCAAATTCAAAAAGCGCATCGACATCATGGTGCTTTTCAAACGCATGCCCATAGCCCCCAAGGCCCGCCGCAAGCAGACCGCGCAGCGCATCTCCAGGCACACCATTTTGTGTTATGTCGGGTTTGATCTGTGGCAAAATGAGAGAGGGCCACAGCATATCCTCACCCCAGGCCACCTGCGCGGCCACCAGATCGGCCGGCCCTTCATAAAGATTTTTCCGACTCGGCCTGATCGATTGCGGCCGAGACGGCGCGGGCTTTTTTGGCGATGCGGCGGCCCGCCCAAAAAAGTTCGACATTCTTGATATTTTGTTTTCTGGTGCCGATTTCATTTGCCACACTCTACAGACATTTTATAACCACCCGGTTTCCAGACACCGTTAAGAAAATGGAAACGCCCTATTTCAGGAGTATTCAATGCGCCGTGATGCCCGCCCCAAATGGCTATATGATGCCCAGAACCGGTTTTGGCGCTGGTGGGCCCGGCGCTTTCTGGTGCCGCGTTTTGACAGCCTTGGTGCCCATGAGAAATTTGTCGGCGCGCGGCACGTGCACGTTTTCGGGCGCGGCATAAACGCCGGGGAATCCTTGCATGTTATTGCATCGGCCGATGCGCCGGTGCGCCTGACGGTCTGGGCCGCGCCGCAAAAACGCGGCACTATCAAACTTGGCAATTGTGTCCTTCTGACCGGCGGTGTGCGTATTCTGGCGGCCCTGAATATCACCATTGGCGATGGCTGTATGCTGGCCCATAGCGCGACGATCAGCGATTGCGACTGGCATGGCATTTATGACCGCACCGCCATTGATGCCAACGCCAAACCGGTAACACTGCACGA
>JALWSB010000159.1 GCA_027080345.1 Robiginitomaculum sp. | reverse complement strand
GGCGCGCCAGCTTTTCAGGGTTATGGATTTTATAACGCCAGATATAGGCCGAATAGGTGTCGATATTACCGGCCAGCAAAGCCCCGCTGCGATCAGTGATAATGGCACGCTCAGGCGTTGTCACAGCCGCACTATGGGCACGCGCCGCACCGGTAGGGGTAAAGACGGTCAGAGTGACCGCCCGCACCGCCAATACGCCAAAGCCGATAGCCAAAGCCAACGCCACGGCAATAATGCGCGCCCGCGCGGCCCGTACGGCGGCACGATTATCCCCATCAACAGCAAAAAGCACCGCCGGATCAATAAAGTCGGCATCGGCCAGTGGCGTAACGTTATGCGCGCGCGCGCCAAACATTAGGTCGCCCCCCCATAAACAGGATCATAATGGCGGGCACAAGCGCTAAACCATACCAGGAAAAAGTGAAAAAGCGTGCCTTGCGCACGGTTTGAACTGTTGACGCCGTAGGGTGACGCGCTTTGCCCGCCCGCAAGGGTATGGACACTTTGCCTGGCTAATGCGTTGCAAGGCCTTGAAAACCTATTGGTTTCCTGCGCCCTTGCGCCTGTTATCCAACCAAATTGTCTCATACCATTTTGATCCTGTTTATGGGGTGGTGACCTAAGGCACCTCACCAGCCATGGCCATTTGTGCCGGCACGGCATCTCCTGTGCGCGGCGGGGTTACCGCATAGCTGCGCAAAGCGACAACCTGCGCCGGTTTTACCGGTTGTACGCCCAACTGGCTTTTGGCCAGACGGGCCAGACGCTCTGGCCGTTTCAAATGTGCGTAATCATCCTGCAATTGCGCAATCAAATTCTTTTCCGTGGCAATACCACTGCGTAAATCCGCCAGCCTTTGCTGTGCATTTTGCGCATCAACTTTTGTTAAAAACAGGGCAAAGGCCAATATCCCCGCAATAAGGATGGCCAAAACATGCAAGGCGCGGATCATGCGGCCCTCCTCAACTCAGATAAATGCGGCGCGCGCGGCAACAGATCATCACCTCCTTCGATAACGGGAAGATCAGTACGTTGCGCGGCGCGCAAATGCGCCGAACGGGCACGCGGATTGGCAGAAATTTCCGCATCCCCCGGCGTTTGCGCCCGGCGTGACAAAAGGCTGAAAGACGGCGCGAAAGCCCGCTCCTGCGGCCCAGGCACATGGCGCGATCCGGCGCGTGGGGCTTCGGCGCGGCGGCGTAAAAAGCGTTTGACGATCCGGTCTTCGAGCGAATGAAAGGTGACCACCACCAACCGCCCGCCCGGCCGCAATAATTGCTCCGCCGCCCCAAGCGCGGCCACCAATTCACCCAATTCATCATTAATATAAAGACGCAAAGCCTGAAAAACCCGCGTTGCCGGGTGAATTTTTTGATAGCCGCCGCCAAGAACCTGCGCCATCAAAGCGGCCAGTTCGCCCGTGGTTGTTAACGGAGCTTCACGACGCGCCACCACAATCGCCTGCGCGGCGCGGCGCGCGCGGCGCTCTTCACCATAAATTTTGAAAATCGCCGCCAGATCATCTTCGCCCAGCCCGTTAACCGCATCGGCGGCGCTGATCCCGCACCCGCTCATGCGCATATCCAGCGGCCCATCCTGCATGAATGAAAAGCCGCGCGCCGGTTGATCGATTTGCATGGACGAGACGCCAATATCAAGCACCACCCCGTCAACGCCAGACCAGCCATAACTTTGCGCCGCGCTGCGCATGTGTGAAAACGGCGTTACCGCCAGATCAAAACGCCCCGGATAGTCTGCCCCCAGCGCCTCGACCGCCGGCCAGACCGATGGATCGCGATCCAGCGCCAGAAGGTGAACACCCTCATGGGCCAAAATCGCGCGGCTATACCCCCCCGCGCCAAAAGTCGCGTCGATATAAAGACCACCGGACACAGGATTAAGCGCCGTGATCACCTCATCGAGCATAACCGGGATGTGGCTCACAGCTTTTCCCCCTTTAGCAGGGCAGAAAGTGTTTCACTATTACCCATCAGGGTTTGCAAATCTGCGCCGCCACCAAGGCGCGCTGCTTCGGCCGGGTCCTGCAAGCGCCGCGACAGGCGGGCGCGAATATCACCAAGCCGGTCGGCCTGGGTCTGGGCATTCCATATCTGGAAATGCCCGTCGCAACCGACAAAGGCACAGCGTCCGTCTATACCCGCATGTTCAATAAATTCACGCGGCAGGGTGACCCGCCCGGTGGAGTCAAAATCAAGACGTCTTATGCCCCCAAGAACCGCCTCTTCAAGGTCTTTACGCAATTGGTCATAGCGCGGCAGGCGGGCAATATCGAGGCGGTATTGCTGAACAAAATGCTCGCCGCCGCCTTCCAGATAGGGGCCATCAAAATGGGGAAAAACATAAATACCTTCGCACGGATCGTTGCGCACGGCTTCGCGATAGCCGGCCGGGACCGAAACCCGGTTTTTTGCGTCGACGCCATGTTCAGACGTTGAAAGAAACATTCCCGGCCCATTTCCAAGATCGGGATACAAAACACGCTGCGATCATGCTCAGCTCCCCCAAAACACATATATGGGATAGCATGGGTATTTATGGGAAACAACGACACATTAGGACTTTATTTAGGATATTTCACATTTTTTGGCACTTTTTTCCCATAAAATCAGAACAAAAGAAGAATATTTTGTGACAAGCCTGATGCGCCAGTTTGCAAGCGGGCACATGGCCGTCACAATGATGCGGTTTGGATTAATAAAGAGACAATATGCCGGACGGCACGCAGCGGGCCAGCTCTGCCCTCACATATCAGCCGGCAAAGACAGTATGGCCCGCAAGCCGCGCCCCATGTCCCGGTTTTGCAACATCACATCGCCACCATGGGCGCGGGCAATGGTGCGGGCGATGGACAGGCCAAGGCCGGTGCCGCCGTTTTTTTGCTGGCGCGCCGGGTCAAGCCGCGCATAAGGCGCGAACATGTCCTCTATGCGCTCTTGCGCGATGCCCGGCCCCTCATCATCGATCTGCACATATATTTGCGGGCCCTCCTGATAGAGGCTGACGGCAGCGGAGCCACCATGGCACACCGCATTATCAATCAGATTACGCAAAGCCCGGCGAATGGCGTGGGGGCGCAGGCGCACAATTGGCCCTTTATGCTCTTTCAGCGTAACCGGCCTGCCCGTCTCCTCAAAATCAAGACAGACGCTTTGCACCAGTGCGCCCAGATCGACGCTTTGTGTTTTTTCATCATCATCGGCGGCGCGGGCAAAGCTGAGATTGGCCTCGGTAATCGTGCGCATGTCATCAATGGTGCGGATCAATCCGTCACGCACCTCCGCGTCCTCGATCATTTCGGCGCGCAAACGCAAGCTGGTCAGCGGCGTGCGCAAATCATGCGACATGGCGGCCAGCAGCCGCGTTCGGTCCTGAACAAAGCGCCCCAGGCGCTGGCCCATCCGGTTAAAGGCGCGCACCGCCAATTGCGTTTCTCGCGGCCCGGTTTCAGGCAAAGGCTGTAAATCCTCACCCCGGCCCAAAGCATCGGCGGCCCGTGCCAGCGTATCAAGAGGGCGCGTCTGCGCCCGCACCACCATAATCACCACCGCCGCCATAGCCAGCGCCAAAAAGAAAAAATAAGCCAGCCCCCGACCGCTGGAAAACGCCGCTGCACCGGGTTGAAAAGCCGCGTTCAGCCATTGCCCGTCATCGAGCTTTACCGCCAGGTCGATATTGGCCGCGCCGTGCAATACGTCCGCCCCGGGTGGGGCAAAATCCGCATCATCATTAAATGTGACGATGGCCGCGCCCGAAGGCTGCGGCCCGGCATTGCCTCCGCGATTGATAAAAACCGGTGCTGCGCCGGATGCGGCTTTGTCAGTGCGGATCCATGTCATGGTCTCTTTACGCACATCCACCCTGTGGCCAGACGGCCCTTTATCTATTTTTTGCCCGACAATGGTCAGCGCATGCGGGCCGCTTTCTTTCAAAAAAACTGCATGTCACGGGTGCCGGCCGCTTTAAGGACACCAGAGCGGCGCTGTGGCTCCACATCTTTTAACAGGCGCGACATCATCGCCACCCGGTCCGCCGCCCGCGCGCCTTCAAATTCAAGCAGCACCCTTTTGGTATCACGCTGGTAAAGCATATAGGCGGCGATCTGGCTGAGCAGCAACACCAGCAAAAGAGAAAGGATCAGGCGCCCGGCCAAACTTTTTGGCAAAATGCGCGTCATTGCATCGGCTCTTTTTCGGGTACGGTCACATGGGCGACCAGCTTATAACCATCGCCCCATACCGTCTGGATAAGGCGCGGGGTTTCGGACTGACGCTCGATTTTGCGGCGCAAACGCCCGACCTGATTATCAATGGCGCGGTCAAATACTTTGGCGCTGCGCCCTTGCGTCAGATCAAGCAAAACATCGCGCCCCAGCACCTGCCCCGGCCGGTTCAAAAACACCCGCAGCAGTTTAAACTCGCCGCTCGACAGCGGCACCATGGTCCCTGTCTCATCAATCAGCGCCCGCTCAGCGGCCCGCAACACCCAGCGATCAAAACGCCATTCCTTTTGGTTTTCCCGGCGCTCAATACGGTGGCCCGCTTTTTCACTGCGCCGCAAAACCGCGCGAATACGGGCCAAAAGCTCACGCGGGTTAAAGGGTTTGACAAGATAATCATCGGCCCCGATCTCCAGCCCGACAATGCGGTCGGGCTTTATTATGACGTGCGTTCAGCCCGCCACTTTGCGCGCGGCCTGGGCGATTTTTTCACTGGCTTCCTGGGCCCGGCGAATATGGTCACGCACATCAAGCTGCGTCACCTCACCTTTGGTTTTGGTATCGACAATGGGCAGACGCAGACAGACCCGCGTTCCTTTGCCCAATTCACTTTCCATACGCATGGTACCGCCGTGCATTTTTGTCATCGCCTTGACCAGCGCCATGCCAAGGCCGGTGCCGCGCGCTTCACTGACTTGCGCGCTGCTGGCCTGTTGATAGGGTTTACCGACACGCTCAAGATCGTCTTGTGACATGCCCACACCATCATCGGCCACGATAATCACTACATCCTTGCCCTGGTGGCGCAAAAATACATTCACACGCCCGCCAGCGGGGGTAAATTTAATGGCGTTTGAAAGCAGGTTAAACATGATTTGGCGCAGCGCCTTGCGATCCGCCAGCGTCGGCACGGCTTTGGCCGGCACTTCGGCGCGCAACGTCACCCCTGCCTCTTCCGCCGTCAACTGCATCAGTTTTGTGCTCGAGGTAATAACATCGCGGCTGTCAAACGCGCTGAGGCTAAGCTCATAACGATCCGCCTCGATTTTCGAGATATCCAGAACATCGCCAACCAGATCGACCAGATGGCGACCGCTATCATAGATCAGATCAGCATATTCGGCGTATTTTGCCGGCATCGGACCAAACAAGCGCGCCTTCATCATATCAGAAAAGCCGATAATGGCGTTTAAGGGCGTGCGCAATTCATGGCTGATCCCGGCCAGAAATTGTGCTTTCTCATGCGCCGCATTCAGCGCCGCATCGCGCTGCGCGGCCAAGGCGCTGGCGCGCGCCACCCGCGCCGTCACATCATGCAGGCCCGCCAGAACCGTGCGTGTGCCACGCCGGGTCAACGTCATTTCAATCTGCAAAGGGGTGTTCTGCGCATCGGTGAAATCTACATCGATTTTTTCGCTTTTGGTGCCACGCAACACCCGCTCTATGGCCGCGACCAGACGCGTTCGCGCCGTTGCCGGCATGTGTTGGTCCAGGGTTCGCTCCCGCCCGACCATCTGCGCCGCCAAAGGAGATGCAGCCAAAATCCGCCCCGCCCCATCCAGACATAATACCGGGCCGGGCATGTAACGCAGCACATGCAAACCCGCCGTACGTTCATCCCATCCGCCTTGCATACGAATGGCCGCCGTACTGGCGCTGACAATCAGAACCAGAATGGCGCTGGCCGGGGCCAGCATGGCCACCGGTTGCCCCAGACCAACGGGCAAAAGCCCGCCACTGCCCAGCGCCACAACAAGCACTAACGCAAACATTGACAGGGCCGCTGCTTCCATGGTCAGGCGTATCCCGCCAAGGGCCTGGGCGGCAATGACAGGCAGAATAAAGAACAATACAAACGGCGTGGCCACCCCCCCGGTTGATGCGCACGCCAGCCCCGCCAGCATGGTCCAGGACAAAACCACCAGAGCCTGCGCCCAGTCTTCTTTCAAAACCTTTGCAAGCGCCATCATGACCAGCGCTGGCAAAAGCGCGATACCGGCGGACTGAAAGACCAAAACGCGCGCCGGCCCGGCGCTTAACAGGGCAGCCATGGCGGCGCACACAAGAATACCGCCAGACCATAAAAGCGGCATGGCAAAGCGGTTTAACCGGCCTTGTTTGGCAAGAAGAGAGGGGCGCGACTCAGATTTCATGGATCAAGTGTTTGCCTTTGGCGTTAACAAATACTGAATCAACGCATAAAAATACAGTATCAAAAAATACCAACCTATTGAAAAATATATGCTTTGCCTTGGCTTTCTTGGTTAACGCGAATTATTCCCCGTATACACAAGCGTAATAGTTTTCACCTATGAACTATGATAGAAACAATAAAGACGTATTTTTGCCTGCGTACAGGCCGTCAGGGGACCATTATGAGTACACCCACACTATTAATTGCCAGTCTGGCTTTGATGCAAGTCACAGCCCCGGTAGAAAATACACAAAGCCCCGCAGCCACGACGCCAGGGCCGACCCCGGCACCCATCGCGCGGCACTGGCCCGCCGCCATTGTCGCCATTGGCCGCTATGAATCGCTTCGGCAAAGCATAAAGGCCACGGCCCGTACCCCGGCACATTCAGCCCAGGACGTGGAAACCATCATGCAAACCCTGGCTTCATATGATGGCAAAACCCTGGCCAATGCCTGGACGGCGCAGGCCATCCGCACCGCCGCACAATCAAACGCCTTTCGCCAGGGCGTCAATACCTGGTCCCGTGCTTATGGCCGCAACGTTGTGGCGGGCTGGCTGCGGCAAAACCCGGCTTATGTAATGACAGTGCCTGGCCATGATGATGCGGTGAAACGCATTTTGCGCGGAGCCCAAAATGATGCGCAAGAGGTCGAACTGGCCGCCGGTATCTATCATGACCTGGCCTATAGCACCCAGCATCAAAGCTGGGCCAAAAAGGTCAATCACGGGAAAACCATGCTACTGGCTCTGCTGCGCGATGCCCCCGCATCACAAGCCCCGGTGCCGACGGCTTTATTGCAATCTGTTGCGGCCTATCCCGAAGATAAAAAGATCGCGCCACAAACCCGAAAAAAGCCCCTCTACACTGGCATTTGGCGCCTGACCGGCCTGCATTTTGGCTCGGCAAAGAAACCGGCTGCCCCCGCCAAAATCAGCACAAAACCTGAGCCGGAGGCCGCGCCCGATCCGGTCCTGAACACGCAATATAACCGCGACATGGCGCATGTCCTGTCGACGCTGGCCATCGCCTATCTGCAACAGCCAGATAGCCGGAATGCGGTCGATACCAATAGCCTGCCTTTGCCCGCATCTGCCGACAGCAAGCTGGCCGAATGCGTTGACTGGGCGCATATGCACCTTAACCAGTGCGTTGCGGCAACGCATTTTGTTTATGAAAACCTGTTTTGCATTGCTGAACACCAGTTAAAAGATCTTGGCCTGTGCATTGGCAATATGGCCAGCGCGCCAGCGCCGCAAGCCACGGCCCCGATACTGGTCGCCGAGAAAAAGCCCGAAGCCGTTGCCACCGCCGCGACAAGCGACGACGCAGCCGATGATGATTTCAGTGATGATGATTTTGGCAGCCTGAACGCCAATGTGCAAAAATAGGCCCCGCCCCTAAAACGTGCCCTTAATGCTCAGCCGGTAACGGCGGCCAACAGTGCGGCGGCGGTACTCGATACTGTCGACAATGCCCAACGCCCGCGAGCCAGCAAAAAAGATACGCGTGCGATCTTCTTTTTGGTTAAAAATATTATCCACACTCAACCGTGTGGTTACGCCGCCATAGCGTGTTGTTTCCATAAACGCGCCAAGATTGCCGGAACGGGCATTATCAAGCCGTTCTTCAAACAGGCGAAACTGACGTCTTGAGGGGCCGCTATTATAATTCCAGCCCCAGGCCATTTTCAGCGCGTTTAAATCCTGGCGAAAATCCAATGACCAGGCCCGGCGTGACTCGCCACCAAGTTCGCGGCGCAGGCCGGTTACCGGGTCGGTGACGGACGAATCACGCACAAACCAGTTGCTGTCCAAAGTGGCGTTTTTCAAGCCAATGCGGTCCAGCGGCACGCGGGTTTCAATACGAAAAAGCCAGCGCCGAGCATTGCCCAGATTGCCCGGTCCGTCAAAGGCATTATTGATCGGCACACGGCCCTGAACGGCACTGATAAAATCGCGCTGCAGCGTGATATTGATGGTGCCCTTCTCGCCAAAACGGCGCTCCCAACTGGCTTCGAGCGCCCAGGTGCGATCTGGCTCCAGCGCCGGATTTCCCAGATTGGTTTGCGAGTCGCTAATGTTGATATTGGAGACAAAATCACCAAAATCGAGCTGCGCCACTTTGCGCTGCGCCGAGGCACGCAACTGGTCTTTTTCGCTGATCGCCCAACTGACACTGAATGAGGGCTTGGGGAATTTAAACGTACGCTTTGCGCTGGCATCACCGCTTTGGGAAATTTGCGAATACTCATAACGCAAGCCCGATTCAAATGTCCATTTGGCCGATGGCGTAAACACCCACGAGCCAAACACCTCACCGCGTTTTTCGCGCACCTTTGTGTTCGATACCGGCAATATTGTTTGCACAAACCCGGTGCCATTGTCTTCAAACAGATCCAGCCCTGAATTCAGCGAATTAAGTGCCCCTTCGGTGCCAAATTGCACGGTGTGTCTGGGGCTTATCGTCCAGTCATAAAGAAGCCGTAAAATGGTCTCGTTGCTGAGCGATACGCTGTCGATTTTAATCGCATCATCAAAGCTGCTGGCGGTAAAGCTTTCGCCCGTATCAAGAGAATTCCTTTTGCGCCGGGTCCTCACAAAGATCAGTTTGGCCGAGCGCTCCTTTGAAAACTGCCGTTCATAATCGCCACCAATTTCAAACCCGTACCCGTCATTGTCCGAGGTATTGAAATCAAACCCGTCCGGGGACAATGCGCCACCGCTAACGCGACTTATGCGCGCCACTTCATTGCGGTTCCACTGCCAGTTCCAGTATTTGCCGTTCAGGCGCAAAGCATCCCCATTGGCAAATTTCTTTTCCCCATTGAAGGAGGGTTGCCATTCGCGAAACCAGCGCTGGTCCTGTTCATCACGGCGTGTCAGCAAATCACCATTTGCGTCAAACAGATTGCGCACGCCTTCGGGTCGGCGCCCCTGAGCATTGCGTTGCAGATTAACCGTGACATCCGCGCCCCCAATACGCAAAGAACGGGTCAGTTCGCCATTAAAGAAAACCCGGTCCCGCCACATATTGGCACGGGCGGCAAACGTACTTTGCCCGCCGTCTTTACGCGTCGACAATACCACATTGACCACGCGGGTCTGGCCGCGCATGTCAATGCCCGGAACCGCCCCGCGGATCAGTTCAATACGCGCAACACGCGCCAGGGCGATGCGTTGCAAAATCTCCCGTAAACTGGTGGATTTGAGGCTGGGGCGCTCGCCATTAATCAGCACATTGCCCGCCGTGCCGCCAAAGCCGCGCGCCTGCTGGCCATCAGAAATCGCAAACCCCGGCACCTGACGCACCATATCGAGCGCCGTTACCGGATTATATTGGCTGAAAAAATCAGGAGTATAACGGGTGACCACCCCGTCAACGTTTTCATCGGCCAATGCAGCAGCAGCGTGCGCAGCAACAGGTGTCACCACCATAAAGCCAGCCAACAGGCTTTTCAGAATAAAATTTTGCTGGCGTGCCGCACGCATTTACAGCCCCTCTCCTTACGGGCCTATGCATACGCCACGCGGCCATAACCGCAAGTTACGATAAAGAGAGGTAGATTAAACTTTGGCAAGAATGCAACGGCAAACGCCCTTAATCGTGCTCATGCAGCCAGGCGGCATGGCGCGGGGCTTTTTTGGTTTTGGACCATTCTTCAAGCATCATGGGCGCCACATTATGCAATTCTTCCATCTGTTCGGCCGTGCGGGTATTGGCCGCCAATTCCAGCCTGTGCCCGTTGGGATCAAAGAAATAGATGGATTTGAAAATGCCGTGATTGGTCGGGCCGATGACCTCCAGCCCTTCAGCCTCGACCTTTTCTTTGGCGGCCATCAGTGCGTCCACATCCTCGACCTCAAAGGCGATGTGCTGCACCCATTCGGGGGTGTTTTCATCGCGGCCCATTGGCGGCTGTGTCGGCAGTTCAAAAAACGCCAACACATTGCCCATGCCCGCATCCATAAAGATGTGCATATAGGGGTCCGGCGCCTTGGTTGACGGCACTTCGTTCTCGGCAATGGCCAGAACAAAATCCATACCCAGCACACGTTGGTAAAACTCCACCGTTTCCTTGGCGTCTTTGCAACGATAGGCGACATGGTGAATACGTTTCAGATTAATGCTCATGGGAGTCTCCTCAGGCCGCGCTGTCGGTCAGCACGCCCCGGCGCACCTGATCAAGCTCGATCGAATCGAACAGGGCCTGAAAATTACCTTCGCCAAAGCCTTCATTGCCCTTGCGCTGGATAAATTCAAAAAACACCGGACCGATCACCGTTTTGGAGAATATTTGCAGCAAAAGCCCCTGGCCTTCGGTGGGCGCACCGTCAATAAGAATACGCCGCTTGCGCAATTCCTCGACATTTTCGCCGTGTCCGGGCAGGCGTTCGTCAATCAGATCAAAATAGCTGTCCGGGGTATCCTGCAAATCCAGCCCATTGGCTTTCAGGCCATCGACGGATTCGTAGATATTGTCCGTGGCAATGGCGATGTGCTGGATGCCCTCGCCATTAAACTCGTGCAAAAACTCCTCGATCTGCGATTTGTCATCGCGGGACTCGTTCAGCGGAATACGGATATTCCCGTCCGCCGAGGTCATCGCCTTGGAGATCAGGCCGGTCAGCTTGCCTTCAATATCGAAATAGCGGATTTGCCGAAAGCCGAACACATCCTCGTAAAACTTGCCCCATTTTTCCATCTGCCCGCGATGCACATTGTGGGTCAAATGATCGATATAGGTAAAGCCCAAAGCCCCCGCCGCTTCATCGGCCCCGGCTATGGGCGTAAATTCGGCCGCGAAGAATGCCTCCCGGTCCGCCGCGTTCATCAAATAGATCAACGAACCGCCAATCCCTTTAATGGCGGGCAGCGTATCCGTCCACACGCCCTTGCCTGCCGCCTCGGCCCCACGTTCCAGCGCGCCTTCGTAAGCGGCCTTCGCATCATCAACCAAAAAGCCCATGGCATTGGCCCCGCCTTTGTGCAGGCCAACAAAATCACCGGCCTGACCGCCCGCTTCGCGGTTCAGCAAAAAATCAGCCTTGCCCTGTTTATAGCGGATGACATCGCGGGTTTTGTGCCGCGCCACGGCGGTAAAACCCATATTCTCAAAAAGCTGCGCCAGCGCGTCCGGCGCATCGGACGTAAACTCGACAAACGCGAACCCGCGCGTGCCCAGGGGGTTTTCAAAAAGATCAGCCATTTCATCTCTCCGCAATTGGCCTTGCATGATCAAGGCAGGATTGTTACGCCAATGATGAACCCAATTAGTAACAAATGCAACTATTTTTATGCACCGGAGAAAAAAGTGATCACACTTTATAATTATTACCGCAGCGGCACCTCGCACCGGGTGCGTATTGCGCTCAATCTGAAAGCTGTTGAATACACCTATGCGCCGGTCAATTTGCTCAAAAAAGAACATAAGGGCGCGGCCTATCTTGCCCGCAACCCGCAAGGGTTGGTGCCCGCTTTGGCGGTGGATGGCCATACCCTGACCCAGTCCCCGGCGATTCTTGAGTGGATAGAAGAGCGCTGGCCCGCGCCTGCGCTGCTGCCCGCCGATCTTTATGAACGGGCGCGCGTGCGCGCCATGGCCGCTTTGGTCGCCTGCGATATTCACCCGCTTAATAATTTGCGTGTTCTGAACGCCATTAAAAGCGAATTTGACGCCGGGCCAGAGGCCGTATCAAAATGGATTGCCCATTGGATCAGTGACGGCTTTGCGGCGCTGGAAAGCCTTTTGGAAAACGACACGGCGCGGGGTGATTTTTGCTTTGGCGGCGCGCCCACCCTCGCCGAATGCTGCCTCATCCCGCAAGTCTTTGCCGCCCGGCGGTTCAATGTGGACCTGACGCCCTTCCCCGCCATTTGCGCCATTGATGCGGCCTGCGCAAAGCTCCCCGCCTTTGTCAAAGCCCATCCGGCAAACCAGCCCGACGCGGTGGGGTAAGACAATCTCTACCAGCCTACGGAGAGGGCACGAGAGATGTCAGTCTTCCTTGAGCATTTTTATATTTGAAGCCCTCGGCGGAGGCAAAACCCGAAAATCCGACAGGTGTTTTTTTGATTATAATTTCCTTATTGATAAAGCCATCATCACTTATTGCATTGATTTTATAAAAATAAATTTCATCACCAACCCATGCGGCCAAGAACACCTGGCCCGACACAGTTCTTACAAAAATCTCATCAACCTTATGAAATTCAAAATTTTCACACGTGTTTGCATGATCCGGAACATCAAGATGGCGCAAATCAATATAAGTAGGGACCAGAGCCCCTTCCCGACTGTCCATATGGACAAAGTTTTTGTATAAAACCACACTCCCCTTTGCCGTTTTAAGTGTCGCTTTTGCTAAATCTTCGTTGGATATATCGTTTGCCGTAATATCAGCAGCAACACCAAGCGTATGGCTATCAAGAAAATAATCGCCTCTTTGCATTAGCGCGCCAGGTGCCAACCCCTCCATTACGCGCGACACCTCCAATTTCTCATCTATTTTATAAATGATTATCGTAGGGGATTGTAGATAATGCGGCCTGTAAAGGGCAATAGCCTCTTCGGCACCATCATTATCAACATCTGCAAATACAATAT
>JALWSB010000158.1 GCA_027080345.1 Robiginitomaculum sp. | reverse complement strand
TTATCAGCTGGGCGCTGTCGGAACGGGTGCGCCTGCAAACCTATGGCGTTGTCGGATTTTCAAACGGCAGTCCCGATAGCGGTATCGGCTTGCAAATAACACTACACCCATAGGAGCGGGTAACAGACAGGCGCCCCCTCGCAAGATCTGTCTGCTATCCGATCTTTTGGCCGCTTCTGATCATGCACCCTGGCTGGAAGCGGCCACTTTTTGAGGCAGCATTGTTGCAAATGGGATTGTTTCCCATCTTACATGCTATACACTGCATGACCATGTCCGACGAACCTGCCAATCCCGTTCCCCCCAAGGCGCTGACACAGGCGGTGCGCCGCCTTTTGCGCCCTTTGGTGCGTGGCTTTGTCCATTTTGGCCTGAGCTGGCCCATTCTGGCCGATATTCTGAAGCACACTTATGTGGACATTGCCAAAGAGGATTTTTCTTTAGGGGCACAAAAGAAAATTACCGACAGCCGGATCAGCCTGCTGACACGGGTGCACAGAAAAGATATTCGCCGTTTTCGCCTGATGAGTGGGCCGCCGCCTCTTGATATGGCGGATCTTTCGGTGGGGGCGCAGGTGATTGCCCGCTGGCAGGCTGATGAGCAGTATTGCGATAAAAACGGCCAGCCAAAGCCCCTGCCCCGGGCGGGCGCGGGCAGTTTTGATGAGCTGGCCCGCAGTGTCTCCAAAGACACCCACCCACGGGCGCTTTATGATGAATTGCTGCGCATCGGGGCGGTGCGGATGGATGACGATCTAGTGCTTCTTGATAAAAGTGCCTTTGTGCCGCAAGCCGATTTTGACCGGTTGGCTTGGTATTATGGTCTCAACCTGCACGACCATATTGCCGCCAGTACGCATAATATGTCCGGCAAAACACCGCCCTTTCTGGATCGTTCGGTGCATTATTCAGGCTTGTCGCCTGCTTCCGTGGCCGAACTTAAAGCGCTGTCGCAGGATTTGGGCATGGAGGCCCTGATTGCAATAAATGCCCGGGCGCGGGAATTGGAAAAGAAGGATCAGGGCGCTGATACGGCCACCCAGCGGATGACATTTGGCATTTATTTTTACAGTGAGAAAAATGCAAAAGACGATTGACATAAATCCGGCCCGGACGCTGTTGATTGTAACGGCAGGTCTGTTGTTTGTGCTGCTTGGCTTGATGTTTCGCCCCGGCGGCATTGGTGGCACGGGCATTGAAGGGGGCATTGGCGGCACCGGGATCAGCACCGGTTTTGTGGGCCGCATTGATGGCTTTGGCAGCATTTTCGTCAAGGGGGCCGAAATTTTTTATGATGATGATCTTGTCGTACACAGTGATGCGGGCGTGCAAACCGCCGCTACGCTTAAGGTCGGGCAGATTGTGCACGTGCTTGCCGGGGCCGACAAAGATGGTGTCCTGCATGCGCGCGCCCTGACCTTACGCTTTGCGGTAAGCGGCCCGGTGCAGGCGCTGGGGGCGCAGCGCGCCACCATTAATGGTCAAACGGTTGTTTTACCGCCTGCAGTCGCCCCGCCATCCCTTGGGCAAAATGTCAAAGTGAGCGGGTTTCGCCGCGCTGATGGTGTCATTATCGCCAGCCGCATTGATCCGGCAGGTGAAGCAAGTGCTCGTATTGCCCCGGCATTGGTAAGGCCTTTTGTCGGCAAAACGGACCAGCTCTCTTTAAGCGGCTATGTGCAAAAAACCGCATCGGGCTATTACCTCTATGGCTATAAAATCGAGGACGAAACATTGATCAAATCGCCCGCCGGGCTGACTACCATCAAGGGCAAGGCCCGCGATGGGACGCTGCGTATCACCAGTATAAGTCGTCAACCGGCGCGGCAGGTGGCTGTTATGGCAACCAAAGTAAAAAGCGAAAATGCGGCTAAACCCGTTGATAAAGTGGAAAATCCCGCACCACCGGTTTTGCCAAGAAAAAAACCAGCGCGCGTCCTTACGCCACAAGAGCGACCTGCGCGCCCGGTTGCGCCTGTCCGCGCGCCCGCCGCGCATAGTGAAATATCTTCGGCGCAAAGTCGCCCTGATACGAACCGCCAGCCGCCCCGCGAAGCAGAACGAGAACGACAAATCGAGGATGAGGTCCCGGCACGAGAAGAAGATGATGCCGTTCTTGCAACCGGTACTGAATCACGCTCCACCGAAGCACAAGAAGAAACGCCAATACGTGAAGAACAAACGCCACCAAAGGAGGTGACCCCAACGCGTGACCAGGAGCCAGCGGTACAAACCCGTCCCGCACCACCGGAGCGCATTGATCGGCCCCGGCGACCGCAAAGACCTGAGCGTATAGACCGTCCGCGCCGCCCCGAACGTCCACCCCGGCCCCGGCGTCCCTGATTGCGCAATGGTTTGACAGGGCGGCGCAGGACTGTCATCAATGCAGGCTTGAAAAGGAAGAAGATGATGAACAAGCGCAACCGCTGGCATCGGTAAAAGCTGACGAGGGGCTTAGGTCCTGACCCTAAGCACGCCCGGACTCTCTTTTTCTTTTTCAAGGATCATAAAATGCAACGATTGAACGACAAAATCTGCCTTGTCACCGGGGCGGCGCGCGGTATTGGCGCGGCCATTGCGCAACGCTTTATAAACGAAGGCGCGCGTGTTTACGTTACCGATAGTGACGACATAAACGGCAAAAAAACCGCGCACGATATGGGCGCAAATTTTCTGAAACTGGATGTCTCTTGCGAAGCCGACTGGACGCAGATCGCTAAAAAACTCCCGGCGCTGGATGTGCTGGTCAACAATGCCGGCATTACCGGTTTCGAAGCGGGCATGGTTGCCCATGACCCTGAACATGCCAGCCTGGCCGATTGGCGCGCCGTGCATGCGGTCAATACCGATGGTACGTTTATGGGCTGCCGCTATGCCATTGCGGCCATGCGGGGGCGACCTTCCGGCTCGATCATCAATATTTCTTCGCGGTCCGGCATGGTTGGCATTCCCGGCGCGGCGGCCTATGCCGCGTCGAAGGCGGCCGTTCGCAACCACACAAAAACCGTGGCACTTTATTGCGCGCAAAACGGCCTCAATATTCGCTGTAATTCCATTCACCCGGCGGCAATATTAACGCCAATGTGGGCGCCCATGCTGGGCGATGGTCCGGGCAAAGAGGCGCGTATGAAAGCGCTGGTCGCCGACACGCCCATGCAACGCTTTGGCAGGCCCGAAGAGGTCGCCGCGCTGGCGGTGTTACTGGCTTCGGATGAGGCGGCCTATATCACCGGCGCAGAGATGACCATTGATGGCGGTATTCTGGCCGGATCGGCCGCCACACCGGGGGACCAACGGCTGTAAGGAATTCAAATTTTTACATTGCTTTTATATATCATTTCCGGGCTGTATCCTTTCATGTTTTGGAGTCTTTGATTACACTTCGTCCCTCAATAG
>JALWSB010000157.1 GCA_027080345.1 Robiginitomaculum sp. | reverse complement strand
GCCAGCGCCCAATGCAATATCTTCATTTTATTGGCCTCATTTTGAATCAAACTTGAAAGGGGATTTTAGAGGGCCAACCGGGCAAGAGCAAATAACCATCAGTCACTTTTTTGTCAGGCTTTCGCAAGGCTGGCTTTCGCGCTCTGACGAATGCGGGTGATCATGGCGCTCAGACCGTTGGAGCGTTGCGGTGATAAATTATCCGCAAGGCCTATTTTTTCAAACAACCCGCGCGCATCAATATCAAGAATTTCCTGTGCTGTGCGGCCCGCATAAAGCCGGATTAACAAGGCCACCAGCCCGCGCACAATATGGGCATCGCTGTCGCCGCGCATATGCAAGCGTACGGGCGGCCCGGGATCGGTGGTGATATCCAGCCAGACCTGACTGACACAGCCTTTGACCTTGTTTTTGTCATTACGCGCCGTCTCGTCCAACGGGGGCAGGGCCTTGCCCAGTTCGATGACATGGCGATAGCGCTCTTCCCAATCATCAAGGAAGTCAAATTCATCAAGAATGGCGCTGGCGGGCGAAGGCTCTGTCATTGCCCCCACATAGGGGTGTGCAGAGGCTTTGGCAAGACGTCAGGAGCGGGGCTTGCCTGTATCTTTTTTATCTGTCGGCAGGTGTACGAAGAGGGAGGTAACCGAAGCCAGGATATCCTTGCTGGCGGCACCGGTTTTCATCGCCGCTTCACAGACGGCGGGCTGGTGCTGGCACAGGTTGATACCCGCATTGGCCAGATCAATGGCCGAAGCGGCTGAAATTTTAGCGGTTATGCGCGGTTGCTTTATCTGCCCGTGTTCACGCGGCAAAAACAAAAGCACTACGCAGACCCAAAAGCCTGCCTTTAACAAAAATCCCATTCCATTCCCCGTTACACGCCCTTTCAGGCACATGGATAGTCTGTGTTCAATGATGACACTATGCACAAATACGGGCTTTTCTCAATGAAATCCCGTCAGCGTCGTGAATGCACGGTTAGCAAGATAAACGGCATTTTAAGCTGATTTTGTCTGCTTATGAGACGATGTTGATTAAAATTGTTACTATTTGCCCTTCCCGTCAGCAGGTTTTGAGGGTGGCGGCCACGGCCTTTTTATAGCTGCGGCCAACCGGCACTTCGGTATCCGATGCCAGACGCAATATATGCGCCCCGGTCGGGCTGAGGCGCATTTGCCGGATCGTACGGGTGTTGACGATGGCCGAGCGGTGCACGCGAATAAACTGGTTTTGGTCGAGCATGTTGGCAATGCCGCTCATGGTGTTGCGCATCAGGTGCGATTTACCATCAAGGTGCACGCGCACATAATCCCGCTCCGCTTCGATCCATTCAATATCGGCGGTGTTGATGCGCTGCATGGCGCCCCGGTCCTTGACCCAGATAATATTGGTGGCTTCTTCGTGCATGGCTTCGCCAAGGGCACGGCGCAGGTCGCGAATAATGGCTCTTAACTCATCGCCGCGTTCGCTGGCCTCTTGCGCGGCAATACGCGTGCGTGCCAGTTCGATGGCTTCTTCCAGGCGGTTTTTCTCCACTGGTTTTAAAAGATAATCCAGCGCCTGCGCTTCAAAGGCGCGCACGGCGAAATGATCAAAGGCGGTGACGAATATAACATAAGGCGGATTTTCCAGCGCAGCGATCTTGCCGGCGATTTCAAACCCGTCCGGGCCGGGCATTTTAATGTCGAGCAAGGCAAGGTCCGGCTGATGCTTTTCTACATCGCGCAAGGCTTCGTGGCCGTTTTGGCAGGTGGCGACAATGTCCGTGTCGGGAATGGCCTTCAAATAATGTTCCAGCCGTTGCAGGGCCAGCGGTTCATCGTCGGCAATGAGTATTTTCATAACATCAGACCTTTCGTCTTAATGGAAAGGCAATGGAGATACGCAAGCCGCCTTCCTCTTTATTGACAATGGAAAATTGCCCCTTTTCCCCGTAAAGCACTTTAATGCGCTCATAGGTATTGCGCACGCCAACACCGGGGTTTTTTTCGTCCAGCAAAGCGTGCGGGTCTTCCACGCCCGGCCCGGTATCCTCAACCTGCATGTGCAACATGCCCTCTGCGCTGGAGGCCCGAATGGTAATGGTGCCCCCTTCCAGTGATGGGGCGAAGGCGTGTTTGATGGCGTTTTCAACCAAAGGCTGGATCAGCAAGGACGGTACCAAAGCGTCAGCAAGATCGTCTTCAATGTCAAAAACAACGTCGAGCTTGTCGCCAAAGCGGGCTTTTTCAATCGCCAGATAATGCTTTTGCGCGCCGATTTCCTCTTCCAGGGAGACCAGTTGCGTTGGCTCACTGTCCAGCGAATAGCGCAAAAACCGGCTAAGCCGCATCAGCATGGATTCAGCCTCTTCACCCTGCTTGTGGACAATAAGCGAGGAAAGCGAGTTTAGCGTATTGAACAAAAAATGCGGATTTAGCTGATAACGCAGCATTTTAATCTGCGCCGTATGGGCAAGCTGCGCGGCGCTGGCCAGGGCTTCTTGCTGTTTGCGGATCAACAGATTTTCGACAAAGGATATATAGAGCGCTGCCCAGCCCAGCAAAAACCATGTCTCGGAGATGGCGCTACTGGCAAGCCAGCTAAAGCGCTGCGTCCAGTTCATGGCTTTGCTGAAATGTTCATATACGGCAATGCTGAATACCGCTTCCAAAGATGCACCAATAATGGCCATGACAAGTATGGTTGCGTATTTTACGACGAACGTCCGCTGCCGTAAGTGCATATAAACCAGCCGCATCAGACTGTTTGTCACCATGCCAATAGCGACGGTGGACGGGAAGGTTATCAGCTTGCTTATGGTGACGCCGGAACTGAACAGAAATGGCCCGTAAGTCAAGGATGCAGTAATCCAGACAAGCAATAATAACGACCAGAAAATCCGCCTTTCTTCCGAGCGCGTCAGGCTGACTATGGATAAAGGCGCAGAGGCATCGACCATGAAACCGTCACTGTCTGTTTGCTGATGTGGGGCTGATTCTATCATTGTCGTGTCCTGTACGCCATACTTTCCGCAACTTATCGCAAGCTTGTTGATCATGAATTACCGTTAATCCTTAAAATAACGCCGTTTATCGAAAATATGATCGTATGTCGCGACTTCAAAACACCTTGCCGAGCGCGTGCTTGCCAGAATCTCTCACACGTTTGTTTATGCCGGTTCTTAAAGGTGCCACCGGTGTGATTCCGTGTGGTTTGTGTGAATTGAGCATTTATTCTAGGAGGGGTTGCTCATGTCATTTAATGACACTGCGTCGAACAGACGCCAAAAGTACAGCTTACGAAAACTGGCTCTGGCCGGTGTGGCCTTGGGGGCGCTGGGGTTTGTCCCGGCGGCAGCTTCGGCGCAGGACGGCGATGACGCGAATGATGACGAAATTGTCGTCACCGGTTCGCGGATCCCGAAAAAGGACTTTACGTCCACCAGCCCGGTATTCACCGTTTCCCAGGAACAGATCAAACTGTCCAACTCGGTCA
>JALWSB010000156.1 GCA_027080345.1 Robiginitomaculum sp. | reverse complement strand
CGGCTGACATAATAGGTATCAACAATCCCCGCCGACATCACCGCAACAATACCAATCGCCATGGGAATACCCAGGCGCAGCAAATGCCCTCTTATCGGCCCCTTGGTCAGATCCCGCTTTTGTTTTTTCTTTTCCGCGCTCACAGCCGGTCCTCATTACTCATAGCCATAATTGCCTGTAAATGGCCGAACCGACGCTTTAAGCCGCCTTTGCCCTTAATGCCAGCCTTTAACTGTGCATTCCCGATATTCAGATTTTGTCAGCCCTGTTCAAAGACAAAAGGACTTCCGGCAAAGCCCCCGGCAGATCTTCGGCAATCAGACCCGGACCGCACAAAGCCCCCGCCGCCCCGTGCATCCAGGCCCCGGCGGCGGCCGCTTCCAGCGCCGGGGCGCCAGATGACAACAACGCGCCAATAATACCCGCCAGCACATCCCCCGACCCGGCAGTGGCCAGATCCGGCGGTGCATTGGTGTTGATAATCACCCGGCCGTGCCAATCGGCAATAACCGTGTCGGGGCCTTTAAGCAGAACCACGCAGCCGGCCCGTTTGGCCGCGCCGCGCACCCGGTCTATTTTGCATACGTCCTGATCGGCCAGATCAGGAAAAAGCCGGGCAAATTCCCCCTCATGCGGGGTCAGAACACAGCGTCCGTGCATCAGGGCAAAAAGGGCGGCTGGGTCATCAGCAAAAGACGTCAGCGCATCCGCATCGACAACCAACCCCATTTCGGCCTCGGCCAAAAGCGTCACATCATCGCGCATCGCCCGGCCCACGCCGCCCGCCGGGCCAATAACGCACGCAGTAGTGCGACCCTTGTCCAACACCGCCGCAAGATCGGTTTCGCCGTCCCGCACCGCAATCATAATGGCGGTTTCATGATGGGCGCACACCAATGCGGCCTCTGGTTTGGCCACCAATGTCACCAGCCCGGCCCCGGCGCGCAGGCCCGCGCGCGCCGCCAGCCGCGCCGCGCCGGTGTTTAACGCCCCGCCGCACATAACCAAAAGACGCCCTCGCTTGTGCTTGTGGGTGTCCGGGGCGCTGCGCGGCGGCAGGCCGGGCCATAAAGCGGGGGAATTTTCGCGCGCCCGCGCGCCATCAGCACCGACAATCCTAGTCAGATGATCAGGCTTCAGCCCCATATCTTCGACGACGACCTGCCCGCACGCATACGCGGCAGGGTAAAGAACATGCGCCGGGTTTTTACGAAAAAACGTTACCGTCAGATCGGCCTGCACATAGGTTGCAGGCACCGCCCCCTTATCCCCGTTAATGCCGCTTGGTATATCCACGCTGAGGATTTTACCCCGCTGCCCAAACCTGTTGATCGCCTCTACCGCCCGCGCAAAAGGAGGCCGCAGCGCCCCCGTCATGCCCGCACCGACCAAGGCGTCAATGAGCAATCCCCCACCCGCATACCCCTTATGCAGAGCGGCAAAAGAAAGCGCCCCGTCAGCAACAATATGAACCGCCCCGCCCCAGCTTTGCTGCGCGGTTTGTGCATCCCCTTCAAGCGCCGACACATCCGTCAAAGAGAGCACATAAACAGGGCGTCCGGCAGCGCGTAAAATCCGCGCCGCCACATAACCATCGCCACCATTGCCCCCATGGCCACAGACAACAAAAACCGGCCCGGCCGTGCGCATGTTTTGCGCGGCGCGGGCAATCGCCGCCCCGGCCCGCTGCATCAGCGCATAACTGCCCGTTTGCCCGGCGTTTTTTTCCTGACATTCCGCCAATAAGCGGTCAGCCGCATAACACTGGGCAACGCTCAATACCTCACTCACGCCATCGCCCCCTTTGCTCCTTGCCCGCCATATGCTCGCCTCTTCATCACCTGTGCACAAAAAATAGGCAATATCGGTAAAATCCGCCTGAACAGCCCGCCGCATATTGGCCAAACGATAAAATAGCATAGGATGGCAAAACAATCAGGGCCGCGCTGTCACTTTTGGAATTTCCACCATGAAAAAAATCGAAGCCATCATCAAACCTTTCAAACTCGACGACGTCAAAGACGCCTTGCACGAGGTCGGCGTTCAGGGCCTGACCGTTACCGAAGCCAAGGGTTTTGGCCGCCAAAAGGGCCATACCGAGCTTTATCGCGGCGCCGAATATGTTGTGGATTTTTTGCCCAAGCTGAAAATCGAAGTGGTAATCGGTGATGATCAGATCCAGGCCGTTACCGAAGCCATAGAATCGGCCGCCAAAACCGGCCGCATTGGCGATGGCAAAATTTTCGTTACCGATGTCGTTGAAGCCATCCGTATTCGCACCGGAGAGCGCGGCACAAACGCCCTTTAACCCCTACACACCCTATAAAGGATAACCCTAATGGCCGATAAAATCTTGAAAAAACTCAAGGATGAGAAGATCAAATATGTTGATTTACGCTTCACCGATCCGCGCGGAAAAATGCAGCATGTGACATTTGATTCGTCGATGGTTGATGGCGATTTTTTTGAAGACGGTGCGATGTTTGACGGCTCGTCCATCGATGGCTGGAAAGCCATCAACGATTCGGACATGGTATTGATGCCCGACACGGCAACGGCCAAAATGGACCCGTTTTTTCAGGAGAAAACCCTGACCCTGATGTGCGATATTCTGGAGCCTGGCACGATGCAGCCTTATGGCCGCGACCCGCGCTCCACAGCCAAAAAGGCCGAGACATATCTTAAAACCAGCGGCGTTGGTGACACCGCCTATTTCGGGCCGGAGGCCGAATTTTTTATCTTTGATGATGTGCGCTGGAACACCGCCGCGCATGAAACCGGCTATGGGTTTGATTCGGACGAATTGCCGGCCAATACCGGCACCCGCTATGAACATGGCAATATGGGCCATCGCCCCGCCCCTGGCGGCGGGTATTTCCCGGTGCCGCCGGTCGATTCGGCGCAAGACATGCGCACCGAAATGCTTTCGGTTATGGATGAGCTGGGCCTTAATCCGGAAAAGCATCACCATGAAGTGGCCCCGGCGCAGCACGAGCTGGGTATGAAGTTTTCGACCCTTGTGCAAATGGCCGATCACTTGCAGCTTTACAAATATGTTGTGCAAAACGTTGCCGCCGCCTGGGGCAAAACCGCAACCTTTATGCCCAAGCCCTATTATGGCGATAACGGATCGGGCATGCATGTGCACCAATCTATCTGGAAAGACGGCAAGCCGGTTTTTGCCGGCAATCGTTATGCCGATCTGTCGGAAAGCTGTTTGCATTATATTGGCGGCATTATCCGCCACGCCCGCGCCATTAACGCCTTTGCCAACGCCACCACCAATTCCTATAAACGCCTGGTGCCGGGATTTGAAGCGCCGGTCATGCTGGCCTATTCGGCGCGCAATCGCTCGGCCTCGATTCGCATCCCCTATAGCCCCTCACCCAATGGCAAGCGCATTGAAACACGCTTTCCTGATGCCGCCGGCAATCCTTATTTGACCTTCACAGCCCTGTTCATGGCCGGGCTTGACGGCATAGCCAACAAGATCAATCCCGGT
>JALWSB010000155.1 GCA_027080345.1 Robiginitomaculum sp. | reverse complement strand
GGCCTCGGAAGGTGAAATGGGGGGCTATAAGGAAGTCATCGCCTCGATTCGTGGGGATAATACGTTCGGACGGCTTAAATTTGAATCCGGGGTACACCGGGTGCAACGGGTGCCCGAAACCGAAACCCAGGGGCGCATTCATACCTCGGCGGCTACCGTGGCGGTTTTGCCGGAACCGGAAGATGTAGACATTCAGATTGACGAAAAAGATCTGCGCATTGATGTCTTTCGCGCCTCCGGCCCTGGCGGCCAATCGGTCAACACCACCGATTCAGCGGTGCGCATAACCCATTTGCCCACCGGCGTTGTGGTCTCCCAGCAAGATGAAAAATCGCAACATAAAAACAGGGCCAAGGCGATGCTGGTTTTACGCGCCCGGCTGTACGAGCGCGAGCGGGCGGAAAAAGACGCCATCCGCGCCGCCGAACGCAAAGGGCAGGTGGGTTCCGGGGACCGCTCCGAGCGCATTCGCACCTATAATTTTCCGCAAGGCCGGGTTACCGATCACCGCATAAATCTGACGCTTTATAAACTTGACAAGGTTATTGCCGGGGAGGCCCTTGGTGAAATTATTGACGCGCTTTTGGCCGAAGACCAGGCGCAAAAACTGATGCAAATGCAAGACGCGTGACGTATGAGTGCGCCCCTTAAAACGGACTTTTCAGGCCAGACAATCAATATGGTTTTGCGCCGCGTGCGCGATACACTGGCCGATGCAGGTATCGATACGGCCGATCTTGATGCGCGTCATCTGGTCCGCGCCATTGGCCCGCCAAAGACGGATATTTTATGCCACAAAGACCAAAAACTTGATGCGGCACAGGCGCAACATCTGGCCGGTCTTGTCGAAAAGCGCGCCGCGCACATGCCCTTGGCACAGGTGTTGGGGCGCTGGGAATTTTGGTCGCTTGACCTTTTCATCACCAAAGATGTGTTGACCCCGCGCCCGCAAAGTGAACATCTCATTGAGGCGGTTTTGCAACGCACAGACAAGGCCCAGAAATTCAATCTTGTTGACCTTGGTACCGGCTCCGGGGCGCTGATGCTGGCGATATTAAGTGAACGCCCGGCGGCCCGCGCCGTTGGTGTTGATCTCTCGCCGGACGCTTTGAAAATTGCGCAAAAGAACGCGGTGCACCATAATATGCAAAAGCGGACGGATTTTGTCTTGGGTGGTTGGGACGCCGCCCTTGCCAAAGCGCCGTTTGATGTTCTTGTCTCAAACCCGCCCTATATTGCCCGTCGGGAAATAGCGGGCCTGCACCGGGCGGTGCGTGATTATGAACCGCATATGGCGCTGGATGGGGGCGCGGACGGGCTGGACGCCTATCGCCAGATATTTGCGCTGGTGCCGCATTATGTGCGCAGCGGCGGTGTTTTCGCTTTTGAGATCGGGGCCGATCAAGGGGCGGCGGTTTTGGCGCTGGCCCGGGCCATGCCTGCTTTGCGGCAATTTGCGCTAACCTGCGACTATGGTGGGCGGGACAGAATTCTCGCCGGGCGGGTTTGCTGAGTGAAACAGTAAAAAGTACTTGGAAAGCCCGCGCGGGCGCGCTAGGGTCGGTTTTGTGGAAGACAGGCGCGTTAAGGGGCTGTCTTATCGGCCGTAAAGACGGACCGGGTCAGCCAATAAACGTAAAACCAGACATTCAGATAAAGTTTTTCGGTACACATAAATGTACCATAAGGGCAAAGCCCACACCCAAATGCAGACAGAATTTAAGGGTTTTTGAAATGAAACGCCAACGGGGCCGCGGCCGCAATTCAAATAATAATAATTCCAACCCCAATCGGGCGCTGGAAAGCAATGGACCGGGCATCAAGGTGCGCGGCGTGGCCTCGACCATTCACGATAAATACCAGCAATTGGCCCGCGATGCGGCCACCTCTGGCGATCGGGTCATGGCAGAAAACTATTTGCAACATGCCGAGCATTATTACCGCATTATTGCCATTCAGCAGGCACAGCGGGAAAAGCGTGAAGAAGAACAGGCCGCCGCCAATGCCGCCCGCCAGGCCCAGCATGAAGCTCGCAAAGCCCAGCAAGAGGCAGAACGGGCCGAACGTGCCGCCAGAGCGGCGAAAATGCGTGCTGAAAACAACGAAGAACAGGCCAAAAAAGAACCGCAACAAGAAGAGCCGGCACAAGCCGGTGAAGCGGCTTCGGGCGAAGCAAACGGGGCGGGGCCGCTGGACATCGTAACCCCGCAACAGCCGGCCAAAGATAATGCACCCAAGGATAGCGCACCCAAAAGCGTGCGCACACCGCGGCGGCGTACCCGCCGCCCGGTGCCCAGCAAAGCCGCCACGCCAGATCAAACCCCTCAGCAGGACGACACTCCGGCAGACAGCTGAACCGGCGCAAAATTTGCTCACCATAACGTAAACCGTGCCAAAGACCGGCGATTATGCACCGATCTGGCACGCCGGAGATGCGTTATGATTACCTTATCCCTTTTTTTGAGCGCCGCGATTTTGGGCGCCATGTCGTTTTTTGCCTTTGTTGTTGCCCCGGCGGCGGGCCGGGCCGGCTCGTCAGAGGCCATATTAATGCTCAGCCGGGCGGTTTTTCCGCGTGCCTTTGATCTTTTTGCCCTGCTCAGCGCTCTGGCGGCGCTTTTGGCCGCTTTTGGCGGACAGATTGTCGGGGCCGGTATTTTGATTATCGGGGCTTGCGCTTTTATCTGGGCCGGGTGGCATATTACGCCGACGCTGGAGCGGGCGCGCGACGAAGCGCGCGGCGGTGACAAAAATGCCCTGGGGTGTTTTCGTAAAGCCCGGGGTCAGGCAATCCGTGCAAATTTGTTGCAATATGTCGCGCTTATCAGCGCTTGCGTTTTTCTGGCCCTGACTTAAAACCGTCCTGAAACTTTATATTCATGGCGGGAACCTTCATGCTGTCAATGCGCAAAGGGCTGGATACGGACGAGCTGCATCAACAGTTCGTCGCAACCGGTGGCGTCAGCATCCCGAACTTTTTAGCCAAAAAAGATGTCGCAGCGCTACAAAAGGCGCTGGATAATGAGTCTGAATGGCAATTGGTGCTTAATCAGGGGCAAAAGCATTTTGATGTGTCGCAAAGCCAGTTGGCGGTATTGGGGCCGGAAAAACGCCAACAGCTTTATATCGGCGCGTACCAAAACGCCTGCGATGGCTTTTCCTATCTTTATGAAAACATGCCCATTGCCGATATGCGGGCGCGCGGGATCGCGTTTAACCCGGTCTTCGAACAGCTTTTGGACCTTCTTAACGGCGCGCCGTTTCTGGAGAGGGCCCGCACCGTTCTGGGCGATGCATCGGCCTCATTCACCGATGCCCAACTGACCAAATACGGGCCGGGGCATTATTTGACCCAGCACGATGATTTTGTAGAGGGCAAGAACCGTCTGTGCGCCTATATCCTGTCGATGAACAAGGACTGGAAGCCTGAGTGGGGCGGATTGTTGCATCTGGTGGATGATGATGGTGAGGTGTGCGATACCTTTTCCCCGGCGTGGAACACGTTGCGCCTGATCCGGGTGCCGCAAATGCATTTTGTCAGTGCCGTGGC
>JALWSB010000154.1 GCA_027080345.1 Robiginitomaculum sp. | reverse complement strand
ATCTGCACACCTGCCGAAGAATGAAATAAGAGCCTTTGCAGACAAGGCTCTAACATCTCATACGTGTCATTACCCGGCTCGTCCGGGTAATCCAGCTGGGGTCATCAGAAGGCTATAAATCAAACAATAACCGTTCCGGATCTTCAAGGCATTCCTTGACCCGTACGAGGAACGTCACCGCGCCTTTGCCGTCAACTACCCGGTGATCGTAAGACAGGGCCAGATACATCATCGGGCGGATAACCACCTCGCCACCAACCGCCATGGGGCGCTCTTTGATGGCGTGCATGCCCAAAATACCGCTTTGCGGGACATTCAGGATCGGTGTGGACATCAGCGAGCCATAAACCCCACCATTGGTGATGGTGAAGGTTGCGCCCTGCATATCATCCATGGAAAGTTTGCCATCGCGGGCCTTTTTGGCCAAGGCGGCAATGCCCAGTTCGACCCCGCCCATAGACAAGGTATCACAATCGCGCACTACGGGGACCACAAGGCCTTTGTCCGTACCCACGGCAACGCCGATATCATAATGATTTTTATAGATAATATCGGTGCCATCAATTTGCGCATTGACCTCGGGCACATCCTTTAACGCCATTACACAGGCCTTGACGAAAAACGACATAAAGCCAAGTTTGATGCCGTGCTTTTTGGCGAATAAATCCTTGTATTTGGCACGGCTGGCCATAATTGCGCTCATATCCACTTCGTTGAATGTGGTCAGCATGGCGGCGGTGTTTTGCGCCTCTTTGAGACGTTTGGCGATGGTTTGGCGCAGGCGCGACATGCGCACACGCTCTTCGCGCGGACCAATAGCCACAGGCGCGGTTGGGGCGGCTGGGGCCGCCGGTACGGACCCCGCGCCCAACGCATCGCCCTTGGTGATACGCCCGCCCTTGCCGGTGCCGGTGACACTGGCCGGGTCGACGCCTTTTTCGGCCAGAACCCGCGCCGCCGATGGCATGGTTTTTGGCCCATCCTCGGCAGGGGCTTTTTTAGCCGGTTCAGGGGTTGGTTCAGGCGCGGCCGCCTTTGGCGCCGCACTGGCGCTTGCGCCCTCTTCCAGCACCGCCAAAAGCGCGCCGATTTCCACTTCATCGCCCTCGGCAGCGACAATCGAGCTGATCACCCCATCGCTCGGCGCACTGATCTCCAGTGACACCTTGTCGGTTTCCAGCTCGACCAGAAGCTGGTCTTTTTTTACCGCATCGCCTACGCTGACTTTCCAGTCAGCCACAATAGCTTCAGTAACGCTCTCGCCTAAGGCCGGGACAACAATATCAGTCATGATGTTTTTTCCAATGTAAGGGCTTCATCTATAAAGGCATTCAGTTCGGCCAGATGCTGACCCATAGTGCCGGCCGCCGTGGACGCGGAAGAGGCACGGCCCACATAATGTGGGCGGCGCACGCGGGCTTTGATTTTCTCCAGCACCCATTCAAGATTGGGTTCCATAAAGAACCAGGCCCCCATATTCTTTGGCTCTTCCTGGCACCACACCATGTCGGCGTTTTTAAAGCGCGACAATTCGGTAATCAGCGACTTTGCCGGGAACGGATAGAGCTGTTCCACCCGCATCAGATAGACATCATCAAGCCCGCGTTTTTCGCGCTCTTCAAAAAGATCGTAATAAACCTTGCCCGAACACAGCACCACGCGCCGGATATCCTTGTCGGCTTTTAGCGTGACATCGGCGCGGCGCGCCTTGATCTGCGCATCATCCCAAAGCACCCGGTGGAAGGAGGACTTGGCCCCCAATTCGCTGAGATCTGAAACGCAGCGTTTATGACGCAGGAGCGATTTTGGTGTCATCAAAATCAGCGGTTTTCTAAATTTGCGATGGATTTGGCGGCGCAGGATATGAAAATAATTGGCCGGCGTGGTGCAATTGGCCACCTGCATGTTGTCTTGCGCGCATAATTGCAAATAGCGTTCCAGCCGCGCCGAAGAGTGTTCCGGCCCCTGCCCTTCATAGCCATGGGGAAGCAGCATCACCAGACCCGACATACGCAACCATTTACGCTCACCGGCGGAAATAAATTGATCGACAATCATTTGCGCACCATTGGCAAAATCGCCAAATTGCGCTTCCCACAGGGTCAACGAATTGGGAAGGGTTAGCGAATATCCGTATTCAAAGCCCAAGACGGCCTCTTCGGACAGCAGCGAGTCGATAACCTCGAACGTGCCTTGCTCTTTGGAAACATGATGCAAAAAGGTATAGCGCTTTTCGGTATTTTGATCGATGGCCCGGCTATGGCGCTGTGAAAATGTGCCGCGGCCACTATCCTGGCCCGACAGACGCACGGGAAACCCTTCATCAAGCAAAGTGGCAAACGCCAGCATTTCCCCGGTCGCCCAGTCGAGGTTTTTTCCGGTTTCGATGGCTTTACGGCGCGCGCCAATCACCCGGGCCAAGGTTTTATGGACGGCAAAGTCTTTGGGCAAAGTTGTGACCCTGTCACCAATGCTTTTAAGCCGTTTGATGGAGACCCCGGTGCGCCCGCGGCGCTCTTCCCCATCGGGAGCCACCCCCAGGCCGGACCATTCCCCGTCCAGCCAATCGGCCTTGTTGGCCTCGTGGGTTTTGCCCTGTTCAAATTCAGCCTCAAGGTAATCTTCAAATCCCGTAATCCAGTCGGTTACTTCATTGGCCGTGACCACGCCTTCATCGATCAGGCGTTTTTCATAAAGCGCCCGGGTCGTCGGGTGCCCCTTGATATGGCGGTACATGATCGGCTGGGTAAAGGAGGGGTCATCGCCCTCATTATGGCCAAACCGGCGATAGCAAAACATGTCAATCACCGCATCAACGCCAAATTTTTGGCGAAACTCTGCGGCGACCTTGGCGGCGTAAACCACCGCTTCGGGATCATCGCCATTCACATGAAAAACCGGCGGCTGGACCATCAGCGCAATATCGGTGGGGTAAGGTGAAGAGCGCGAAAAATGCGGTGCCGTGGTAAAACCGATCTGGTTGTTGACGACAATATGAATGGTGCCACCGGTACAATGGCCAACCAGACCCGACATGGCAAAACATTCGGCGACAATGCCTTGTCCGGCAAACGCCGCATCGCCATGCAAAAGCAGCGGCAAAACATGATGCCGGTCCGTTGGCGCGCCATCGGGCGCAGTCGGTTCTTGTTTGGCGCGCGCCTTGCCCAGCACCACCGGATCGACCGCTTCGAGGTGCGATGGGTTGGCGGTCAACGATAAATGCACCTTATTGCCATCAAATTCGCGGTCCGATGAAGCCCCCAAATGATATTTCACATCACCGGATGCGTAATCGTCCGCGCCCCAGCTGTGACCGCCGGCAAATTCGTTAAACACCTGATGATAGGGCTTGCCCATCACCGCGGTCAGCACGTTAAGACGGCCCCGGTGCGGCATGCCCAGCACCATTTCGCGCACCCCCAGCGCGCCGCCGCGCTTGATAATCTGCTCCATCGCCGGGACCAGGGATTCGCCACCATCAAGGCCAAATCGTTTGGTCCCCGGATAGCGTTTATGCAAAAATTTCTCAAAAGTTTCGGTTTCAATCAGTTTACGCAAAATCGCCTTGCGGCCTTCGGGCGTAAACTGAATTTCCTTATCCTTGCCCTCAATACGTTGCTGCACCCATGATTTTTGTTCCGGGTTGGATATGTGCATGAATTCAATGGCAAAAGTACCGCAATAGGTGCGGCGCAAAATATCCAGCATTTGCCGCGGCGTGGCGCTCTCCAGCCCCATCACATGGTCGATAAAAATCTCCCGGTCCATGTCGGCTTCACCAAAGCCATACGTGGCCGGGTCCAGCTCCGGCCAGGGGCCGCGCTTTTCTATGCCCAAAGGATCAAGATCGGCGGCCAGATGTCCGCGTATCCGATAGGCGCGGATCATCATCAGCGCCCGAATACTGTCGAGCGTGGCAGCGCGAATATCGCCCTGGCTGGCCCCGGGCTGACGCGCTTTTATCTTGTCGGCAACCGCCGCTTCGTCCGGCCAGTCACTGGTCAATGCCGCCGTCAGCTCACCATTGTGTTCAAGCGGCCAGTCGCTGCGCGCCCAGGAGGGCTCATGGGCCTGATCCTCTCCCTGCTGCGCCTCAAAAAAGACGCGCCAGTCTTCCGGCACGCTCGCCGGGTCGGCGGCATAACGCGCCTGCATGTTTTCCAGATAGTTTGCATTTACGCCAGACAGAAAATCAGGATCAGCCATATTTTTGTCCTAGCCTTTAAGTACCTCAACCAATGTAGAGCCAAGCGCGGCCGGGGAGGGAGACACCGTCACACCAGCGGATTTTAACGCTTCGATTTTGTCTTCTGCGCCGCCTTTGCCGCCAGAGACAATCGCCCCGGCATGGCCCATGGTCCGGCCCTTGGGTGCGGTCCGGCCAGCAATAAAGCCAACCACAGGTTTCTTGACTTTGGAGGCTTTCAGGAATTCCGCCGCGTCTTCTTCGGCGGAGCCACCAATTTCGCCAATCATAACAATGCTTTGGGTTTCATCATCACCCAAGAACATATCAAGGCAATCAATAAAATTGGTGCCATTGACCGGATCGCCGCCAATACCAATGCAGGTGCTTTGCCCAAGGCCAACGGCGGTGGTTTGCCCCACAGCCTCATAAGTCAACGTGCCCGAACGCGACACCACGCCAACCGAACCGCGCATATGAATGTGCCCTGGCATAATGCCGATTTTGCATTCGCCCGGCGTAATTACACCTGGGCAATTAGGGCCGATCAGGCGGGTTTTGGAGCCGCAAAGCGCCCGTTTCACCTTGACCATGTCTTGCACAGGAATGCCTTCGGTAATGCACACCACCAGCTCAATCTCCGCCGCGATCGCCTCGGCAATCGCATCGGCGGCAAAAGGCGGCGGCACATAAATCACGCTGGCCGTTGCGCCCGTGGCCTCTTTGGCCCCGACAACCGTGTTATAAACCGGCAGGCCAATATGCTCCGTACCGCCCTTGCCCGGTGTCACCCCGGCAACCATTTGTGTGCCATAGGCCAGCGCCTGTTCGGTGTGGAATGTACCGTTTTTACCGGTCAGGCCCTGCACAATAACTTTGGTATTTTTATCAACGAGAACAGACATTTAAGCGGCCTCCTTCACTGCGGCAACAATTTTTTGTGCCGCGTCGTCAAGATTGTCGGCGGAAATGACGTTCAGGCCGGAATTGGCGATGATCTCTTTGCCGCGCTCTACATTTGTGCCTTCAAGGCGCACCACAAGGGGGACTTTCAGGCCCACCTCATTGACCGCCGCGATCACCCCTTCGGCGATTACATCACAACGCATGATGCCACCAAAGATATTGACCAATATGCCCTGCACATGGGGATCAGAGGTAATGATTTTGAACGCCGCGGTGACTTTTTCAGTGGTGGCACCACCGCCAACATCGAGGAAGTTTGCCGGCTCAGCGCCATAAAGCTTGATGATATCCATGGTGGCCATGGCCAACCCGGCCCCATTGACCATACAGCCGATCTGTCCATCAAGGGCAATATAGGAAAGGTCGTATTTGGCGGCTTCGAGCTCTTTGGGGTCTTCTTCCGACTCGTCGCGTAATTCCATAATGTCCGGATGGCGGTAAAGCGCATTGCCGTCAAAGCCCATTTTGGCATCAAGACAAATCAGATCGCCCGCGCCGGTCAGCACCAGCGGATTAATCTCCAAAAGGCTCATATCCTTTTGCGTGAAGGCCTTGTAAAGCACACCGGCGAGCTTGCCCGCCTGCTTGGCCGCGCCGCCGGAAAGATTCAAGGCCCGCGCCACAGCGCGCCCGTGATGGGGCAAAAGACCGGTCGCCGGATCAACAGAAAAAGTGATGATTTTTTCTGGCGTATCGGCGGCAACCTGCTCGATATCCATGCCGCCTTCGGTAGACACCACAAAAGCAACTTGCGATTTTTCGCGGTCCACCAGCATGGAGAGATAGAACTCATTAGCAATGTCGGCACCGTCTTCGATATAAAGCCTGCGTACCTCTTTGCCCGCCGGGCCGGTCTGGTGGGTGACCAGAGTCATGCCCAGCATGGCTTGCGCATATTGGCGCACCTCATCAATACTTTTGGCGATTTTAACGCCGCCGCCCTTGCCGCGCCCGCCAGCATGGATTTGCGCCTTGACCACATAAACCGGGCCGGGCAGACGCTCGGCGGCCTCAACCGCCTCGTCAACGGAAAACGCCGGATAGCCCTGGCTGACCGGTGCGCCAAAGTCGCTCAATACGGCTTTGGCCTGATATTCATGAATATTCATGGAGCCTCTCAGATCTTGCGAATCGCTTGTGCAATCCATCACCAACAGGCACGCACACTGGCGCAACTTTGGTAAACAGACCCTTAGCGTGTAAAACTGTTCGCCATTACGCGCAACAAAGGATGCATTAATTCATACTCATTTTGAGCATAAAATAATTATCCGCGCTTACCAAGCCAGTAATCAAGCGACAGACGCCCCGGCCCATACGCCAGAATGGCCAGCAAAGACACTGTCCACCAGACATGGTCATTCCACCAAAAATTAATGCCAGTGCCGCTCCAGAACGGATAAACCAGCGTCGAAATAACAAGCGTCATAATCAGCAGGCCAGCGCTGGCAAAACGGGTGGCAAAACCGATAATCAGCAAAACCGGCAATACGGTTTCGCCGATAGTGCCCATAAAGGCGGACACCACCGCCAGCCCGTGCGGAATGCCTTCGAAATATTCATATTCGAAAAGGTCCACCGCATTGGAAAAATCCGCTAATTTGACCAGGCCGGATTTTAAGAACATGCGCGCCATAACAAGGCGCAAGGCCAAAGCGGTTACGCTTTGCAAAAGGTCAGCGCGGGACGAAAACCGCCCATAAAGCGCCGTAACCTTGCCCACCAGACCGGTGGGGGAATTTTGGTCAGTCATTTTTCTCTCCTTTGAACACACCGGCGACAAGCCAGCGGGAAAATTGTTCTTTCAAGTCAAAGTGCGCGTCATGCCTTATGGCGTCCGTCCAGCCTTCGGCAAAGCTGCGGCCAAAACCAATGGCATCAAGAAAATTATATTCGGCCTGGCTCAAGGCGGTGTGCTGCACCTGATTGTTTTGCCGCCATATAACCGCCCATTCGCGGCCCCCATTCATATCAACCGGATCGGGGTTTTCCTCATTACCGGCATTGATTTTCCATAAGGAATAAGCGGGGATGGAAAAGCGCAAAAGCTGGACGCTGGCGTGCAGGCCAGGTGCGCGGGTGGGCAGCAATTGCGGTGCAACGCCTTGCAAATCCTGACCGCTCAAGGCCGGCTCATCAGCGGCCTGATAAGCACGAAACCAGGCCCAGTCGAGACTGGCGATAGGCGCAATATAAGGCACTTGCTTTTGCGCCGGTTCAAAGCTGCGTAAAAACTGTGCAAAGCCTGCGCCATAAAAGGTCAGGCTGGAGTGTTCGGGCGGTGTTTTTTGAATATAGGCGCGGGCAAGGGCGGTGAAATATTCATCTCCGACCAGCGTACGCACCACCTTGAAAGTGCTCGACAAAGCGGCAATGCAGGTCATGGCAAAATTATTGCTGTGCGCATCCAGCCGCGAAAGCGGCGCGCCGTCCGCTATAAAGGGCTGCATCCTGGCGCGATCAGCACCGCCAAGAACCGCCGCGAAATTATCAAAAAAGGCCCGCTCATCAACCATTTGCCGCCTCCTTTTTTGGCGCCTGCAAAATGGTATTCGCGCGTCCGACTTCGGTCAGCAGTTCTTCAAATGGCGGGATATTGTCATCACGCTCGATCAGTGTTGGCCGCGCCCCGGCGCGGGCAATAAACGCTTCATATAGCGCCCAGACATCATCGCTGATCGGCGCATCATGGCTGTCGATCAAAATCTCTTCATCGCCAATAGTGCGCGGTGAAAATCCCGCCAAATGCACCTCGCCAACCATGTCTGGCGGTACCGCATCCAGCCAGTCTTGTGCGCAGCCGCCAACATTGCGCGCGCACACATAAATATTATTGATGTCGAACAAAAGGCCCGCACCGGCCGCCTTCGCCGCTTCGACATAAAGATCGACCATCGCCATATCACCGTTTAGCGGCACATATAAAGACGGGTTTTCAACCAGTATCTGCCGCCCCAGCGTATCTTGCACCTCGCTGATATGCGCGGCCAGCCGGGTGCAGGTGGCGCGGGTCGGCGGCGGCGGTAAAAGGTCGGCAAAATAAACATCGCCCAGCCGCGACCAGGCCACATGTTCCGAGACTTGCGCCGGTTGGAAACGATCCACCAGCGCCTTTAACCGCGCCAAATGCGCGCTTTGCGGCCGATCAGGACCACCAAGAGAGAGGCCAACCCCGTGCATGGAAAGGGCGTGGCTCTGGCAAATGGCTTCCAGCCAGGCCAAACGCGGGCCGCCATCAACCATATAGTTCTCCGGGTGCACCTCAAACCATAAACCGGAATCGGCATTATCCAGCGCGTTTTGGTAATGCTGGGGTTTCAGACCAAGACCGCCATGGCAGGGCAGATTTATTTTTATGCTCATCATATTGTGTGCAAAAAAATGGCGACTGACGCCCAATGCGCAGCCGCCATTTTATCTGCCATCCAAAAAGGATCAGCCAGCCATTGCGGCCTTGGCTTCAGCTTTGGAAAGACCTTTGTGCTCAGCACCATCAGCACCTTTTACAACGGTCGAAGCGCAGGCGCCCTTGGGAACAAAATTCCACTCATCAACAGCAAAGCTGGTCGTCGCCTGGCCCTGACACGAATGGGTGCCCGACAGGTTGCCGCAATCATTTTCACCGGCCAGGGCAATGCCATAACATTTTTCTTTGGGGCCTTTAATACTGCTGGCCTGCGTTGCGCCGGCAACCAAAGCAACGGTGGCGGCGGTGGCGGTGAGAACACCGATTTTTGTATATGCATTCATGGGAAATTGTCTCCGTTAAATTCCTCGCTTGCCGACAGTATTGTACGGCTTGAGTCAGACCCTAGACGTGTTTGAAAAGAAAGTCTTCTCACATCGTCATAACCGCGCATAAAGAAAATGTGAACCTTATACACTCTGCACACACGGTTTCGTGCATAGATAGAGAGCCTCATCGCGCAACAGCCCAAAACGCACCTCTTCATCTTGCGCCAAACGCCAGATATCAACAGTAAACCCGGCCTTGCGGACAAGATCAGCAAAGTCGCGGCCATAAAAACGCACGTGCAGAGGATCGGCATAATGGGCAAAGGCCGCCGCCGGCGTTTTAATATCGGGGTTCTGATATGTTTTTTCCCGTGCCCAGTTTTGCGGCACGGTCAACAAAGCCCGCCCGCCGGGCTTTAATACCCGGTAAAGTTCGGCCAGGGCGCGCGAATCATCGGCCACATGCTCCAGAACATGATTGGCCATCGCCCAGTCGAAACAATCGTTGGCAAATGGCAAGGCCTGAATATCGGCGCAATGGCGCGCCCGCCCCGGCGCCAGATCAACGCTGTGATACTGCGCATTGCCGCGCATCCATTTGGCAAAATGCGGCTCCGGCGCGATGTGCAAAAACGCCCCGACCTCAGCTGGCGCAATACCGTGCCGCTCAAAAAAAAGATGCACCAATCGGTGCCGCTCTCGCGAACGGCAAGACGGGCAACGCGCATCATAACGCGGCGGCACACCCACGGCATAGAAAAGACCATGATAGCCACAAATCGGACAGTCACGCGGCGTTTTGCCAAAGCGGAACTGGCGCGGATGACGCCAAAACCAGCGAAACGCGTTAATGGCGGTTTTAATCATTTGGGCTGGCGCGTGCGGTCCGTCAAAAACGCACCAAAGGCGATCAGCACATAAGCGATCAGCGCCGTTATGGCGAAAGACGCGGCGCTGGCATCGGCGGGCGGCGCGCTTAAATGGCTATAGGCCTGAACGGCGATCAAAAAGAAAAGAAATGCGAAGGGTGCGAGCTTGCCGACAAACCCTTTGGCCCGTGTGTTGCGCATATAAAGCCAAAAGCCAACAAGAAGAAGACCAATCTCGGCAACCTGTGACCACAAGAGCGAACGCCACAAACCAAAGCCAAATTTGGGGTCCCCGGCAATCAACGGCAGGTCCGGCGCATGCACGAGAAGATCCGCAAACCAGTGCGACAACACCGCCGCCCCCAAAATCAGCCCGGCGGCCCAATGCCCGGCGCCTTTGCGCATGGCCCCGTAAAGAAGCCCGGCAGCCACCGCCCATATGACACTGCCCAAAAGAGAATGGGTAAATGGCATATAATAAAGATCGAGCGGCGAGGCCTCTAAAAACCCCGGCACAATGCGCACCTTTTCAACGCCCAGCAAAACCAGCACCGCCCAGGCAAAATCAACCAATTGCACCGCCACAAATAACAGCCATAACGGCACTGCGGGTTTAAACGCCCGCGCCCCGAAAGCCGTTGCATAATGCCCTACAAACATATTTTCTAATCTCCGAACGATCCGGCAGGGCCGGGAAACACCACCGGGCTTTGCGATCCGTCAGCCGCCACAGAAGCGACACCAAAATAATAATTGTCGATAACAATGTTTTCCAATGTCACATGATCGACATTGCCGACAAAGCGCGACCATTGCCATTGCGGCTGGTCGGTCAGCCGCCAATAGACCCGGTATCCGGCAAGATTTCTCGCCGCTTTGCCGGTCGGTTTTGTCCAGCTGATTTGCGTTGAAGGCTGCACCGCGCCTTTGATCTTCACATTGGCGGGAAATGGCGGTGCGCCCGCCAGCTCGGCCAGCGTGACCACATTAAGCGCCGTTAATTTGGCGGCATAATCAAAATCCACCCCGGCGATCACATCACCATAAGCGATACCGTTCTCGGTGCGTATATCCTGATGCTGGCGGTTATAGTTTTCATGGGTTTCCATAATGCGCACACCGGGAATACCCACCGCATTAAACGGCCGGTGATGGCCACCACGGCCAAACCGGTCGAGCCGATAAACCATCATCACATCGAGGCCTGGAATATAACGATCCGCCTGGCGATCGATATAGCGCGCCAGATTGCGCGAGGGCGAATCGACCTCACCGCCGGTAAAGCGGCGCATACGCGCTTCTTTTGGTGTTTCAACATCCCGCACCCCTTCGGAAAACACCCGCGCCGTACTATTGTCCACCACCCCGTCAATGCCCGAAATATTGCCGATCATGTCGTTATTGAGCACCGCCTTGATACGCCATTTATGGTCAAGCGCATATTTGGCAAGGATTTTACCCCCATAAAGCCCCTGCTCTTCGCCGGACAGGCCCGCATAGATAATCGAGCCGGCAAATTTGTGTTTCGACAAAACCCGCGCCGCCTCCAATACTCCGGCCAAACCGGACGCATTATCATTGGCACCGGGCGAATCAGAGGTGAAATTCATCACATCACTAACCCGGCTATCGATATCGCCGCTCATCAGCACATAACGATCCGGGTCCAGCGTGCCGCGCTGAATGGCGATCACATTAATCACATCAGTAGGGTCGGGAATGCGTTTTTCGCCCTGCACCACATCGCCAACGTCAATCACCTCAAGGCAGCCGCCGCAGGCTTTGCTGATGCGTTCAAACTCCGCATGTACCCAGCGGCGCGCCGCGCCAATACCGCGTGTGTCTGATTTTGTGTCCGACAATGTATGGCGGGTGCCAAAATCCACCAGCTTTTGCACATCCTTGCGCAAGCGTTGCGCCGACACATCTGCCGCCAGATCGTGCATCAAAACCACCTCATCAGGCGGCGCGGCTGCTTGCGCCAGCGCGCCCGTGCTTATCAGACAGGCGGTCAGCCCACTCAGGCCATAGCGAAAATATTTATACATTTTTCCTCCCTTAAGCCCCGGTCCAGCGCTGCATATCCGGTACATCAAGGCCCAAAAGTTCCAGCGTCCGCGCAGCGCTGTGATTGATCATATCATCAATGCTTTGCGGGCGCAGATAAAGCGCCGGGCTGGGCGGTGCAATAATCGCCCCCAAATCCGCCGCCCCCAAAAGAAGCGCGCAATGGCCTTTGTGCAAGGGCGTTTCGCGAGGCATCAAAACCAGCGGGCGGCGCTCTTTGAGCATCACATCGGCGGCGCGCACCAAAAGATTATCGGCGTAGGAATGAACAATCGCCGAGAGGGTTTTCATGGAACAGGCGGCAACCACCATGCCATCAGTGCGAAACGAACCGCTGGCGATACTGGCCCCGACATTGCTGTTTTTATGCACCACATCGGCCAGCGCCTCGATGTCGGCCACCGTCATGTCGGTTTCCAGATGCACATTCATGCGCGCCGTACTGGTCATCACCAAATGTGTTTCCACATCATCCATTGCGCGCAAAAGCTGCAAAATACGAATGCCGTAAAGCGTACCACTGGCCCCGGCTATGCCAACAATCAAGCGCATGGGTGTGTCCTTCTTTTCTTCTCTTAGCTATGACAGAAAAACGCGGGGGCGGGTAGGCCTTGCGCCCTTAAAAGAGCGAAAACAAAATGATTGCCAGAATTAACCCGATGGCCGGCACGGCTACGGTCAAGGCCCCGACCGCCCCGTAAGCATCTTTATGAGTTTCACCGCAAATGGCGCGAATGGTGGTCACCACATAGCCATTATGGGGCAGCGAATCCAATCCGCCCGAAGCAATCGCAATAACCCGGTGCAAGGCGTTCGGGTCCACCGGTTGCGGTGCATCTGCGCCGACATAATGCGGCGCCAATAAGGGAAGCGCAATCAATTGCCCGCCTGAGGCCGAGCCAGTCAGGCCACAAATCGCCGTCACCGCAATCGCCGCCGCGATCAACGGACTGCCCGGCAGGCTGGTGACCGCATCAAGGGCGGTATGAAAGGCCGGGGTGACCTTGGCGACCGCGCCAAACCCGACCACGGCGCCGGTATTGGCCGCGGCGATTACCGCCCCCATGGCCCCAAAAGAAAACGCCCCGCCCAAGCGCCGCCAGATTTTGAAATTCAACACAAGGATAATCGCCACCCCGGCGGCCAGCGCCACCACCAGCGCATCAAGATGCCAGGCCTTGAAGGTAAAGGCGGTGACCTGGACCGCCACCAGCGGCGCAATGGCCAATAAAGGGTGCGGCAAGGTATGCTGCTCACGCACCGCATTATCAGTATCGCGGGCGACAAAACGCTCGCCCTTGGCCACCGCTTTGCCAATCATGCGGGTCAGCCAGAAATAGCCGATAAGCGCCATCACCACGGCGACGATGGCGCTGACCTGCCAACCGGCCATATAGGTGGTGCCGAGATAATCAGCGGGCAGAATGTTTTGTATTTCCGGCGATCCGGCGCTGGTCATGGTAAAGGTGACCGAGCCAAAGGCAATAGCGCCGGGAATAAAGCGGCGCGGCAAATCGGCCTCGCGAAACAGGCTGACGGCCATCGGGTAGACCGAAAACGCGACAATAAAAACACTGACCCCGCCATAGGTCAGAATGGCGCACGCCGCCACCACGGCGACCATGGCATGACGCACCCCCAGCGCATTTATGACCCAGCGGGCCACACTGTCGGCCGAGCCGGTATCTTCCATCAGCTTGCCAAAAATCGCCCCCAGCAAAAACACAATAAAGAATTTGGCAAAAACGGCGGTAAAGCCCGCCATATAAAGCGTCGCATAATTGCTCTGGCCACTGTGCGCCAAAGCGGGCAATAAGGGCAGCGACGAGGTCAGCGC
>JALWSB010000153.1 GCA_027080345.1 Robiginitomaculum sp. | reverse complement strand
AATGTATCAAGCGCCTTCCCCGGTCAAACGGCGGCAAATATCATCAAGCTGTTCCAGGGTTTTGTATTTTATCTGCACGCTGCCGCCGCCACCGGCCTGACTGCGCACCAAAACCGCCAGACCCAGCTTGCGCGTCAGGCTTTCTTCCAATGCCAAAACGTCCGTATCGGCGCTGTCTTTCGGGGCGGTTTTACGCCCTTTGCGTTCCGGCGCGGTGCTTTGTTGCCGGGCCAGCTCTTCAAGCTGACGCACGCTAAGCCCCCGCGCCGCCACCTGTTGCGCCAAAGATAAAGGGTCGGAAACCAGCACAAGGGCGCGGGCATGACCGGCGCTTAATTTCTTTTGGCGCACCATATCCAGAATTTCATCGGGCAGGGATAAAATACGCAAAGCATTGGCGATAACCGGGCGGCTTTTCCCGACCGCCCGCGCAATATCTTCCTGGGTGTGGTGAAACTGGTCAATCAGCGCCTTATAGGCGCGCGCCTCATCGACCACATCAAGATCGCTGCGCTGTATATTTTCCACCAGCGCAATTTCCATAACCTCGCGGTCAGATAAATCACGCACCAAAACGGGTATTTCATGCAAGCCCGCCTTTTGCGCCGCCCGCCAGCGCCGCTCACCGGCAACAATCTGATAGCCATCACCACCGGGAATGGGCCGCACGATAAGCGGTTGCAACACCCCTTTTTGGCGTATTGATTCGGCCAGATCGGCCAAAGCCGCCTCGTCAAAATGCGTGCGCGGCTGGTCTTTATTGCGATAAACATTTTCTATCGGCACCGTTGATGCGCCGCCTTTTTGCGCCGGAGCCAGGGTGGTTTCTTCTGCCTCACCCAAAAGCGCCGACAGGCCCCGCCCCAGTCTTTGTCCCTTGTTTGATTCGCTCATGCGCTTTTTAATTCCTTTTCCCGCCGTAAAATTTCACTGGCCAAATGCATATAAGCCTGACTGCCGGCACATTTATAATCATAGATCAGTGCCGGTTTACCAAAAGATGGCGCCTCGGACACCCGCACATTGCGCGGAATAACCGTATCATAGACCTGGCGGCCAAAATGCGCCCGCACATCGGCGCACACCTGTTTCGACAAATTGTTGCGCGGATCAAACATGGTCAGCACCAGGCCTTGAATTTCCAGCGCCGGGTTAAGGTTTTCCCGCACCAGCTCAACCGTACGCAAAAGCTGTGACAGGCCCTCAAGGGCAAAAAACTCACACTGCAGGGGCACAAGAATGGCGTCCGCGGCCGTCAGCGCATTGACCGTCAGAACGTTTAATGAAGGTGGGCAATCCATCAGCACATAAGAATAACCACCGTCTTTTTGCGTCCCGGTCTCTTTACGCAAGCGCTCAACCGCCTCTTTTAACCGGTAAGAGCGCCGCGGCGCGCTCGCCAGTTCCAGCTCCACCCCGGCCAGATTTTGATCAGATGGCACAATATGCAGGCCCGGCACGCGGGTTTCCACCGCCGCCTCTTGCAAAGACGCCCCGCGCATCAACGCATCATAGGTGGTTTTTTTACGCTGCGCCCGATCAACCCCAAGCCCGGTTGAGGCATTGCCTTGCGGATCGAGATCAAGAAGCAGGGTTTTTTTACCAATCGCGCACAGGGCCGTGGCCAGATTAATCGTCGTTGTGGTTTTACCAACGCCGCCCTTTTGGTTGGCCACCGCAATCACGCGCATCTCTGTGTTTTTCCTGTTCATTCCGTTTTGGCCTTCGCTGGCGCGTGTATCCGCAAAATCACCCCGCGCGCGCTGGTCACACTGGGTCGTCTTTCTATAAGCCCGTGCCACCGTCCTGTCAGCCTGCTTAGCTCATCTTCCACATGTTCCCCCTTGGGAAAAAGGCCACAGCTATCCGGACCGAAAAACCGCCCCGAAAGCGCCATCAGTTTTGGCAAAGGGGCCAGCGCCCGCGCCGTGATCACATCATAAGCCTTTTGCGGTATGTCCTCTATACGCGCGCAGATAACATCCGCCGGTGCCTCGGTGCGTTCAATACATGCGCGTAAAAACGCCGCCTTTTTACCATTTGATTCGACCAAAGTAACGCGCATTTTGTTGCGGGACCGCCCCATCAACGCCATCGCCAAACCGGGAAACCCTGCGCCACTGCCCAGATCCAGCCAGTCTGTCGCCCCCTTTGGGGCCAGCGCAAAAAGCTGCGCGCTGTCGAGAGCGTGACGGGTCCAAAATTCATCCATTGTTGAGCGGGCAACAAGGTTGATGCGCGGCGACCAGGCGCGCAAAAGGTCAAACCAGACATCAAATCCGGCCAATGTTTCACGTGAAACACCCGTTTCGCGCGCGAACCTTTCGCGCTGGCTTTTTATATCCATCAGGCGCTCTTCTTTCGATCTGCGCGGCGTATATGGTGCATTAACAAGGATAAGGCCCCGGCGCTAACCCCCTCCAGCCGCCCGGCCTGACCAAGGGTTTGCGGGCGCACCGCGCTTAGCCGCTCGCGCGCCTCCGTCGAAAGCCCGTCTATTTTTTCATAATCCAGATCGTCCGGCAGGGCTTGCGCTTCGGTGCGCCGAAACCGGGCCACATCGCGTTGTTGCCGCTCCAGATAGCCGGCATAGGCGGCCTCGATAACCAGTTGTTTTGCGCTTTGCCCGTCAATTGCCCGCAAAGACGGCCACAGGCGGCACACATCATCCCAGCCGATTTGCGGATAGGCCAAAAGCGCCGCGGCGCTGCGCTTCACCCCGTCAAGGTTTATCTCTATGCCCTCTTTTTCAAGCGCATTGGGACTCATGACACAGCTTTGCGCCAAACTGCGCGCCGCATCCAGACGCTTCATTTTCTTTGTAAAGGCCTTTGTGCGCGCCGCCCCGACGCAGCCAAGGGCAATGGCTTTTGGTGTCAGGCGCTGGTCCGCATTATCCGCCCGCAAAGACAGGCGAAACTCCGCCCGCGAGGTATACATGCGATACGGCTCACTGACCCCCAAGGTGACCAGATCGTCAACCATAACCCCAAGATAGGCGTCTGCCCGATCAAAAACCACCGGCACCCCGCCGCCGCTTATGCGCGCCGCATTCAACCCGGCCAAAAGCCCCTGCGCCGCCGCCTCTTCATAACCCGTGGTGCCATTGATCTGCCCGGCCAGAAAAAGCCCTTTGGCGGCGCGGGTTTGCAGGCTGGCATCAAGGGCGCGCGGATCCACATAATCATATTCAATGGCATAGCCATATTGGCGCACCTTGACGTGGGACAACCCATCCATGGTCCGCAAAAACGCCAATTGCGCATCATCGGGCAAAGAGGTGGAAATGCCATTAGGGTAAATCAGCGGGCTATCCAGCCCTTCGGGCTCCAAAAACACCTGGTGGCTGTCCTTGTCGGCAAAACGGGTGATCTTGTCCTCGATTGATGGACAATAGCGCGGCCCCTTGCCACGAATCTGACCGCTGGCCATGGCCGAGCGGGGCAGGTTTTGGCGGATAATCTCGTGCGTGCGCGCATTGGTGTGGGTAATGGCGCATGAAATTTGCGGCACGGTGATCTTGTTTGTCAAAAACGAAAACGGCACCGGGTTTTCGTCCGCCTGTTGGCTTTCAAGGCCGGCCCAGTCAATGCTGGCCGCCTCAAGGCGCGCCGGGGTGCCGGTTTTAAGGCGG
>JALWSB010000152.1 GCA_027080345.1 Robiginitomaculum sp. | reverse complement strand
TTGCATAACATCCCGCTTTTGATCTACACTTTGCGGGAGGGAAGAAGAACTGTGGGGAATACCAATGGCTATTTTAAAATCAACACAAATACTAAGCGATTCTGACACGTCTTTTGAGGGCGCGGTTGCCGATGGCATTGAACGGTTTTCCAAAACTGTCAAACATGTGCGCTCGGCCAGCGTCAATCATATGTCGGTGACCGTCAAAGACGGCAAGGTAGACAAATACCGCGTCAACATGCAGGTGACCTTCGAGGTCAAATAGGCCTTAAAGGTCGTAGATGGTTTTGCATTTTGCGCCAGAAGCCATTAATTATACTTTTCGCGTGTTATCTGCGGAAATTTTGCAAAAATTATCGCAGGGCCTATTGTGACGTGGCCTCGCACTATGGATCCCGGCCTTTCGCCGGGATGACACGTTGGTTGTTATTTGCAGGTATTGAGTAAAGCTGGAAAGAAAATAAGCATCTTTGGACTATAAACCACAACTGAAAAACTTCCTTCTGGCCTCTGTGCAGCCAAGGCTTGACGGGTAAGGTGTGCGTGCGCATGGTGCGGCGCATCAAAATGTCCTGTCCTCTTTATCTGCCTCATGGCCAAAGGAGTTTTTATGTCCGATTCGTCCGATCCCATTGTCATCACGGGTTATGCACGCACGCCTATTGGCGGGCTTTTGGGTGAATTGGGGGGATTGGCAGGCAATGAATTGGGGGCAGTGGCGGTGCGTGCCGCGCTTAAAGACGCAAAAATCGAAGGCGCAGCGATTGAACAGATTTTCATGGGTTGCGTCCTGCCCGCAGGGCAAGGTCAGGCCCCGGCGCGTCAGGCGGCGTTGAAAGCTGATTTGCCCTTATCGGTCGAGGCCACCACCTTGAACAAGATGTGTGGCTCGGGCATGCAGGCGGCGATTATGGCCGGTGATGCTTTGCGCGCCGGTCAGGCCGATGTGATCATCGCCGGCGGTATGGAAAGCATGACCAATGCGCCATTCGTTTTGCCCGATCATCGCAAGGGCCATAAATATGGCCATGCCAGGATTTATGATTCCATGGCGCTTGACGGGCTGGAAGACGCCTATGCGCACGAACCGATGGGAAAGTTTGCCGATCAGGCGGCGCAAAAATACCAGTTCACCCGTGAGGCACAGGACGCTTACGCGCTGGAGACCCTGAAACGGGCGCAAGAGGCGGCCCGTTCCGGCGCGTTTGATCGCGAGCTCACTCCGGTGACCATCAAAACCCGCAAAGGCGAGAGCGTTATCGACAGTGATGAATTGCCCCGCACCGCCCGCCCGGAAAAAATTCCGACGCTGCGCCCGGCCTTTAACAAGGACGGTACGGTGACGGCGGCCAATGCCTCTGGCATTTCTGACGGGGCCGCGGCCCTGGTGATGATGCGCCTTTCCGAAGCCAAAAAACGCAATCTCAAGCCGATCGCCAGGCTTGCCGCCACCGCCGCCCATGCGCACGAGCCTGAATGGTTCACCACCGCGCCGGTGCCGGCCATGCGCAAGGTGGTGGATAAAGCAGGATGGCAGATTGAAGATGTGGATTTGTGGGAGATAAACGAGGCCTTTGCGGTGGTGCCAATGATCGCCATGAAAGAGCTGGGCATTTCTCACGATATCGTCAACGTCAATGGCGGGGCCTGCGCCCTTGGTCACCCCATCGGCGCTTCGGGCGCGCGCATTATGGCGACTTTGATGGCGGCACTGGAAGCGCGCGGCCTTAAAAAAGGCGTGGCGTCCTTGTGCATTGGCGGCGGCGAAGCCACCGCTGTTGCACTGGAAATGCTCTAAAACCACCCGCCCATTTGCATCAGCACCAGACCGGCGGCCAATATGGTCGCGGCGGCAATGCGCCGGGCGCCAAAACTTTCGCGTAAAATAAACACCCCCATCAGCGCCCCGAATACCACGCTGGTTTCGCGCAAAGCGGTAATGGTGCTGACATCAGCCAGACGCAGCGCCAAAAGGCTGAGGCCATAACCAACAAAACTCATCACTCCGGCGATCATGCCACTGCGCCATTGAACACGGCAGGCGGGGATGAAGCCGCCGCGCCGGGCAATAATCGCGGTCAGGGTCAGCGGCACAGATTCAATGGAGAAAAACCACACCACATAACTAATGCCACTGGCCGCCGCCTTGGCCCCGGCCCCGTCATTGACCGTATAGGCGCCAATCATCAACGCCGTCAGCAAGGCCCACAAAAGCGCCCTGGCATGGCCAGCGCTGGCACTTTTGCGAAACTGGGTCAGCGCCAAAGCCGCCATCAAAAGCCCGGCCAGCTTTAACGGCGGAAAGCTTTCGTGCAAAAATAAAAACGAACCCATGGCGGTCAGCAAAACCGACACACCGCGCATGACCGGATAAACGGCGGAAAAATCCCCGTGTTTGAAGGCGCGAATGGTGGCCATTTGATAAGCCCAGTGAAACGCGATACCGATCAGCAAATGTTTGGCCGCCAATGGCGTTAAGGGCGCAACAAAAAACAACAACGGAATGGCAATCATCCCGGATGTCAGATTAATCAAGGCCCGGTTTACCAGCCGGTCACCGGCCTGTTTGATGACCAAATTAACGCTGGCGTGAAACACCGCGCTTAATAGAATGAACCCAATGGCCAGCATGGCCGCCTATTCCACCAGGCCGGTCAGCGCCCCGGCAAAACTTTCGGCGTCGAAATCTTCCAGATCAGCAATCCCCTCGCCAACGCCGATATAATGAATTGGCAAATGAAATTTTTGCGATACCGCCACCAGCACACCGCCCCGCGCCGTGCCGTCAAGCTTGGTCATGACCAGCCCGCTCACTCCCGCCGCCTCGACAAAGGCTTCGGCCTGCGAAAGCGCATTTTGCCCGACCGTGGCATCGAGAACCAATATCACGTGATGCGGCGCGGATGGGTCTTGCTTTTTGATTACGCGAATAATTTTGCGCAGCTCGTCCATCAGCTCTTTTTTATTTTGCAACCGTCCGGCCGTATCCATCAACACCACATCGGCATTGGTTTTTTTGGCCTCACTAAGCGCATCAAAAGCCAGCCCGGCCGCATCGGCCCCAAGCTCGCGCGCGACAACCGGCGTGCTTGTACGCTCTCCCCAGACCTTTAATTGCTCAATAGCGGCGGCGCGAAATGTGTCGCCCGCCACCATCATGACTTTTTTGCCGCGGGTTTTTAACTTGGCGGCAATTTTACCAAGTGTGGTGGTCTTGCCCGCCCCGTTAACGCCGACAAACAACACCACTTGCGGCGCGGGTCCGTCAAGGGTGAGCGGTTTTTGCAACGGGTGCAAGGTGTCTGCCACCAGACTTGCCAGCGCCTCGCGCACTTTGCGCGGTTCGATATTTTTATCAAATCTGTCTTTGGCAAGATCGGCGGTAAATTGCGCCGCCAGCGGCGGGCCAAAATCAGCCGTGATCAGCAAATCCTCAAGATCGCCCAAAGTCTCCTGGTCAAGCTTTCTTTTTGTAAAAATGGCGCTGACGCCCTCGCCAAGACGCGATGACGAGCGCTTCAGGCCCGACGACATGCGCGCAAACAAAGCCTGTTTTTGGGCCGGCGGTTCTTGTTTTTCCACTACTGGAGGCTCTGGCTCTGGCTCTGGCTCTGGCTCTGGCTCTGGCTCTGGCTCTGGCTCT
>JALWSB010000151.1 GCA_027080345.1 Robiginitomaculum sp. | reverse complement strand
GCGCTCCTGCTAGGTAACCGGCCCCTGACCACCTTATCGGACGCCTCCGGCAACGCCTTCCCTTGGCCAATAGCAGGGGCAGTATAGACGGCTTTGGCATGCACGCGGATAAATCCTTTTTGTGCCGTACCCCCGCTTCGTCACCCTGCGGTTTAACCGCAGGATCCATAGAGCGCTTCACCATGGATCCTCCGAATCTGTCGGAGGATGACGAGGGGGGTAGTTGGAGAATGACGAGAAAAACCAACAACAAAATGTGTCATCCCGGCGAAAGCCGGGATCCATTGTGCGGGTGTACTACACTATAGGCCCCGGATAAGGCTATCGCCTTTGCGCAGGTGACACCGCGTTTTGTCATTACCTGGTACCCGCCTTCGCGGGCACAAGCTTATTCGGGTGATCCAGAGCGGCGCATCAAACTTTCCACCGCCCTTACCCGGCCTTGGCGGCAAGGTTGCCGCTTAGCACCATCTGGTTGAGGATTTCCTTGGCGCGTTCGAGTTGATAATCCTTGTCTTTGGGAAAATCTTCCGGGGGCATTTCGGCGACGACTTTGTCGTCTTTATCCGCATCGGCCTTGTCTGTGTCGGCCGCGTCCGCATGTTCTTTTTTCGACTTGGCCAATTCGTTGCGCAAGGCATTGGGAAGATCGGCTTCGGAAATCTGTTTGACCGGTTTTTTTGACCGTTCTTCGGCGATCACCACATCAGGGATAATACCCGTGGCCTGAATAGAGCGCCCCGAAGGGGTGTAATAACGCGCCGTCGTCAGACGCAAGGCACCATCACGACCGCCGTGCAGCGGAATCACCGTCTGTACCGAGCCTTTGCCGAAGGACGTCACGCCCACCAGAGTGGCGCGTTTGCGGTCTTGCAAGGCTCCGGCAACAATTTCGGAGGCCGATGCCGAGCCGCCATTGATCAAAACCACCAGCGGCAGATCGCCAATGCGGGTGCCGCGCCGGGCATTATAACGGTCAATATCATCGGGGTTGCGGCCCCGGGTGGAGACCACTTCGCCGCCATCCAAAAAGGCATCGGAAACCGATACCGCCTGGTCCAGAAGACCCCCCGGATTATTGCGCAGATCAAGAATGACACCGCGCATTTTACCGCCCAGCTTTTCTTTCAGCCCATCAAAAGCCTTATTGAGAAGGTCAGTGGTGTTTTCATTGAATGTGGAGACCCGGATATAGCCAAGGTTTTTGTCCTCGACATGCCAGCGCACCGAACGCACGGTAATAATCGCGCGGACAATATCGATATCGATTGGCTCTTCGGCGGTTTTGCGCGCCACGGTGATGGTAATCGGCGCGCCCGCCGGGCCGCGCATTTGCTCGATGGCATCATCAATAGAGCCGCCCAGAATGGATTTGCCGTTAATCGCGGTGATATAGTCACCGGCCTTGACGCCGGCTTTTTGCGCCGGGGTGTCGTCGATGGGGGAGACCACTTTGATAACGCCCTGTTCTGTGGTGATTTCAATACCCAGACCACCATATTCGCCGCTCGATTGCACTTGCATATCCTTGAAACTATCGGCGGGCATATAGCTTGAATGCGGGTCGAGCGAGCGCAACATGCCCTGTATGGCTTCTTCAACCAGTTTTTTGTCTTCTGTCTCGGTGACATAATCGGCTTTGACCCGGGCCATGATGTCGGCAATCAGGCCAATTTCGTTATAAACGGATTTTTGCTCCGGCGCGGCTGAGGCCATGGTAAAGGTCAGGCCCAGACCGCCGGCAAAAATTCCGGCCAGGGTGGCAAGAAGTAAAGACAAATAGCGCATGTTATTAACCACTTTCATTCATTATACCGGCATTGAACCGATGCTGTTAACACCGGCTTAACATTCAAAAGTCGGGCCAACCTGGCAAAGCCATTGTCATTGTCCCCCGCCGGCACGGGCCAGCCAGGGCAAAGGATCAATAGAGCGCCCGTCTTTTTGAAACTCCAGATAGAATTCCGGCGGCGGGCGGCGGCGATTACTCATTTGGCCAATCGGCTCACCGGCCAGAACCACCTGTTTGTTAACAACATAAGGGCGATCCAGTCCGGCGATAATGATTAAGTAACCATTACCGACGTTCAGGATCAAGACATGATTATAGCCCGTCAACACACCCGAATAGACAATCTGGCCATCATAAGGGGCCAAAACCTGGGCCGAGGCGCGGGTGGAAAAGATAATTCCGGTTTTTTTCAGCTTGTCTTTGGCCTGACCAAACCGGCTGGTTACCGGGCCGGGTACGGGGTGGGGCAAAAGCCCTTTAGAGTCAGAAAAACGTGTGGTTGGCGCGGCAAAGGGGTCCAAAGGGGGCAGGTCGGTTTTTTGTGGTTTTCGGCGCGGCGTGAGCGGATGATGGGTGCCGCCTTTTTGTGGTTTTCTGCGTGGGGTCAATTGACTGGCGGTCAGCTCAAGGCGGCGGATAATATCACGCAGAGTTGATGCCTGTTGTGCATATTTATCGGCGTTTGCGGCGGCAATGCGGGCATTGCCGCGTAAATCCCGCTCCAGTTTCTGGCGCTTGGCGAGCAAGGTTTGCAGGCGCGTCAGACTGGTATTAAGGGCATCGGTCTTGATTTTGAGTTGTTGTTTTTGCTGCGCCATTTGCGCGCGGGTTGTTTTGAGTTTTTGCAGGCTGGCGGCCAGAGCATCACTGCGGGTTTTAAGTTCAGGTACCACGGAGCCAAGCAAAAGCGCCGCCCGCGCCGCCTTGACTGCATCATCGGGGGACACAGCCAGGGCCGGGGGGTGGTTCATTTCGGCACGCTCAATGGCGGCCATAACATCCATCAGCGCGGCCTGCTGGCGCGCCAATCCGGCCAGTTGTCGTTTTTCATCGCCTGCCAAGGCATCCAGTGCCTCTCGCGCTGTGGCTTCGTCTTCACGCTGGCGCTGCAAGGCGGCACCAAGCTCGACCAATTGGCGCTGCACATCGGCAATGTCGGCCTGTACGTTTTTGGCCTGTTGGCGCAATTGTGTGCTTTTGCTGCGCGCCTGATCGCGCTTTTTTTCCAGCCGCTCAACGGTGTCGCGTCCTGGCGCGTTTTGCGCCATGGCTACAGGCGCACAGACAAGCAGGGCCGCACACAATAAGAATGCGGCACGGCGGTATGAATCAGCAGGCAAAATCATCAGGCGCGATGATACGGCGTTTGCGCCAGTATCGACAAGGCCCGGTAAATCTGCTCGGCTGCCATTACCCGCACCAGACGGTGCGGCCAGGTTAAAGACCCGAAACGCAGCACCATATCGGCCCGCGCGCGCATCGGCGCGCCCCAGCCATCAGCGCCGCCAATCACCAGCATGGTTTGCCCCGCGCCCTGATCCCGCCAGCGGCCAATCAGCCTGGCAAAGTCCACCGAATTGATATCCTTGCCGCGCTCATCAAGGGTGACCAGGCGGCAATCGGAAGGGATGTTTTTAAGTGCCAGCGCAGTTTGTGCGTCGCGGTCCATGCCGGGCTTGGCGTGCCATTCGGTAAGGCTGACTGGATGGATACCCAAAGCGCGGCCAGTGGCATTGGCACGGTGAATATAGTCGGCGCTCAAGTCGTATTCAGGGCCGCTTTTCAGCCGCCCGACAACCGCCAGCGCCAGTTTCACGCGCTATCGCCGCTATCCGGGTCAACCGACCACATTTTTTCAAGATTATAAAAGCCACGCACTTCGGGGCGAAAAAGATGCAAAATCACATCACCGGCATCGACCAGCACCCAGTCGCAACTGGTCTGGCCTTCGATGGCGACGGTGCCGCGTCCGGATTTTTTGATTTGTCGCACGACATGGTCGGCCAAAGCCCCGACATGGCGCTGCGAGCGCCCGCTGGCGATAATCATCACATCGGCAACCGAAGATTTTCCCATTAAATCAATGGCGACAATATCTTCGGCCTTGTCGGCATCAAGTGTGGAAACAATCAGCTCCTGTAACTGGTCTGCTGATGGCTCCGTCGAGCCAGCCTGAAGGGCATGTGCACCGCCCTCATCGTGCTGGTCGAACATCTGTGTACTCAGGGTGTGTTCCTTTCACACTATTACTACGCCAGGGCACCATAACACGGGCTGGCCTGTTCTGTCATGCCCTGCCGGTTTGCGCGCGTATATCCCGCGAGGCGGCGGGGTGAAATGGCGCATCAAGATAGACCCAGGCGGGGCTTTCGCGCTCCGATAGCGTCTTTGCTGAGGCAGCGCAATGCCGGTACGGTGATAAAACCTGCGCCGCAGGGGACAGGCGGGCGCGTAAAGGCTCATCATTGCGCGCAATCACCGCCAGTGGCAGGGCGCTGGCAATGCCGCGCCAGTCTTTCCATAAATGGAAGTTTTTAAGGCTGTCCGCGCCCATAATCCAGACCGGCTTTACGGCCTTGGCGCGGGCCAGGAATATGTCCAGAAAATCAGCGCTATAGCGGGTGCCCCATTGTTTTTCCGCGCCGCACACACGATGCCCCGGCATGGTCGCGGTCAGGGCCGTCACGGCGGCGCAGCGTTTGTCATAGTCTTTTGTCCCGGCCGCCTCTTTAAGCGGATTGCCCGGCGAGACCAGCCACCAGATGCAATCAAGGTTCAAGCGTTTTTTTGCGGTGCGCGCCACATGCACATGGCCGCCGTGAACCGGGTTGAACGAACCACCATAAAGCCCAACGCGCATGCCCGGCCAATGGGGCGGCAAAGCCGGGCCGCTATGCACGGGTCTGGCCATCGCCCTGCACCACATAATGATAGCTGGTCAATTGCGCCGCGCCAACCGGGCCGCGCGTGTGCAACTTGCCGGTAGCAATGCCGATCTCGGCACCAAAGCCAAACTCGCCGCCATCGGCAAACTGGGTCGAGGCATTGATCAGAACAATCGCCGAATCCACCTGGCGGGCAAACGCATCTGCGGCCGCTTTATCTTCTGTGATAATGGCATCGGTATGGCCGGAGCCATAGCGCTCAATATGCGCCATGGCGGCGGCAAGATCGTCAACTATGGCGATGGAAATAATGGCGTCCAGATATTCGGTGTGCCAGTCGTCTTCATGGGCCTCGCCCATGGGGGTGATGGCGCAGGCACGTTCATCACCGCGCAAGGCACATCCGGCGTTTTGTAGGTCATCGGCGATTTGCGGCAACAGATTGGGCGCACAGGCCGCATCGATCAGCAAGGTTTCCGCCGCGCCGCAAATGCCGGTGCGGCGCATTTTCGAATTCAGCACAATGGCGCGGGCCTTTTGTGCATCGGCTTTTTGATGCACATAAACATGGCACAGGCCTTCCAAATGGCCCAAAACCGGCACACGGGCATCTTTTTGCACCCGCGCAATCAGGTTTTTGCCGCCGCGCGGAATAATCAGATCAACACAGCCGTCCAGCCCGCCAAGAAGATGGCCGACCGCGGCGCGCTCCGCCGTTGGTAAGCATTGCACCACATCTTCGTTCAGGCCCTGACTGCGCAGGCCCGCGCGAATGGCATCGGCCAAAGCGTGCGAGGATTGAAAGCTGTCGGCCCCGCCGCGCAAAATCACCGCATTACCGGATTTAAGGCAAATTGCCGCCGCGTCGGCGGTGACATTGGGGCGGCTTTCATAAATCATGCCGATCACCCCGATCGGGGTGCGCACCCGGGCAATGGTCAACCCATTGGGCCGGGTCCATTGCTGGTCAATCTCACCCACCGGATCGGGCAAATCAGCTACCGTCTCCATGGCCGCGGCAATGGCCTCGAGACGCGCCGGGTTGAGCGCCAGACGATCCAGTTTTGCCGCGTCCATGGCTTTGTCTTTGGCCCGCTTCATGTCTTTGGCATTGGCGGCCAGAATGGCTTTTTCTTGCGCCCGGATTTGCCCGGCGGCAGCGCGCAAGGCATCCGCTTTTTGCCCTGCTCCAAGGCGCGCCAAGGCCTGCGCGGCGCGGCGGGCCGTGCGCCCGATGGTCAACATTTGTGCCTTTAAGGCCTGATCATTTTGTGCGGGCATCGGCCTCATCCAGTATAACCATATCATCGCGATGGATCATGGCGGCGCGGGCATCATAACCCAGCCGGGCGGTGATCTCAGTACTTTTCAGGCCGCAAATCCGCGCCGCATCTTCGGCGCTATAGGCGGCAATGCCGCGCCCGGTCTCTATGTCTTGCGCCGTGATGATGGACACCACATCGCCGCGCGAAAATGTGCCATTTACCTTGATCATGCCGACCGGCAACAGGCTGGCCCCGTTTTGCAGGGCCTTGTGTGCGCCGCCATCAATATGCACTTGACCGGCCGGTTTTATGGTTCCGGCAATCCAGCTTTTGCGCGCCGCTTCGCTGTGCGGCGTGGGGCTGAACAGGCTGGCGCGTGCGCCGTCCATTATGGCGCGCAACGGGTGGGGGGCTATGCCAGAGCCTAAAATCACCGCCGCCCCGGCGCGGGTGGCGATTTGCGCCGCGGCCAGCTTGGTCACCATGCCGCCAGAGCCAAGCCCGGCGGCGCTGTTTGGCCCCTCGGCCATGGCCATGATGGCCGGGGTGATGGTGTCGATATGCTCGATATGGCGGGCATCGTCATGCTGGCTTGGGTCGGCGCTCCATAAGCCGTCAACATCCGATAACAGCACCAAAAGGTCCGCATCGCACATTTGTGCCACGCGCGCGGCGAGGCGGTCATTGTCACCATAGCGAATTTCATCGCTGGCCACCGTGTCATTCTCGTTGATAATGGGCAGGACATGCATGCCCGTCAGCGTATCCAAAGTGGTGCGCGAATTAAGCCAGCGGCGGCGGTTTTCCGTATCATCGAGGGTTAAAAGCGCCTGCGCCGTATTCAGGCCGTGCTTTGCCGCCGCGCGGCGCCATGCGTCTTGCAATAAGGGCTGGCCAATGGCGGCGGCGGCCTGTTTTTTTTCCAGCGCCAGCGGGCTGTCCAAAAGATCAAGATGCGCCCGGCCCACGGCCACAGCCCCCGAAGAGACCACCAGAACGCGGGCGTCCTGTTCAATCAGCCCGGCAATATCTTTGGCCAGGGCGGCCAGCCAGTCATGGCGCAAGGTGCGGCGCTCAAGATCAAAAACCAGCGATGAGCCGGCCTTGATAACAAGGCGGCGGGCGCGGCGTAAAACGTCTGCGCAATCGGCTTTATTGTGTGTGTTCAAGGTGCCCATGGTTCGGTGTCCAGGGCTTTCTTCTTGGTTTGTTTTCCCGCATTGATCAGGGCCAAAGCGGCGTGCATGACCGGCTTGACCCCCTGGCCGGAAACGCCAGAGGCAATATGCACTTCCTGGCCGCTGGCGGCGGCGAGGGCGGCGCTGATTTCCGCTTGCCTTTTTTCATCAAGCGCATCGGCTTTGCTCAAGACAACAAGTTCGGCCTTTTGCGCCAGACCGCCGCCATAAGTTTCCAGCTCTTTGCGGATTTTATGATAATCACCAACCGGATCTTCGGCTGTGCCATCAACCAGATGGATCAGCACCCCGGCCCGTTCCACATGGCCCAAAAAGCGCGCGCCAAGACCCGCCCCTTCCGAGGCCCCCTCAATCAGGCCCGGAATATCGGCCAGCACAAACCGTGCGCCGGGGCCAAGATCAACCACTCCAAGGTGTGGGTGCAAAGTGGTAAAAGGATAAGCGGCGGTTTTGGGGTTGGCGGCGCTGACGGCGCTCAGCCATGTGGATTTACCCGCATTGGGCAGGCCGACAAGACCGGCATCAGCAATCAGTTTCAGACGCAGCCATATCCATCTGTCCTCGCCATCCTCGCCCGGATTGGCCCGGCGCGGGGCCTGGTTGATGGCCGATTTAAAATGGATATTGCCCCAGCCACCATTGCCGCCCTGAAGCAGCAATTCGCGCTGGCCGATCTTTGTCATGTCGGCCAGAATTTCCTCGCGGCTTTCGTCCAGTACTTGCGTGCCTACGGGGACGCGCAAAACCGCATCCTCTCCCGCCGCACCAGAGCGCCCGCGCCCCATGCCGTGGGTGCCGGTTTTGGCCTTGAAATGCTGGTGATAGCGGTAATCAATCAAAGTGTTCAAACCCTCGACTGCCTCGATCCAGACATCGCCGCCTTTGCCGCCATCGCCGCCATCAGGGCCGCCGCGCGCAACATATTTTTCGCGGCGAAACGAGACGCTGCCCGCGCCGCCATTGCCCGAACGAATGTAGATTTTTGCCTGGTCGAGAAACTTCATGGTTTTCTCTTATCGTGTTTTTTGCTGATCGGCGAGCCAGATCATGTTAATGGCGTTGGTCTTTTCAGTCCGCGCCTTGCTTTCACATTCGCCCCGTGTGCCGGTGGGGACAAAGCCCGCCTTTTCAAGAACCCGGCCCGATGCCGGATTGTCCTCAAAATAACAGGCGGTGGCTTTTGCAAGCCCAAGGTGTTGCTGTGCCCAGTGCATAACCGCTTGCGCCGCTTCGGAAGCAATGCCGCGTCCCCAAAAAGGTTCACCAATCCAATAGCCCAGATCAAAATCATCCGTGCCTTTTTTGTGCAGACCAATGGAGCCGACCAGCCCGTCACCTTTCAGTGTAATGGCAAAGGGAAAATCGGTACCCGCCGCGCGCCCGGCATCGTGGGTGGCGACCCATTCCATGGCGTCTTTACGCGTATAGGGGTGGGGCATAAGTGACACCATGCGCGCGACGTTTATGTTATTGGCCAGGCGGACGCGCCGCTCCAGATCGTCATCAGTGAACGGGGCCATGATCAGGCGGCTGGTTTCGATTGTGTAGGGCATAAACTTCTCCTGCCAGAGATAAAAAAAGGGAAAGACGGTGGTCCCGCCTTTCCCTTTTGGAAATCTGCCTGATCACCGTGTGCGGCGATCTGGTAAAATCGCCTTATTTTGCGCTGGCCGGGATAACCGAGACATAGGCGCGGTCATTCTTTTTGCGCGAAAACTGGATTTTGCCTTCTTCAAGGGCAAATAGTGTGTGGTCCTTGCCCATGCCGACATTATCGCCCGGATAGACCTTGGTGCCACGCTGGCGGATAATGATATTACCGGCAATGACGTGCTCGCCACCAAACTTCTTGACGCCAAGACGGCGACCGGCGCTATCGCGCCCGTTACGGGAGGAACCACCTGCTTTTTTGTGTGCCATGTGTCTCTAGTCCTTCTTGCTGGCAGCCGCTTTTTTGGCCGCAGGCTTTTTAGCCGGGGCCTTTTTGGCTGTTGCGGCCTTCTTGGCCGGTGCTTTTTTCGCTGGCGCGGCTTTCGGGGCAGCCTTGTCGTCTGCCTTTTTGGCTGCAGGCTTGGCGGCAGCTTTTTTGGCGGCCGGTTTGGCACCCTTGGCCAGAATGTCGGTTACCCGGACCACGGTTTCCACCTGACGGTGCCCCTTGGTGCGGCGATAATCCTTGCGGCGCTTTTTCTTGAAGATGATGACCTTGGCCCCTTTGCGGGTTTCCAAAAGGTCGGCGGTGACCGTGGCCCCGGCAATGGTCGGTGCGCCAACAGTAATTTTGTCGCCTTCGCCCATCATCAATACCTCGTCAAAGGTGATGGTTTTTCCGTCTTCGCTGTCCAGACGTTCGACAATCAGCACGTCGCCTTTGGCGACCTTGTACTGTTTGCCACCTGTTTTAATTACCGCAAACATTATAATCTCGTTTTCAAAACGGGGCGCGTGGGGCGCGTCCGTATTATCGGGTTTTCGTTTTTACATACAAACTTTGCCGCAAGAGCGTGGTGATCTTGCGAGCGAGCGGCGCACTATAGTCATGACGCGCCCCAAGTCAACGCGCCAATGGTGATGATAACAGCCCCCTGTTTTTTACCATAAATCCGGCTAGAATGATTCGTCTGAACGGCGCGAGGAGAAAGACATGCGGACCCTGAACCAACATTATATCAACGGGGCCTGGACCCCGGCCACAGGCGGACAGGTTCTGCCGGTCATTAACCCGGCCACAGAAGAGCAAAGCGGTAGCGTCGCTTGTGGCACGACCGCAGATGTTGATGCGGCGGTCAAAGCGGCGCAGGCCGCATTCGCAACCTTTTCGCAAACCAGCCGCGAAGACAGGCTGGCCCTGTTGCAGGCCATTATCACCGCTTATCAGGCGCGCATGGGCGATATTGCCGAGGCGATCACGCTGGAAATGGGCGCACCAAAATGGCTGGCCAGCACCGGGCAGGCCGGGTCTGGATTGGCGCATTTTGCCAAAGCGGCGGAAGTGTTGGCGGATTTTCCGTTCACGCGCGACGAGAACGGCTTTGTGATTCGCCGCGAGCCGATAGGCGTGTGCGGCCTGATCACGCCCTGGAACTGGCCGGTCAACCAGATTGCCTGCAAGCTGGCCCCGGCGCTCGCCACGGGCTGTACCAGTGTCTGGAAACCATCGGAAATGTCACCCTATTCGGCGCATATTTTCATGGAAGTGCTGCACGAAGCGGGTGTCCCTGCCGGGGTGGTTAATCTGGTGCATGGGGACGGGCCGGGGGTTGGCGCCGCCATCAGCGCGCATCCGGGTATTGATATGGTGTCGTTCACCGGCTCGACCCGCGCCGGCATTGAAGTGGCGCGCGCCGCCGCGCCGACCATTAAACGGGTGGCGCAGGAGTTGGGCGGCAAATCCGCCAATATTATTATGGACGATCTCGATGAAACCGGGTTTGCCAAGGCGGTGGCGGGCGGCATGCAGAGCATGTGCGTCAATTCCGGGCAAAGCTGTAATGCGCCATCGCGCATGCTGGTGCCGCAACACCGCATGGACGAGGCGGCCCGCAGCGCCGCCAGCGTTGCCGATGCGGTTGTGGTGGCCGCGCCGGATTCGGATGGGCAGGTGATGGGACCGGTGATTTCAAAAAATCAGTGGAACAAGATTCAGGGGCTTTTGGAAAAAGGCATTGAAGAGGGGGCGGACCTGGTCGCCGGTGGGCCGGGGCGGCCCGAAGCGCTTAACCGGGGCTATTTTGTCCGCCCGACGGTTTTCGCCAATGTCAAAAACGATATGACCATCGCCCAGGAAGAGATATTTGGTCCGGTTTTGTGCCTGATTGGTTATGAAGATGAGGCCGATGCGGTACGGATCGCCAATGAGACACCTTACGGGCTGGCCGGGTATGTTTCGGGTGCCGATACGGCAAAGGTCAATGCGGTGGCCGGGCAGTTGCGCGCCGGGCAGGTGCAGATCAATGGCGCGGGCATTGATATGGGCGCGCCATTTGGTGGCTATCGCCAATCAGGTAATGGCCGCGAATGGGGCGCGCACGGGTTTGAAGAATATCTTGAAACCAAGGCGGTAATTGGCGGGGCTGTGTAGCCTCATTAGCCTGATGCGAGGCATATTTTTCCATATCAATGCGTAAAACCCCTTGTCGAGGGGGCAAATATTCTGTCACAACATGAATAAACACAATAAGGGGAGTGGTGATGAGTTTTTTCGATTCCGTTGAGGCCTTTGTCGCGGCTGCGACAGCACCCGAAGCCGATCTGGCGGTAGGCCGCAAGGTTATTAATGGCATTGAATACACGGTTTTTACCAAGGCCCCGGACAGTTTGCGCGACATGTTTGCGACGATGCTGACGCATGACGATCTGCCGTTTCTGGTCGAAAATGAGACCCGGCTGAGCTTTCGTCAAACCTATGAAGCGGCGGCGCGCTATGCCCATGTGCTCGGCGCATTGGGGGTTAAAAAGGGCGATCACGTTGCCGTCTCCATGCGCAATCGGCCCGAATGGGTAATCGGGTTTATCGGGACATTAATGGCCGGCGCGGTGGTGACGCCGCTTAATTCCTGGTGGGGGACTGAGGAAAATTCTTACGCGCTGAAAGATTCGGGCGCGCGTATTGTGCTTGTCGATCCGCGCCGGGCGCAGCATTTTGTACCGCTTTTGGATACGCAGGATTTAACTCTTATCGTCAGTGGGGATTTTGAACGTAATCATCCGCGCCTTCTGGATTATGATGAACTGATGGCGGCGCAGACGGATACCACGCCGCCGGATATTCCCATCGACCCGGAAGATGATGCAACCTTGATGTATACATCCGGTTCTACCGGCCATCCCAAGGGAGCGGTATCGACCAACCGGGCGGTGATTACCGCCATATTGGGGTATGCGTTGATGGGGCTGGCCATGCAGGCCTCGCGCGGTGAGGCGCCAGGCAGTGGCCCGCAACCGATTATTCTTGAAACCATTCCCCTGTTCCATGTCACCGGCTGTGTGGTGATTTTTCTGGTCTCGATTGTTGCCGGGCGCAAAATGGTATTGATGCGCAAATGGGATGTAAACGAGGCCATGCGCCTTATTGAAAAAGAGCGTGTGACGTCGCTGACCGGCGTGCCGACAATGACCACCGACCTTCTGAACGCACCAAACCGCGATGATTATGATTTATCCAGCCTGACCGACCTTGGGGCCGGCGGCGCGGCGCGCCCCCCCGACCATGTCAAACCGCTTGATGATATGCTGGATAAAGCGCGCCCCTTGGCGGGCTATGGGCTGACCGAGACAAACGGCATTGGTGCCTTTAATGCCGGGGATGACTACATCAAACGACCAAGCAGTATCGGCAAACCAGCACGCCCGATTGTCGAGATCGAAATTCGCGACCCGCAGGGCCGGGTTGTACCGACCGGCGAGCGGGGGGAGATTTATTTGAAATCCGCCGCCAATATCCGCTGTTACTGGAACAAGCCCGAGGCCACGCAGGAGGCGTTCAGCGGTGGCTGGCTGCATACCGGTGATGTTGGCATTTTTGATGATGAGGGGTTTCTTTATATCGTTGATCGCATCAAGGATATTATTATCCGCGGCGGTGAGAATATTGCCACGCTGGAGGTTGAGGCGGCCATTTGCGCCCACCCGGATGTGCTGGAGGCTGTTGTTTTTGGCGTGCCGCATGAACGCCTTGGCGAAGTGGTGGCCTGCGCTGTTTATGCCCGCCCGGGCAGCGGCCTTGACGGGCAAAAATTATGCGCGGACCTGGCGGCGCAACTGGCGGCCTTTAAAATCCCCTCTTTATTTGATTTCCATGAGGCCGCGCTGCCACGCATCGCCTCAGGAAAAATCGCCAAAAAAGCATTGCGTGACGCCATGATCGCCAGGAGCTGATTCGCTTTGTTGATCTTGTTTCCCGGTTTTGGACGATTGTCGGGCTGATTACACCCTGTATAGGGGAGTTGTTGTGACCAAAAAGCAACAATTCAGGGTAATGCTCGGAAATACAAGCTATTTCCATTTTTCCTCTGGTATTTTTAGATAACGTATTGTACGAAAGGATGCGGCTGGCCTGCTTTGCGGGCTGGGTCTCTTTACGGTTGGCCGTTTGTTGGGTGCTGTGCCCGATGTCAGGTCAGCAAATCTGTTGTTTTCGAGGGTTGTCCTCGGGAGGGGAATAATATGAAAAAAATACTCTTATCAGCGACCGCGGCAGCGACCCTTTTGGGTGCGGCCTCGGGCGTGTTTGCGAGTGATGAGGGCTGGTATGCTCGTGCCGGCGTCGGTTATGGCGTCCTCGAAAGCATGACGGCAAAAGGCGCTCTCAACGGTAAAATCCAGGCTGAAGGCGATTTTCGTCCGACGATTGGTGCCGGCTATGACTTTGGCAACAATTGGCGTTTTGACATGGATCTGACGTCTCGCTGGAACGATACCGGCGCTGTGGGGAACTTCCCAAACAGCTCTTCGGACATGCGTTCCACATCGCTTATGGCCAATGTCATTTATGATTTCCATAACGATTCGGCGTTTACGCCTTATTTGGGTCTTGGTATCGGGTATGCGAAAAATCACCTGAGCGCCATTGGCACGCTGAATGGCTTGGTGACTGATCCTGTCGGCGCAGCGAAAGACAATGAAAGCGATATTGCCTATAACTTCCTGGCTGGCTTTGGTGTCGATCTGAGCGAAAACTGGGTTTTTGATCTTGGCTATCGTTTCTTCACTGTTCGTGGCTTGAGCTTTGATGGTTTCAGTGGCGTTACACCGACGAAGATCAAAACCGGTGATTATGATGCGCATGATGTTTTTGCGCAGTTCCGTTACAAATTTGGCGGGGCGAAACCTCCACCGCCTCCTCCGCCACCTCCGCCCCCACC
>JALWSB010000150.1 GCA_027080345.1 Robiginitomaculum sp. | reverse complement strand
GCAACACAATGTCACCATTTCCGCCAATGGGGCCAGTGCGGCCTCGGCCTGGGTCTATCTGGACACCGCCTTGAATGTGCGCGCCGCCATTGCCCGCCTGGTTCACAAGCCGGACCGCAAGGGCCGCCGCTTGCCGCCGATCCAGACCATCCGCCTGAGCAATGCCAAGGCCCAGGACCTCAGCCTGCACGACGGTATTTTGCACATCACCCTGGCCGCCGCTCAGGGCTTTGCCGGCCGTCCCTCCTCCTTGCGCCTGGCCGGGTTCCTGTCGGGAAAAAGCCAAAAACTGGCTAAAAAATAGGCTTTATTTCAGCCCCTTGAGGCCCTGCACCGCATCGCGCCAGCCCGCACTGGCCGATTTTTGCATCCATGCTTTGGCCTGGGCTTTATCGGTGTCCACATCGAGGCCGTATTGATAGCGAATGGCGAGCTTGTACATGGCGGCGGGCTGGCCAAGATCGGCGGCTTTTTCAAGCCATTTCAGCGCCTGTGCATTATCCAGCTCATACATATAGCCAATATTATAGCGCGCCTCGGCGTGCTCTTGCGCGGCGGCGGCGGTGTACCATTGCAATGCCAGGGCATCGGATTGTGCCACCCCCTGGCCATTGTCATACATCAGGGCGAGATTAAATTGCGAGTCCGCAAACCCTTGCTCTGCGGCGGCTTTGAACCATTTAAAAGCAAGCGCATCAGACTGCGCCACACCGGTGCCGTTGTCATAGAGAAAGCCGAGGATATGCTGTGCCTTGGCATTGCCCGCCTTGGCTGCCTTTTCAAAATGGTTTGCTGCTTTGGCATAGTCCTTGGCCTGATAGGCCTTGATCCCGTCCTCATACGGCGCGGCCCGCGCCAGACCTGTTTCCATAACCAGTAAAGTAACAGCGCCCAGAAGCGTTATCAGGAACAAAAACGGGGGTTTTTTATGGTGAGCGCTCATGCGTTTATCCTTTAATATTAGCGATTCACGTTTGAACCAAGGCAGCGTGTAGGGGGTTTGTAATGGTAAGTGTAATACTGGCCGCTGCGCCGTGAGGCTTCCAGATTGCCTTTATAAGCCAGCTCGTCGCACTCGCGTTTTTGCCGGGCGACCCGGGCGCTGATCGCATCCAGATTGGCCACCATTTGCTCCCAGCGGGCATCTTTGATGGCTTTGTCCTGGTAGAATTTCACCATTGATTTGGCGTCGGCACTGCCCATCTCGGCGGCTTTTTCGTAGAGGGCCATGGCCAGTTTCATATTCTGGTCAATGCCGTGGCCATCATCATAAAGGGTGGCCAGTGCATAAACGCCCCGGGCATCATTGGCCCTGGCGGCCTGTTTATAAAGCGCGTACGCTTTGCCATAATCTCTGGGCACGCCTTGCGCGTATTGGTACATATCGCCCAGTTCAACCATGGCTTCGGTATTGTTGAAGGTTACAGCCAGCTCATACCAGTTTTTTGCTTTTTTATAATCCTTGACGGAGGCAACGCTCTTTTGGACATTGCCCAAATTGACCATGGCGGCAATATCGCCGCTTAAGGCCCGTTTTTTCCATATCGAAATGGCCTCTTTAAAGTCCTTTTTCAAATAGGCGATATAGGCCTTGTCATGGGGCATTGGATTATCATAGCCAAACTCGGCCAATCGTTTTTTGGCATACGGGCTGCCCAACAAATCAGCTTCACGATAAAGCTGCACAGCCTTTGCCTTGTCCACATTCACGGCATGGCCAAAATAATAAAGATCAGCCAGATAGGCGCGCCCCTTGGCATTGCCATTTTCGGCAGCCTTGGCATAGAGCTTGCCGGCTTTGCGGTAATCTTTTTTGGTGCCTTCACCGTTTTCATACATAATGCCCAGTGAAACCGAAGCGTTATCATCGCCGTTATCTGATGCAATATGATACCATTTCAGGGCTTTTTTATACGATTTTTTGACCCCATCGGCTTTCTTATAGGCGTAGCCCACATCATAGGCCGCGTCTTTATTGCCTTGCTCCGCCGCTTTCAAATACCACTTGAATGCGGTTTTGTGATCCTTTGCTGTACCATCTCCGTAATAGTACAATTTGGCCAATTCATACTGGCTATCAGGGTCACCATTGCGGGCCGAGCGATCATACCAGTAAAGCGCTTTTTCATATGATTTCTCCACGCCCTGTCCCTTGCGATAAAACGTGCCCATATACCATTGCGCATCATCGTTACCGGCTTCGGCCAAGGGCCTGAAAAGCGACACGGCTTTGGTATACTCCTTGGCACGAGAAGCTTTTTGCGCTTCTTCATACGGCCCGGCAAAAGCGGTTAAGGGGACGAAGGCAAAAAGGCTGGCGAGCGCCGCCCATACCATCAGTTTGTTCATCATTGTCATCAGGGCCTCCGGCTATTTGCTGATTTGCTTCAATACGGCGGCAGCTTGCGTATTGCCCTGCGCGGCTGATTTTTTGATCAGCGCCAGACCCCTGGCCTGATCTTTTTCCACCCCGGCGCCCATAAAATACATGGCACCAAGATTAAGCTGTGCACCGGCATGGTCTTGCGCCACGGCAAGGGCATACCATTTTGCCGCTTGCGGGTAGGATTGCGGTACCGCGCTGCCCACATCATAAAGTGTACCCAGATTATACTGAGCGTCAGCATTGCCCTGTTCAGCGGCCATTTGGTACCATTTGGCCGCTTGCGCACCGGACCGGGCAAGGCCGCCCTGGCCATTATTATAAAGATCACCAAGTTTCAGTTGTGCCTTGACATCACCGGCTTTGGCCTGTTTCTGCACACTTTGCGTCGCCAGGCTGGCAACGGGCTTGACGTCCAGTTGATCTAACGCGGCCATGGCTGTTGCATTGCCTTGCAGGGCTGATTTTCTGATCCATTCAATGCCCGCATTGCGGTCTTTGGCCACGCCCTGGCCAAGCACATGAACAATACCCAAATTGAGCTGGGCCATGTCATCACCCTGTTCGGCGGCTCTTTGGTACCAAAGGGCTGCCTTGGCATCATCCTTGGATACCCCTTGCCCGTTTGCATACATATTGCCCAGATTAAACTGGGCAGGGGCAATGCCTTGATCAGCCAGCGCTTTCCACAGCACAAAGGCCTTGGAAAAATCACCGGCGTTGTAAGCCGTCTCCCCGGCCTGAAAATCCTCTACTGGTCCGGCAAGTGCGCTCATGGGCGCAAGGGCAATCAGCCCCGTTATCAGAGCAATACGTAGCCGCATGGTCACTTTTTTCATTACGTTTCTCCTAAACTTCAAGGACACCGCCAGGTGCCGCTGGTATCGTGATAGCCCCAGGCATTGTGGCCCGGGTTGGCCCGACAGGCTTTGCCGCGCGCCCGGTTGATGGCCTTGAATCCCCAGGGATCATCACCGCGCTCGGCCGCCCGGCGGGCGCGGGCTTCGGCCATGCCGCGTTTTTTCTGGGCTTTATAGTGCGCCTGCGCCTTGCCACTGGCGATGTCGGCCAAGGCCTCTTCTGCGGCGGTATATTGATGAGCCAAGGCTTTTTCATACCAGGTTTTGGCTTTTTCAAATTTGCCATATTTTTCGTAAATTACCCCGCGCCAGTACTCGGCTTCGGGATAGCCGCTCATCGACGCATGTTTGAGCCATTTGTCCCGTTCGTTGGCATTGGCGGTTACGCCGTCACCATATTCATACATCTGGCCAAGCAGGGTCTGCGCCATGG
>JALWSB010000149.1 GCA_027080345.1 Robiginitomaculum sp. | reverse complement strand
AATGTCGGCGCGTCGGGATTGGCGGTTATGGCGTCAATCTCGGCCAAATTCTGGGCCATGCCCGCTTCCAGCGCCGGTTTTAAATCGCGCAAAGTCGCCTTGTCGAAAGCCGGGACGCCATTATAAGGGCCGGTCCACTTGGCCAACAAGATATTCTCGTGCATGCCGCTATCGCTTTTTGATGCTGTTTTTTGTGTGTCTGTGGTTACGCTGGCACTTTTGTCACCAGCACGTTTGGTGGCACCCTGATCGGAACACGATACCACCAGCGCCAGCGCTGAAATGGCGGTGCTGAAAAGAAGAAATTTACGCATGATGTGCCCCTTGATTGTTGTTGTGGCGCTTATAGATCATTTGTCCTGGCCCGCATAATTAATTATCATGCCCGGCCTCTTGGCCCGTTAATTAACCGCCCGCAAGCCGGTCATGCCAACGGGGGCGCCGATGGTATCTTCATCATCAAAACTTTGGGCGGCCGGGTCGATCTCGATACGCTTTCCAGGCTTGATTTCAAACACCGCCAAAGCCCGCTCGACAAGGCCACCGGGCGCAAAGCGGAACAGGCCGTCAGCCCCGTCAAACCCGGCCGGGTCATCTATTTTCGCCGCGTTGATATAGGCCGTGTTCTGTGTGTCCCCATCGCTTTCAATCAATCGGGCCGCGACCATGACCGCATCATGCGCCAAAGGGGCCAAGCGGGTCGGATCGGTAGTGAACGCGGCCTTGTAGGCGGCAACAAACCGGCCGTACTTCTCCTGATCCGGTCCGGGAAACCAGCCGCCGAACAGAGCCGGTTCACGCAATAGGGTTTCATCATTCCACAGGCTGGTGCCGATAAACCGGGTAATCTTTGGGTCAACATCATAAAATGGCAATAAGGGGGCCAGTGATTGCAAGCGCACCCCGCTTTCGGGGATGATAATCGCCTGATAAGGCAGGGTAAAAGAAAAGTCCGGGTCGAGTGATGGGTCACCGTGCCCGCCCGCTTCTTCCCAGGCTTTCAAAGCCCTTTTATATTCATCATTATGGGCGATGGTCCGCGCCGGTATGGTCATGTCCTGGACATCATTGCCATAGATGGCGATGTCGGTAATGGCCTGGCCAAAACCGGCGCTGATATCAAAAACGGCTTCTTCGATGCGCTTGCCATAGGCCGTATCCGGGCGCAAAAGCGCCAAAGTGGAAATCTCATTGGCGGCGGCATAAGACAACATGCGCTTTATGTCAGCTTCAGGCAGGAAGCTTAAAAGATAGATGCCATTCCCGGCCACCGTGCGGTCCGTGGAAAAGGCAATAACCGGCACATGCGCGGCACGGGCCTGGGCGCTGACCCCACTGACGGCACGGCCCAAAAGCGGCCCAAGGATGATTTGCGCGCCTTCATCAATGGCGGCGCGGGCCGCTTCATTTGCCCCGGCGCGGGTGCCACCGGTGTCTTTTGGCAGCAATAAAAGCCGCGCATCACCAGCCTCAAAAAGCGCCATTTGCGCTGCGTTCAACATGGATTGCGCTTCGCTCTGCAAGGCTTTGGACGGGGCGCTGAAAGGCAGTAACAAGGCGGCGCGGACAATCGGGCGGTCGCGCATATGCGGCGGCACAAGACCACTATCAGCGGTCGGTTGCTCCGGCGGCGCAGGCTCTGGTTCAGGCACGGGCGTTACCGGGCGCGGCGCCGGGCGGACCGGACCTTGCGGCAGAGAGGGCGGCGGCGCGGCGCTTTGGCAGGCGGCCAGCAAGGCGGCGCCAAAAAGGGCCAAAACGCCCCTCATAAAGCCCCGCTTTGCGGGCGGTATGACCGTGTTTTCTGCCCTCATTGAACCGTTCATGCCGCGTCTCCCTTTTCATCCTGCCCGGCCCGTTTCAGAACGGTTTTCAGGCCGTCCAGATAGCGCTTGCGATAGGCATCAACCTCTTGAATGATTTCATGCCGGGCGCCGGGTATGTTTTCATAAACCGCATTGGGCATTTGCTTGAACGCTTTGCGGATGGCGCTATTGCTGACCAATGCCTCTTCCCCGGCGCTGGCCAGATAAACCGGTATGGAGATGGTGCGATAGCCCGTGCGCCCAAACATGTTTTTTTGCAAATTGAGCGCCGCTTTCAGCCAGCCAAATGTTGGCGGACCAAGGTGGATATCCTGATTTTGCGCATTGCGTTCCTGATCACGGGCAAAGCGCGCCGCATCAGAGGTCAGCGTGTCTTGCGCATTGGGGCTTTGTGCGCCGCCGCCATCAACGCCCGGCGGTGATTTTTTTCCAAAGCCAAGCGCATTGGCCATGCGGATAAGACCGTTCATGCCCGCCCCGCCGGCCTTGAAGCCAAACATGGGCGCACAAAGGATCAGCCCGGCAAAATCAATGCTGTGCCGCCGCGCCAGATCGGCGGCAATCAGCCCGCCCATGGAATGGCCGGCCAAAAACAGCGGGCCGGGCAGACGCTTGCCAAGCGCGGCGATCATATCCTCAAGATCATCGGCATAACGGCGAAAGTTTGTAACATGCCCCTTCAAGGGGTCTTTCAAGGGGCGCGCAGACATGCCCTGGCCACGGTGATCCAGAACCGCAAAGGCATACCCCTGTTTGGTCATTTCGCGGGCCAGTTCCAGGTATTTTTCAAAATACTCGGTGCGGCCGGGCGAAAACACAATACTGCCTTTGGCCGTGCCTGCGGCGGGGGCAAAACCGGCGCGCAACTTTGTGCCGTCCCGCGCCTCAAACCAGAACGATTGCATACCATCAGGGGCCGGGTCCTGCGGCAGGGATAAAAGTGGCGCTGGCGTCAAGGTCTGCTCACTCATGTGTTGGTGCCTCGCTGGTTTCTTTGGGTTTGATAAAGCGCAAAGTCATGCGGTCGCTCTCACCAATGGCGTCAAAAGGACTATGATCGAATTGCGGGTTTTCTGGTGCCCCAAGCGCGGCGGAACGGCGCACGGGCGGCAGGGTCCAGACCCCGAACGGATGATCGGCTTTATCTTTGGGATTGGCATTGATCTGGCTTTCTGCGGCCAGGGTAAAGCCGGCCTCTTTGGCCAGGGCCTTGACCATTTCTTCTTGCACATAGCCGGTGCGTGCCTGCGGGTCTTGCAGGCGGCTGCCGGGCAGGCGGTGTTCAACGACACACAAGGTGCCACCGGGTTTCAAGGCTTTGTAAAAATCGGCAAAGGCTTTTTCGGCCATGCCGCGCGCCATCCAAGAATGCACATTGCGAAATGTCAAAACCGTATCGGCGCTGCCGGGCGGGGCCAGATCGCCGCTTGTGGCACTTAAGGAAGAAAAAGAAATGTCGCCATAGCGGTCCGCATCGGCGAACCGGTTGGCAAATTGCGTGCTCAAGGCGGCGGCGCGCGGCGAGCTTTGCGGATCAAGACCGGCGGCAATGTAATGACCGCCATTTTCCTTGACCCAGGGGGCAAGAATTTGTGTGTACCAGCCGCCGCCCGGCCAGACCTCGATAATGGTTTTTGCCGGGTCCACACCACAAAATTTCAACGTATCTTGCGGATGCCGCCAGATGTCCCGGTCCCGCTCTTTTTGGGGCCGCCATGGTCCGGCAACGGCCCATTCCAAAGACCCGACGGCCGGGCCGGGAGGCGGGGCGGGTATTGGCTCTTGCACAGTGGTTTGCGGCTCTTGCGCGGGCGGTTTCTTTACCGCATCCGGATTTGAGCAGGCGGCCAGCAAAACCAGCAAACATCCGACAAAACCAAACCTGCGCATACTGACCTCCGTTTATCCATGGTTTGGGTAGCCAAAGCGGCGCGCTGAGGCAAGGGCCAAGGCTCTTGAAATTAATTCTTGAACACCCATATAAATGCTGCAAGGCGCCGTATTCGGGTCTTGATGCCGCAGTGCCGCCGTGAGGGGCAGTGCGGGTGGGGGTCGCCGCATATCCCTTGAAAATATGTGGCAACCTGTTGCTTGATAAGGAGAACTGGAAATGCAAACTTTTGATTTTACCCCCCTTTACCGGACCTTGGTTGGTTTTGATCGTGTTGCAGACATGATTGAAGAAGCGGCCAAAAATGAGCCCACTCAACAAGGCTTCCCACCTTATAATGTTGTGCAGCTTGGCGATGATGAATATCGCATTGAACTGGCCACCGCCGGCTTTGGCGAGGATGATTTGAGCATTGAAGTGCGTGAAGGCGTGCTGATTGTCACGGGCCGCAAGAAGGAAGGCGATGAAACGCGTCAATTCCTGCATCGCGGCATCGCCCAGCGTTCGTTCGAACGGCGCTTTCAGCTTGCTGATTATGTGCTGGTCAAGAGCGCGGTGATTGAGGACGGCATGTTGCAGATCGATCTGCGCCGTGAATTGCCAGAGGCCATGAAACCACGGAGCATTAAAATCGGTAAAACCCATGCTTTGCCCACACGAAAAGACAAGCAAAAAAAACTGCTTAAATAATCACGCGCGCAAGCGTGCGCTTATGAAAAAGGCGGTGCCAATGGCACCGCCTTTATTTTATCCGGGATTGACAATTTTAGCTGATACCAAGATCGGCCCGTAATTGCGCGCCGACCTCGCCACCATCGCCGGTAATTTTACTGGTCAGAATTTGTACAATGGCCTCGGCGCAGGCGCTCATAATGACAAGATCTTTGGGTGAGGGTTGGTTTATGGGGCGCGATAAATGGCACAATTTATCACCAATGGTGCTGACCAGATCATAGCCAAAGGTCTGGCCCTGGCCTTTCAAATTGTGGGCAATTGAAAACGCTTCGGCAATTTCCGTGTCAAATTGCGCCGCATCGGCATTACTCGCCGCCTTGATGTGATCGCGCATTTTTTTGGCATCACCCAGCGCGTCAGCAGCAAATTCATCACCCATGCCCGCCAGCGCCGCCCCGGCGGCATCAGCCATCGCCGCCAAATCGTCTGGAAGATCAAAATCATCATCGTCAAACATGGCAAAACCCTCATGCCCTTGGACGGATATAATGGACGCGCAAGATTAACATCTCTCTAATCAGCGCACGGCAATGGCAGAAAAACGGCCGCCAAACCGAACAATTTCTTTATTTGTCAGTTAAATCCCGATCGATCAGATTCAACCGCTGCAAGGCAAAACGGGCCGGATGATCCGGGCGCATAAAAACACGGGTCAGGCCTTTTGCACCCAAAGCGGCCAATTGCCCGGCCAGATCATTGGTGGTTTGCGGGTCAAAGGCGGCATCATAAGTGCGCCCATCCCGGTCAATGCAAAGGAGTGGCCGGCCGCGCTGCATACGCATGAAAAACCCCGCATTCAAGGTCAGCGCCCGGCTTTGCAACAAACCGACATGCACCGCTATGCCGGCGCGTTTTAACCGGGCATTACCTTCGCCATTAACCCGCGGGTCCGGGTCGGTGCAGGCGGTAAAGACGCGCCCAACCCCTGCCGCGACCAGGGCATCGGCGCACGGTCCGGTCTGGCCGTGATGGGCGCATGGCTCCAAGGTGACGTAAACATCAGCGTCTTTGGCGCGGCCCCCGGCCGCCTTCAGAGCAATAACTTCCGCATGGGGCCGCCCCCCCGATGCCGTGGCCCCCATGCCGCAAATGTCACCATTTTTTACGATAATACACCCGACCGCCGGGTTGGGCGCGACCTTGCCCAACTGGGCCTGGGCCAGCGTCAGGGCGCGGGCCATGAAGGCTTCATCAGCAGTGTTCGGCGTCACGAAAGCGCGGGCAGGGAAGCGGCGCGGGTGTCATCAAGATAGAGCGCGCTTTTAACGGCCAGGGTTTTGGCATCGAGATCCAGCACCAGCGGGTTGCCGGTAGGAATTTCCACCTTGACGATATCCTCATCGGAAACATCAAAAAGATGTTTGATCAAAGCGCGCAAGGAATTCCCATGCGCGGAGATGAGCGTGTTATGGCCCTCTTTGAGCACTGGCTCGATCTGCGACTGCCAATAGGGCATTACCCGCTCCAAAGTCATTTTCAAGGATTCAGCAACGGGCAGCTGGTCCCGGGGCACGTCTTTATAGCGCCGGTCCCGGCACGGATTAAGCGGGCTGTCCCACGCCATTGATGGCGGCGGCACATCATAGGAGCGCCGCCAGATATGGACCTGATCGGCGCCGTGCTTTTGGGCCGTTTCCGCCTTGTTCAGCCCGGTCAGCCCCCCGTAATGACGTTCATTGAGGCGATAATCCTTGGCTGTCGGTAGCCAGACCATATCCATTTGCGTCAGCGCCAGCCACAAAGTGCGGATGGCGCGGGTCTGCACCGAGGTAAAGGCCTGATCAAAATTGAGCTTTGCCGCGTGCATTAATTGTCCGCCTTTGCGCGCTTCGGCTTCACCTTTTTCCGTCAGATTGACATCAACCCACCCGGTAAAGCGGTTTTCAAGATTCCACTGGCTCTGGCCATGACGCAGCAAGGTAAGAATGGGCATAAGCACTCCTTTAACAGTCTTGTTGGTGGCTTATCGCGCCTTTTGCGTACTGACAAGGGACTAGCAACTGTATCATTCAAATGATTGATTTCACGATACAACAAAGATGGCTTGCCTTGCCTTTGTGTATGGGCTTTAAGTCGGCGCAAACATCTGGAGACCATCATGCATAAACCCCTGTCTGATATCGCGCCCAATACGCTTGAGTTTGAGGAAAAAGCCCTGATCCGGGCAACCGGTTTTCGCGAATATGATGCGCGCTGGTGGTTTGGGCGTCTCGATTCTGACCAACCCCCGCATATCAACCTTATGGGTATTCAAATGCTGGGTCTGGGTCTGGGGACGCTGATCCACGAGCGCGGTGTGGATCCAAAAATCGTTGTCGGGCATGATTACCGCAGCTATTCACTGTCCATCAAACAGGCCTTGAGCCTTGGTTTGATGCAGGCGGGCATTGCGGTGCATGACATTGGCCTTGCCTTGTCGCCAACCGCCTATTTTGCCCAGTTTGATCTTGATATCCCCTGTGTCGCCATGGTCACGGCCAGCCATAATGAAAACGGCTGGACCGGGGTAAAAATGGGTATTGAACCACCCTTGACCTTTGGCCCGGATGAAATGGGGCGTTTGAAAGAGATTGTCCTGCAGGGCGAAGGCGTACCCCGGCCCGGCGGGTCTTTGGTCTTTGAAGAGGGGGTGCGCGATCGCTATATTGCCGACCTGATCAAGGGCAATACATTGACCCGCCCGTTGAAAGTTGTCGCGGCGTGCGGCAATGGCACAGCCGGGGCGTTTGCGCGCAAGGTTCTGGAGGGTGTTGGCGCAACGGTCATCCCGCTTGATTGCACACTGGATTATAATTTTCCGCGCTATAACCCCAATCCCGAAGACATGAATATGCTGCATGCCATGCAAGATGCGGTGCGCGCACACAATGCCGATCTGGCGCTTGGCTTTGACGGGGATGGGGACCGCTGCGGGGTTGTTGACAATACCGGCGAGGAAATTTTCGCCGACAAGGTTGGTGTTATGCTGGCCCGCGATCTGTCGGCGCTCCACAAAAACGCGGTGTTTGTCGCCGATGTAAAATCAACGGGCATTTATGCCATGGATCCGGTTTTGGCTGCCAATGGGGCGAAAACCGATTACTGGAAAACCGGCCATTCCTATATCAAGCGCCGCACCACCGAATTGGCGGCGATTGCCGGGTTTGAAAAATCCGGACACTATTTTTTCAGACCCCCAATAGGGCGCGGCTATGATGATGGTCTGGTGACCGCCATTGCCATTTTGCAAATGCTCGAACGCAATAAGGGGCGCACGATGGCGGACCTCAAAGACGCCCTGCCCAAAACATGGCTGTCACCGACCATGTCTCCGGCTTGCGGTGATGAGGTCAAATACGATGTCGTGGCCAGGCTGACCGCCGAAGTTGAGGCGCTTTATGCCGGTAAAAGCAAAATTCTGGGTCAGGACATGCTGTCCGTTGTTACCGTGAACGGGGTGCGCTTTACCCTTGAGGATGGCACTTGGGGGTTGATCCGCGCCTCGTCCAACACGCCCAATCTCGTTGTGGTGGTCGAAAGCCCCACATCAAAAGCCAATATGGTGGCCATGTTCCGCTTTATCGAAGGCCTCCTTGGCCAGCATAAAGAAATTGGCGCTTTCGACCAAAAACTTTGATTCAGGATTTGGCAAAGGCGGCGCGCAATTCATCCATAACCGCCGCGCCCAAGGCTTCATCTTTGGCCTCAACCATAATGCGGATCAGTGGCTCGGTTCCTGATGCGCGCACCAACAACCGCCCCTTGGTTTTCAGCTTTTGCACGGCGGTTTTAATGGCCGCTTTGATGGCCGGGTTTTGCAAAGGGGCGCTGCCCGGCGCATAGCGAATATTATGCAGGTTTTGCGGCACCGGCGTATAGGGGCGCCAGCACTGATGCGCCGGCTTGCCGCTTTGGCACAAGTCAATCAAAGGCGTGATGGCGGCCAATAGCCCATCACCGGAGGGCATCAAATCAGGCAATAAGATATGCCCCGATTGCTCGCCACCAAGATTGCCACCGCTTTGCGCCAGATGGGCGCTGACATGACGGTCGCCAATTTTGGTGCGCGCCAGTTCAAGGCCAAGGCTGTGCAGATACTCTTCAAGGCCCATGTTTGACATCAATGTCGCTGCGATCTCTTTGCCCTTCAGGCGGTTTTGCGCCTGCCAGGCGCGGGCCGTTATGGCGAGAATAAAATCCCCGTCAACGGGCTGGCCAAGGTCATCAACCAGCAATAGCCGGTCCGCATCCCCATCAAATGCCAGCCCCGCATCGGCACCATATTTACGCACGGCCGCGCACACATGTCTTGGGGCCGTCGAGCCGCAATCAGCATTGATATTCTGGCCATCAGGTGCGGTAAACAATTCCGTCACATCAGCGCCCAATGCCCGCAAAATTTTGGGTGCGAGACGTGATGCGGCCCCATTGGCGCAATCAACCACCAGATCAAGACCGGTCAAGGGCTGGTTCGGGGCAAGGTCCAAAAACGCCTGTTGGTAGAGGGCGGCGGCCGCATCCGTGGCGGTGATTGTGCCGGCCGCGCCATTATGCACATCTGTTTTTTGTGGATTATCCAGCCGGGCCTGAATCTGGTTTTGTGCTGGGTCATCAAGTTTGGCCCCGTCCGGACCAAATATTTTTATGCCATTGTCCGAAGCAGGGTTGTGTGATGCGGTGATCATAATACCCAGTGCGGCGCCGGTTTCTTTGACCGCCAGCGCCACCGCTGCGGTGGGCAACACCCCGGCCAAAAACACATTAATCCCGGCGGCCGCGAAAGCTTCGGCCAGGTTTTTTTCCAATGTGGTGCCGGAGCGGCGCGTATCGCGCCCGATCAGCACAGTGTCCCCGCTCTTCAGCAAAGCACAGGCCGCGTTGGCAATCTGCGCCATGCCACGCCCATTGATGGGGAATGTATCCGCCGGACCGCGTACGCCATCGGTACCAAACTTTATCTTGTCTGCCATGGTGTTCCATTATGTCTTAATCGCCACTTTGTTGCACAGGCTTGGCAGGGCGGCAAGAAACGGATTTGCCCGGTTGCACCTTATCCTCGGGCACCGTAAAAGTGATAAGGGCGGCACAACAGGTGAACGAGGATTCTGATGAAAAAAGTACGCAAAGCAGTTCTTCCTGTCGCTGGGCTGGGGACGCGGGTATTGCCCGCCTCCAAATCCATCCCAAAGGAAATGCTGCCGGTTGTTGACCGGCCCGTGGTGCAATATGTGGTTGATGAAGCGCGCGAGGCGGGGATTGAGCATTTTGTTTTTGTTACGGGGCGCGCCAAAGGGGCTATTGAGGATTATTTTGACCGGGCGTTCGAGCTGGAGCTGACCTTGCAGGGCAAGAACAAGGCTGAGGTGCTTGATATGCTCAAAGCCGCATTGCCAGTGCCGGGCAGTATGAGTTTTGTCCGCCAACAGGCCCCCTTGGGGCTTGGCCACGCGATCTGGTGTGCGCGAGACATTATTGGTGACGAGCCGTTTGCGGTTTTATTGCCCGATGTTCTGGTCAAGGGCGCGCCGGGTTGCCTGGCGCAAATGATCAGTGCTTATGAAAACACTGGCGGCAATATTATTGCCGTTGATAATATTCCCCCCGAAGAGGTCAATAAATACGGGATTATTGACCCGGCAGCGCGCGATGGGCGCCTTTCACGCATGCGCGGCATGGTCGAAAAACCGGCCATTGGTGAGGCCCCCTCGACCTTGAAAATTACCGGGCGCTATATCCTCCAGCCGGAAATTATGACGCTTTTGGCCGATCAGGCCAGCGGCGCAGGCGGGGAAATACAATTGACCGATGCGATGGCCCGGTTGATGAAAGATCAGGATTTCTTTGCCTATGAATATGAGGGCGAAGATTATGATTGTGGTAACAAGCTGGGGTATTTGCGCGCCATTGCCAATTTCGCCCTGACCGACCCGGAAATGAAGGACGGAGCGCGGGCCGTTTTTGAACAGGCATTGGCAAAATAATTATGGTAACATGCTGGAAAAATATAATTTTTCTGCAACAATCACATAAAATATGGAAGTGGTAATATAATGCGCGTTCTTATTCTTGGTGGCGACGGGTTTTGCGGCTGGCCAACAGCGCTTCATTTAAGCGCGGCGGGGCATGATGTGACGATTGTCGACAATCTGTCGCGGCGCAATATTGATAATGAACTGGAGGTTGGCTCGCTGACACCGATCCGCCCGATGCACGAAAGGCTGGATGTCTGGCGTGAGATCAGTGGTCAAAAAATGAATTTTGAACGCATAGATATTGCCCGTGAATACGGCGCATTTTTGGCGCTTTTACGCCGCTTCGAACCGGACACCATTGTGCATTTTGCCGAACAGCGCGCCGCGCCCTATTCGATGAAATCATCATGGCACAAGCGCTATACGGTGGATAATAATCTCAATGCCACCAACAATGTTCTGGCGGCAATTGTCGAGTCAGGAAGCGATGCGCATCTGGTGCATTTGGGTACGATGGGCGTTTATGGCTATGGCACGACCGGGGCAAAAATACCCGAAGGCTACCTCAATGTAAAAATAGAAAATGATGCGGGCGAGCTGGTCGAAACGGAAATTCTCTATCCGGCAAAACCAGGGTCTATCTATCATATGACCAAAACCCAGGATCAGTTGTTTTTCGCTTTTTACAACAAGAATGACAAAATCCGCATTACCGACCTGCATCAGGGCATTGTCTGGGGCACGCAGACCAGCGAAACCCGTAAGGATGAGCGCCTGATCAACCGGTTTGATTATGATGGCGATTATGGCACGGTGCTGAACCGGTTTTTAATGCAGGCGGCGGTGGGTTACCCCTTGACCGTGCACGGCACAGGCGGGCAGACCCGCGCCTTTATTCATATTCAGGACACGGTGCGCTGCATTGAACTGGCCGTCGATAACCCGCCGCAAAAAGGCGAGCGGGTTTGTATTTTCAACCAAATGACCGAAACCCATAAAGTGCGCGATCTGGCCCGGCTGATTAGCGATCGGACCGGGGCGCAGATTGCCAATATTGACAACCCGCGCAATGAAGATGCCGAGAATGAGCTTTTCGTGGAAAACCGCAGCCTGTTGGGCCTTGGCCTTAACCCCATAACCTTGCAAGACGGCCTGATGGATGAGGTGGTGGAGATCGCCGGTAAATACGCTGATCGTTGTGACCGCTCAAAAATCCCCTGCGTGTCTTATTGGTCTGCGCGCTCTTAATCGCCGCCACCGCCGCCCATATGGCCACCCATGCACCCACAACCACCGCCCATATGGCCACCACCACCATGTCGGCGTCCACCAAAGCGCAATAAAGGCGCGCGGCCAAGAACGCTGCCATGACCACCCGATGAGATAATGGCTGAACCGCCACCGCCATAAAATGACGGGATCACCCCGACGCCGCCATTCAGGCCATTCAAAAAGCCATTGGTGATAACACTGGCCTCAGCATGGGCGCTGGCCTGCGCCATCACCGGGGCCGGGGCTTGTTGATAGCTGGCGCTGCTGACATAACCCCCGCGCGGACAGGGTGCTGGATAGTTTTGCCCATTGGCACCGATTGTGAAACACCCATTCAGAGGGGCAGCGCAGGCCGGGCGTGCGGGGACCGAATGGTGGTCGCATATCGGCGCGCTGATTTGGGTGTTGCCTTCCAGATACGGCGCGGCAGATTGGTAATAATCGTAAGAATAGCCCTCATGGCCTGCATAGTTATCATGGCCGACAATAACCGGCGGGCTTTGGATATAATGCGCAGGCGGGGTCCAGACATTGGCCGGAACCGCAGCCCCGGCATGAGTGTGATGGCTTTCATAAATCCCGCGCTGCACATGCACATCCTGCCCGGCGGCGCTCACGCCATTCGCATAACCCGGATAAGCGGTTTTGGGTGTATCGCGCGGATCCAAAACCGGCCCGACGCGGGTATCGCCAACGGTTCTCCAGGCATTACACGCAACATAGTCGCCGCCCTCATTATCCAGGCACCCTGTTGCCAGGGCAGCGCTGCCCGCTCCCAGACTGATCACAAGACTAAAAACGCTTAAAGCAATACGCATAGCGTAACTCCACTTCCCGATATGGAACACATGCCCTCGCAGGCACCATAACAACAGCAAACGCTGTGCCATAAGGGATTCTCGTTTTGGGTGAAGTGGACTTATGGCCCGCGCCTATAAAATATGGCCCGCCAGTGCGGCGGGCCATAGGTTTTTCGGTTTTTTGTTGCGCCCTTAAAAGCGCCAACCCAGTGAGGCATTGATCAAGGTTTGATGATAGTCCGAGGAGGGCAGATTGGACGTAAAGTTATCAAACTCGATGGCCCCCAACAGGTAAAGCCTGCTATAAAGGGGCACTTCAAGACTGGTTTTGATCTTCAGCCGGTCATCATTACGAATCACCCCGATGGACGGCGTTATCGATTTATAGTCGCGGTTTTCAAAATCAACACCGGCGCGAAAGCGCAGCTCGCGCTCACCAACATCAAATCTATGAGAAAAATTAACCGAGCCACCAGCACCGGAATAATCAAACTCAGCGCCGACAGCATGGTCGCTGCGTAATTTACCGCCGACAACCACATATGTGCGGCTTTCATTCATGAAATAATAAAGATCGCCGGTCAGGTCATACCTTTTAACATCCCGCGCCGTCTGGTTTTTGAAATTCAGTTTACTGTAGGAATAGTCAGTTCTGAATAAAACATTTGGGGTCAGGCTCTTGCTGGCAAAGCCACCAATCTGATTGATATCAAGGAAGTTTTTCCTGCCCAATTGCGCATTGGTAAAGCGGTAGCTGGCACCAAGTTTGAAGGCGGAGAAATCATGTGCCGCCCCGGCAGACAGTGAATTGGTCAAAAGATCAAAATTCGTCAGCGAAGTGAACAGCCGGCTCGACAAATTATACCCAAAATTGACCGAGGTATTTTCGCTTACATCGGACTTGTATTTAAGTTTCAGCTTTGTGGTGATGGCCGCATCCTTGCGGCCGGTGGTGACGTCAATCGACGGCACCGAGATATTGCTGTCTGACAGAATGCCAACGCTCGCCTCGGCCTTGAAATTCGACTTTTGCGAGCCGTTCTTATCCGTTGAATCAACCGATTGCGCGTGGGCGCTGGCGGCCAGAATACTGGTGGCCAGCAAAGCGATTACAGTGGTAGCACCATAATGGCCTTGCTTTCGCTGTGCGGCGCCCCGCGCGCCGGTTTGTGTAAGTAATGTCATAATACTTCCCTCTTGAAATAGTGCGCAGCCGTAACAGCGTTACGGCTGCGCTTTTGGTGAAAATCAAGTGCTGGCCGGATCAGCCATCACCATCGCCAGCGTCATCCGCAGCTTCATCTGCCGATTCGTCAGCCGCTTCCTGAGCCGCTTCCTGAGCCGCGTCGTCCGCAGCCTGGTTGGCAGCATCGTCCGCAGCTTGGCTGGCAGCGTCATCAGCGGCCTGGTTGGCAGCATCGTCCGCAGCTTCGTTGGCAGCGTCATCCGCAGCCTGGTTAGCCGCATCGTCCGCAGCTTGGTTCGCCGCATCATCAGCAGCCTGGTTAGCCGCATCGTCCGCAGCTTGATTAGCGGCGTCATCTGCAGCTTGGTTGGCGGCATCGTCCGCAGCCTGGTTGGCGGCGTCATCAGCAGCTTGGTTAGC
>JALWSB010000148.1 GCA_027080345.1 Robiginitomaculum sp. | reverse complement strand
TTCACCGATTTGCAGCGCCTTGTCCGCGTGCGCCGGAATAATATAAGTGGCCGTGTCCTTATAACCATAATTGACCAGCGGCCCGAGCGCGATGGTGTGCGGGACGGGCCAGACCATCTGATCAACGCTTATGCCCTGTGGCAGATCCCAGGCAATGCGCGTTGGCTCGCCGGCATCGCCGGGATTGATCCAGTATGTATGCCAGTTTTTGCGGATTTTCATTTCCAGCACCAGGTTGAAATCATCCCCCGGCGCGATGGCGTTGACATCGGCGGCCAGTGTCGCCGTGACATTTTCAGTGCTTTGCGTATCCGCAAAAGCGGCGCTTTGGGCGGTCAGGAAAAACCCGATCAACAAAGTCAAAACCAGACGCATGCAAACTCTCCGATATAATACTCCGGTGTCCTATAGCTCTATCCGGGCAATAAGGGCAGGGGCCTCGCGCAAAAGTGACTTATAAAAACCGTTATGTGACCAAAGCGCCCGTCAGCGCGTTTTCGATAAGATCAGCCGTTTCATCAACCCCGTAAATGGCAATAAATGAACCAAAACGCGGGCCCTGGCTTTGCCCCAGTAAAATTTCGTACAGGGCCTTGAACCAGTCGCGTAAATTTTCAAAATCGTGCTCTTTACCAACGGCAAAAACAAGATTTTGCAAGTCTTTGGCATCGGTTTTACCAGAGGTCTTGCGCAAACGATCTGCCAGATCGCGCAATGCGTCTGCCTCTTTTGTCGTTGCTGCGCGGTAGGTTTTGGTTGGTTTTACAAAGTCCGCATAATACCGCACCGCATAACCGGCCAGCCGGTCAAGAAGCGGGTGGGTTTGTGGTGTGGCCTCCGGCGCATAGCGCGAAATAAAACCCCACAGCCTGGCTTTGTCCTCGACATTGGCGGCGCTGACCAGATTTAGAAGCAGTGCAAATGATACCGGCATGTTTTCTTGCGGCGGCGTACCGTTATGAATATGCCAAACCGGATTGGCCAAACGTTGGGCCTCGTCTTGGCTGGGGTAGGCGGCCAAATGTTGCAGATATTCATCCACCGCTTTGGGGATGACATCAAAATAAAGTTTTTTGGCCACGCGGGGTTTTTGGAACTGGTAAAGCGACAGGCTTTCTTGCGGCGCATAGGCCAGCCATTCTTCGACCGAAATACCATTGCCTTTGGATTTGGATATTTTTTCGCCTTTTTCATCCAAAAACAACTCGTAGACATATTGGGTGGGCGGGCGCACCCCCAAAATTTTGCAAATTTTTGAGTAAAGCGGGGCGTTGTCCTGATGGTCTTTGCCAAACATTTCAAAGTCCACACCCAAGGCGGCCCAGCGCATGCCAAAATCCGGCTTCCATTGCAATTTGGTATGGCCACCGGTAACCGGAATGGTGGTTTTTGTGCCGTCCTCATCATCAAAGGTTATGGTGCCTGCTTTGGCATCCACCGCGCGCATCGGTACATAAAGCACTTTGCCGGTTTTGGGCGAAATGGGCAAAAACGGGCTATAGGTGGCCTGCCGCTCAGCGCCCAAAGTCGGCAGCATCACCGCCATAATGGCATCATAATTTTCCAGCGCTTTTAAGAGCATGGCATCATAAGCGCCGGATTTGTAAAGTTCCGTCGCCGACAAAAACTCATAATCAAAACCAAAGCTGTCCAAAAAGGCGCGCAGGCGCGCATTATTATGCGCGGCAAAACTGTCATATTCATTGGAAAACGGATCGGGGACGGCGCTCAAGGGCTTGCCCAAATGGGTCGCCAGGGTTTCCTGATTGGGCACGTTTGAGGGGACTTTGCGCATCCCGTCCATATCGTCGGAAACGCAAATCATGCGGGTTCTGATCTTGTTATCCGTCAGAACATGAAACGCATGGCGCACCATTGACGTGCGCACCACTTCACCAAATGTGCCGATATGCGGCAGGCCCGACGGACCATAGCCGGTTTCAAACACCACCGGGCCTTGTTTGGCTTTGCCGGCGCGCTCCATCTGCTCAAGGCGTTTGTGCAAAGCGCGGGCCTGTTCAAAGGGCCAGGCCTTGGCGGTTTTGGCAAGTTCAGTGAGTTCCGTCATTTTAGTCTCCGCTATAAAGGCGGAGGTATAGAGGTGTCTGCACAGGGTCAAGCGTCCGGTGCGTTAATTCTGGTTTTGCGCCAGCTTGTCTTGAAGCTGCGCATAAGCGCCGCATCAAAATTCCCCGCCTGCCACAGGCGCGCATTAAGGCCAGATGAGCGCCCGCGCGCGCAATGAGGCGCGCATCAGGGCAATCATCAAGAATAAATGCGTTCGTCATGCGGCGAGACAGGGGCGGTTTTGCGTAAACGCGTTATTTTTTGCGTCATTCTGGCGGAAGCCGGAATCCAGAACGGAGAAGAAACTGGTAAAGACGGTGCATGTACCGCCGCCTGTCTGGATACCGATTTCATCGGTATGACGGCGCGTGAAGATGGCCCATAGTCCCGCCTGCGAGAATCAGTTTATATGCCGCCGGGCAGGGAGCCAAAATGCGCCAATATCTTGATCTTCTGGATGATGTTTACACAACCGGGGTGGAGCGTTCCGACCGTACCGGCACCGGCACGCGCGGGGTGTTCGGGCGGCAAATGCGCTTTGATCTGGCCAATGGCTTTCCGCTTTTGACGACAAAAAAGCTGCACGTGAAATCGATTTTCCATGAGCTGTTATGGTTCTTGAAGGGCAGTACGAACATTGCCTATTTGCGCGACAATGGCGTGCGTATCTGGGATGAATGGGCCGATGACAACGGCGATCTGGGTCCGGTTTATGGCAAGCAATGGCGCAGTTGGGCGGCGCCGGATGGTCGTGTCATTGACCAGATAGCCGATGCGGTCGCGCAAATACGTGACAACCCGCATTCGCGGCGCATTATTGTTTCGGCCTGGAACCCGGCCGATCTGCAAGATATGGCGCTGCCGCCCTGTCATTGCCTGTTTCAGTTTTTTGTCGCCAATGGGCGGCTGTCGTGCCAGCTATACCAGCGCTCGGCGGATATATTCCTGGGCGTGCCGTTTAACATTGCTTCTTATGCGCTGTTGACCATGATGATGGCGCAGGTAACGGGCTTAAAGCCGGGCGATTTTGTCCACAGTTTTGGCGATCTGCATCTTTACCTTAATCATCTGGATCAGGCCCGCGAACAATTGACCCGCGAACCGCGCCCCCTGCCAAGTCTGGATATTAATCCCGAGGTGCAGGCCATAGACGGCTTTTGCTATGATGATTTTACCATCAAAGGCTATGCGCCGCATCCGGCCATAGCGGCCAAGGTGGCGGTTTAACCGGCCACAAGAAGTGAGGCCAGCGCCGCGCTCATCAGATTGGATAAAGACCCGGCGGCAATGGCTTTTAGCCCTAAGCGCGAAATATCCCCGCGCCGCTCCGGGGCCAGACCCCCAAGACCGCCCAGCAAAATACCCAAAGACGAAAGATTGGCAAAACCACAAAGCGCGAACGTCACCACCATAATGCTGTGCGGGCTTAAACTCTCCTTGACCTGTTGCAGGCCGGCATAGGCGACAAATTCATTAAGCACCAGCTTTTGCCCGATCAGATCGCCCGCCGTACCCGCTTCGCTCCAGGGAACACCCAACAAAAACATCAGTGGTGAAAATATCCAGCCCAAAATGGCATTCATGGTCAGCCCTTCAATACCAAAAAGACCGGCAACACCGCCAACAAGGCCATTAAGAAGCGCAATCAGCGCAACAAAGGCGATGAGCATCGCGCCAATATTGGCGGCAAGACTAAGCCCTTCGCTGGCCCCCAATGCGGCCGCGTCAATAACATTGTTCGGCCGTGCAGGATCGTCTTCTGTGGTGTCGGTCAGCTCGATATGCTCTTCCGGGGTAGGGCCTGAATCCGGGCGAATTATTTTGGCCATCAGCAGCCCCCCCGGCGCGGCCATAAAGCTGGCGGCAATCAGATATTCTATATTTACGCCCAAAAGCGCATAGCCGGCGAGAATCGCCCCGGAAACCGAGGCCAGACCAGACACCATAACGGTGAAAAGTTGATTATCCGTCAGCCGCGAAATATACGGGCGGATGACCAATGGCGCTTCGGTCTGGCCAAGAAAAATATTGGCCGAGGCACACAGGCTTTCAACCCGCGAGGCCCCGACAACAAAGCGCAGAGCGCCGCCAAAAATGCGCACCACCCATTGCATAATATGCAAATAATATAGAACCGAGGTTAGCGCGCCGATAAAAATAATCACCGGTAAAACCTGAACGGCGAACACAAAGCCCAGATTTTTCGATGTCGCCAAACCGCCAAAGACAAAACCCGTACCAACTTTTGAATAATCAATGACCACCTGCACGCCATTGGATATGGCCGTCAACACGCCCTTGCCAAAAGGAATGTAGAGAACAAAAACGGCGATAGCGATTTGCAGGGCGAACGCCGCCCCGACAACCCGCAGATTAATACCCTTGCGATTATCCGATAAAATAACGGCAAGACCCAAAAGAACAAGGATACCAATAATGGTGATCACCATGTCCAACCCCTCCTTGATTGATTTTTATTACAGGCATTGAGGCATATCGCCGCCCGGCGCGCAAGCCCGCGCCGAAGGGCAAACTCATTCATGCCCGTTAAGGTCTTGTCTGTGGCCTTCCGGTGCCGGGGCGGTCTCTTCTGTCGGCGGCGCGTGCGGCACATCCAGCGGTTTTTTGTTTGCGGTATTATCGATAAAGTTAAAATCAATGCCAACGGCGTTATTGGGCGGGTTACTGACCTCGGTCTTGAATACCGCCACCTCACCCGGGGCCAGATTGGCGGGGCCGGGCGTGACCGTCCATTGATAAAGCGTCGCGCCGGTTTCGTCGCGCAGACTGATTTGCACCAACGGCACGTGCTGGTCTTTTTTGCCGGGATTTGTCACCTCGCCGGATATGCGCAGCACATTGGCATCGCCGACGATCAGGCGCTGCACACTGGTTTTGCCCAGATCGACACCCCATAAATTGACCTTCATCCCCAGCGCTTCATAGAGGCTGGCCGTGTTGGGCCAAAAGCGCACAACGGCGCTGCGATAGACAATGCCAATGCTGGACAACAGCACCAAGATCAGAAGGATCACGCCCCACACACCAAAAGCGATGCGCCGCCGTTTTTGACGTTTGCGCTGCGCTTCGCGTTCGCGCCAATTGGCATGGGGGGCTTTGGGGGTATCGGGGCTTTCGCTGTTTTCTTCTTTTTCCGCGTCAGCCTGTTCCGGCGCAAGTGGCTCTCTTGCCGCCTCCTTCATTTGATCCTTGTCAAGGTCTTTGCCAAAACATCCCGTTATCGGCTCTTCCAGCGTGATTTCATCTTCGTCTTGCGCCATCGCGTGCCATTTATGGCCACACTGCGCACAACGCACAGCGCGGCCCGATTCACCAAATGCCTTGGCATTCACGGAATAGCGCGTAGAACAATTTGGACACGTCAGTATCATATGCAGGCCGAATCAATTCGTGTTTGCTCACCGTAACGAGGTTGCCTATTCTGTCTCCGATGTCCAGTAAAACGCAAGCCCCCATTGCCCCAGACACCGGGAATAATAGCCCGGTATTGGAGTTGATCGACGTTTCCATGCGCTATGCGCACGGGCCGGATATCCTGCATGATATCAATTTGCGTCTTGCGCCAGGCGATTTTTATTTTCTGACCGGCGCATCGGGGGCGGGCAAGTCATCGCTTTTGCGGCTGATCTATCTGGCCCATAGAGCCTCTTGCGGGCAGGTGCATTTGTTTGATCAGGACACCGCTTTGTGTTCCCGGCGCGATATGGCTTTGCTGCGTCGCCGTATTGGCGTTGTCTTTCAAGGGTTTCGCCTGCTCGATCATTTAAGTGTGTTTGACAATGTCGCCTTGCCCTTGCGCGCTACGGGTAAAAAACATGCGGACTATGAAGAAGACGTTATTGAGCTTTTGACCTGGGTTGGTCTTGGGGATCATCTTCATGCCGCGCCGCAAACCCTGTCGGGCGGCGAAAAACAGCGCGTTGCCATCGCCCGCGCCGTTGTTGGCAAACCTGATCTTTTGATCGCTGATGAGCCTACGGGTAATGTTGACCCACAAATGGGGCGGCGGCTGATGCGGCTTTTTTCCGAGCTTAACCGCCTTGGCTCGACAGTGTTGATCGCCAGTCACGACCTTGGCCTTGTGCGCGCCTCCGGGGCACCCTCTTTGCACCTTGATGAGGGGCGTTTGCGCGCCAATGCAGCCACCCAAAACGGGGGCCGGTAATGCGCGAGCATAGCCCAATCACCGCCCCCAAATCCTTGCTGCCGACACGCTCGGCGCAAGACGGACCGCTGTTTTTTGTTATTGCGATTATTGTTTTTCTGGCCTGTGTCAGCGCGCTTATCGCCCGCACGTCTTTTAATACGGCCAAGGCCTGGCGCGCTGATCTCAATAACGCCATGACGGTGCAGATCAAGACCTTGCACAACACCCAAAAAAGCGCCCAAAGCGCCGCCAAACTCATCCGCGCCTTGCCCGGCATTGCCCATGTTCAGGTGTATAGCCGCCGTCAGGCCAAGGCCCTGCTGGCGCCTTGGCTTGGCGCCGGCAATATCCCGAACGATTTGCCTTTACCCATCCCCATCACCATCACGCTTGAGAAAAACAGCCCGGTTGACAAGGCCGCCATAGAAAAGGTTTTGCGCAAAAACCACATTACCGCCAGCGTTGATGATCACCGGCAATGGGCCAGAGCTTTGGGCAAAAGCGCCTGGTTTTTACAGCTTTTTTCCATTGGCGCGCTGTCCTTGTTGATCGCCGCCGCCATTGCCGTGACCGGATTTGCCACCCAGGCCAGCCTGGCGGCCCGACGTGATGTGGTGGATACGCTGCACCTTGTTGGCGCGTTTGACAGCTTCATCGCCGCAGAGTTTGAACGTAAATTTGCCAGCCTTGGCCTGCGTGCCGGGCTTTTGGGGGCGGCCATGGCGGCGCTGGTTCTTGGGGTCACCCAGATCGTTCTGATGCGTGGCACTGATATTATGCTGCCGGTTTTTCATCTCGATCTTATCGGTATTGGTATTGTCATGATTGCTCCGCCTTTAACGGCTATGGCCAGCGCCCTGACCGCCCGGCGCGCCGTGGCGCGCACCTTGCGGGAGCGGCAATAATGGCGCGCTTCATGTTCAAAGCCGCGCTGGTCTTGCTTGGTTTGCTGGTTGCCGGGTTCGGGATTTTTGTGATCACTTTGCCCGGCGCACCAACGCAAGATGAGGTTATCCGTGCCGATGCGATTGTCGTTTTGACCGGTGGCGGCGGCGGACGCATTGATGCCGGCGTGCGGCTTTTGGAAAAACATAAAGGCGCGCGATTGCTGATCTCTGGCGTTCATGCCTCGGTCAAACCTGCGGACATTCAACACATGTCCGGTCTTGATGATGATCTCATGCGCTGTTGTGTCGATCTCGGCCGGCGCGCCCGCGACACCGTTGGCAATGCCGGTGAAATTGCCCTGTGGGCGGAGCGCCATCATTATCACCGTCTGATTGTTGTCACCTCGGCCTATCACATGCCCCGCGCCCTTATCGAGTTGCGCACCAGCCTGCCCGGCGCCACCCTTGTCGCCTTTCCGGTGACCAGCTCAATGCCCGGTGAGTGGCGGCGGACCGGTGTGGAATATTTGAAATATGTGGCGATTATGCTGCGCGAAACGCTTTTGCACCTGCCCGGCTCACAATCAGATTCCGAGGGTGCCCCCTCATGAAAGCGGCTTTTTCTTTTTTACGCGGCCTGATTTTCATCCTCTGGATGTATGGCTTAATGGTGCTGATGGGTATTGTTTTTTCGCCCCTTTTACTCGGCCCGGCCCGGTGGACGCACAAGATTGTCATCATATGGATCAAGCTGACCTTGTGGGGGTTGCGCCTTTTTTGCGGCGTCCGTCTGCACATTACCGGCCATGAAAATATCCCCCAAGGGGGCATGCTGATCGCCTCCAAACATCAAGCCATGCTGGATGTTTTGTGGCCACTTCTGGTGTTTTCCAATCCGGCGCTGGTGTTTAAAAAAGAGCTGATGCTGATGCCCATATTTGGCTGGTATGCCTTAAAACTTGGCAATATCGTGGTGGATCGCGCCGGTCAGGCAACGGCTTTGCGTAAAATGATGCATCAGGCCGAGACGCTGGCCAGCGCCGGGCGGCAAATCATTATTTTCCCCGAAGGCACCCGCACCAGCCCGGGCGTAACGGTGCCTTATAAACCGGGTGTGGCGGCGCTTTATCGGGCCATGAATGTGCCATGCGTTCCGGTGGCGCTCAATTCGGGCCTGCACTGGCCTGCCCACGGGCTTGGCTTCAAACCCGGCCTGGTAACGGTGCAGATTTTACCGCCCATCGCGCCGGGGTTGGAGCGCAAGCCATTCATGAAAACACTTGAAAGCCAGATTGAAACCGCCAGCGCGGATTTGCTGATTTAATCAGGGCTGCAAAAACGCCGCCAGCGCCGCCACCACCGCCTTGTTCTGATCTTCCAGCCCCACCGTCATGCGCACGCATCCGGGCAGGCCAAAGCCTTTGACATTGCGCACGATCAGCCCCTTGGCCATCAATGCCGCTTCGGCTTTTTGTGCCTGCATCTCATCAGCCAAACCAATGAGAATAAAATTCCCCGCCGAAGGATAGGCTTTGAGGCCCAAAGCGTTAATTTCACGGATCAGCCATGGCACCCATTTTTGTACATGGGCTGCGCTTTTTTCTATAAAATCCCGATCATCAAGGGCCGCGCACGCCGCGGCCTGCGCCGGGGCATTGGCATTAAAGGGGCTGCGTATTCTGTTTAATGCATCGGCAATGCGCGGTGGGCAAAATGCCCAGCCGATACGCAGGCCCGCCAGGCCGTAGGCTTTGGAAAATGTGCGCGTGGCGACAACATTTTTATACGCCCGCACCAGTCCAAAGCCGCCATCATAATCATCGGCGCGCACATATTCGGCATATGCCCCGTCAATCACCAAAAGCACATTTTCAGGCAAGCCCGCATGCAAGGCGCGCACCTCATCGGCGGGCATTAAAAACCCGGTCGGATTGTTGGGGTTGGCGAGATAAACAATCCGCGTTTTGGGCGACAGCTTTGATAAAAAAGCCGCCGCATTGATCTGCATGTCGTTTTCCGGTGCCGGTACAGGGGTCGCATTGTTTTGCAAAGCGGCCAGCTTGTAGGTCAAAAACCCGTTTTGCGCGTGCAACACCTCGTCGCCGGGACGCAGATAGATATGCGCCAGCATTTGCAAAATTTCGTCCGAGCCATTGCCGCAAACAATCTGCGCCGCAGGAATATCATGCGCGGCCGCCAACGCTTCGCGCAAATGCTGCACCCCGCCATCGGGATAACGCTCCAAAGAGGCCGCGGCGCGCGCATAGGCCTGCGTCGCGCGCGGGCTGGCCCCAAGGCAGTTTTCGTTTGACGACAACTTTACCGGCGCGGCAAACCCCGGCGCATCGGCGACCCCGCCTTTATAGGGCATAATATCAAGAATACCGGCGCGCGGTTCAGGTTCCATGACAACATCCTCTTAAAGAGACAGAGGGTTTGAAAAAAGCCCGACTCTTTGGGCGTCCCCTGTCATTTGCGCGGTGATGCTGCCGTCTATGGCGAGCAAACTCAAGCCCTCATGATTTGCGATCACAGTGCCTTGCGTAATGTGGTCCGCAGCGGCGCTGTCTATCACATACCAGGCCGTGTCCGCCCCGCTTTTTTCTTCCGGGGCGCGGGCAATGGCATAGGCCGCCGCCCCCCCCTGATTTTCAAAGCGCGGCAATGCGGCCCGCACCCCAAAACCGCCGTGGTCGCCGTTTTGCGTTAACGCAGTCCACCAGTGCACATTATGCGCCGGGGCGGGCAGAACGGCGATGGCCCCGACTTTGCTTGCCACCAGATCGAGCGCGGCGCTTTCATCACCCACCATGCGCAAGGGCAAAAGCCCGAAAAACGTCCGCGCCAAAGCGTGTAAATGCGGTGCATTTTGCGGCAGCACCAAAAAGGCCGGGCCTTGTGCCTGCAGGCTTTGGGCAATAATTGTGCTCCATATCCGCTCAACCGCCAAAGGCGGCATATGCGCCCCGGCCCGAGCCGCCAGGCGGGCAAAAAGCTGCGCTTCGCGGGCCGGACGCCAGGCCAGGCCACCACCCGCTTTGGCCGCCCCCACCGACATGGCCAGGTCGAGCCGGGCGCGTAAAAGATCGAGTATCTGGTTATCAATCTGATCGATACCGGCGCGCCAGGCACTCATTTCATCATTGGCGTCTTTTGGGGGCTGGCTCATGTTTTCAATACCGGAATAAGAAGTGGGTGCGCCGCTTTTGGCCGCGCCAATTCATCTTTTACCGCCTCGACCATAATAACACCACCAAAGGGCGGCCATAAATGTTCACCGGCCTGTTCCCAGGCGCGCATCGCCGCCACTGAAGTCCCGCGGCGCAAAAGCGGCGCATAAAGCGCCCGCGTCCAGGCCGCGGGGCGCAATTGGCACGCATGCAAAAGGCGGCGCACTTGCATATGCGTATAGGCCCGCCCGTGGCCAAATGGCGAAATATCACGGTGCGCCCACAGTCCGGCGCGGTTTGGCACCACCAGAACCAGCCGCCCTTGCGGCGTCAACACCCGGCGGGCCTCTTGTAAAAACCGGGCCGGGTCGTGCGCCTCTTCCAAACCGTGAATAATCAACATGCGGTCAAAAGACGCATCGGCGAACGGCAAAAAATCCTCTTTGGCAATCAAGGAGCTCACCCCGCCAGTGGCGGGCCATTGTTCCACCCCCTGCTGCGCTGGCATGGCCAGTACCAGACGCCGCGCGCCGGGCATATCGCCAAAATAAGGCAAAGCATAGCCAAGGCCCAAAACATCGCGGCCCTCCAGCGTCGGCCAGATGGCCTGCAGGCGCCGCGCCACCATGGCCTGAACGCCAACCCCTGGCGGGCTGCGGTAAAACGCACCTAAATCGGCCACATTGGGTTGCATCGGTATTTTCTCTTGTACAATTTTGCGCTAGTCTAGCGGATATGTCGCAAAGGAACAGCGCCCATGTCAAACCTGATCATCAAACAAATACCCTGTCTTAGCGATAATTATGGCTATCTGGTTCATGACCCGCAAAGCGGCGCCACCATCACCATAGACACCCCCGATGCCAATGCCATTCTGGAGGCATTGAAGGAAGAAAACTGGCAGCTTAGCGCCATCTGGAACACCCATCACCATTGGGACCATGCGGGCGGTAATGCGGCGATAAAAGAGGCTACGGGTTGTCTGATTTTTGCGCCAAAGGGCGAAGCGGATATGATCAAGGGCGCGGACCATTATATTGGCGAAGGCGACAGTGTTTCCCTTGGCGCGCACGCGGTTCAAATTATCGAGACGCCCGGTCATACGCGCGGGCATATTTGTTATGTTTTTAATGAAGAACGCGTCGCCTTTGTCGGCGATACGTTGTTTTCCCTTGGTTGTGGCCGTCTGTTTGAAGGCAGCCCCGAACAGATGTGGACCTCGCTTTCCAAGCTGATGGCTTTGCCCGACGAAACCCGCATCTATTGCGCCCATGAATATACAAAAGACAATGCGCGCTTTGCCAACACCATAGAGCCGGAAAACACCGACCTGCAGGACCGGATCGCCCAGATTGATAATTTGCGGGGCAAGGGCGCACCGACCATTCCGGTGCCTTTGGGTGTTGAAAAAGCCACCAACCCGTTTTTACGGGCGCAAAGCCCGGCCATCCGCACCCGCCTCAAGATGGAAAATGCGTCAGATAGCGCGGTATTCGCAAGGATTCGTCAAATGAAGGACGATTTTTAGAAGCCGTTTCAAGCCGTGGATGCAAAACAATACCGATGGCCGAAAGGCACGGTGAATCAATATTGAATGACAAGGTGACAAAACGGTTTTGCGGCTGGCCAATGATTACCGTCATTGGTCCGGCGCACAGGGCCATTATGGCGTTTTCCTGTGCGCTTCCTTTGGCCTCTTTTTTTGCCGGGGCCGGAGCCAGTAAAAGGCTGACACTGGCCATCAAAACAATCAGTTTGCTTAACATTTCGCGCGTCCCTTCGCTGTCTGTCTGTTTATGTGCCGCTTACGTTTCCAGATCGCGGAACTGGCGGCGCAGTTTCCACTCTTTTGATGTGACCGTGCGTTCAAGATCGGCAAGGCGCTCTTCAAGATCACGGAACTGATAACGCAAATTGGAAAATGTCATCTCCGGGCGCCGTTCAACGCCGCGCCAGAATGTATCTTCTTCGGGCTTCATCTTGGGTGGCTTTTGCCCACGCACCGGCAAAATCATGCAGGCGACAATATAGGCGATAAAAGACCCCGGGCCGAGCAGGAAGAACGACAAGACCCAGCCAATGCGCACCAGCACCACGTCGATATTGAAATAATCGGCAAACCCGGCGCACACCCCGCACCAGACACCCTGGCTGCGGTTACGATAAAGCCGGTGCGGATTGGGCGATTGTGAAAAATCTTCAGACATCGTCTTTTTTCCTCCATCCAGGGGCTTCGGCGTCCAAAATGGCTTCGAGCGATTCAATGCGCCGCTCCATCCGCCGGGCGCTGCGCCACACATCTTCGAGCATGTGCTCATCGTCCGGCGACAGGGATTTTTGTTCTTTCCACTTGGTGATGTTGTGCATGACAACCGAGGGCACAATCACAAAAATGATAAAAACAATGGCAACTGCAGTCATGTCCATAAGACGTTTCCTCTTGTTTTATTGATGTATAAGATCAGTCCTGGCTGGCGCTGGCAGCGGCTTTGACTGCTTTTTTCACGCCGCTGATTTTTTCACGTAAAGCCGCCAGTTCCGTCTCTATGGCCTCTTCGGCTTCCAGGTCCATAAACTGACCTTCGAGGCTTTTACCGCCGTTTAAATCAAACGATTCGGCCATGGCTTCCAGTTCATCGACTTTGCGCTCTACCGCCGCATAACGGGTCAGGGCGTCTTCGATTTTATGGTCAGAAACCGTTTGTCGTACCCTTATGCGGGTTTTGGCGGAATTGCGCCGCGCCGTCAGAGCCTTGTGCTTGGCCTTGGCTTCATCCAGCTTGGTTTGCAATTTACCCATATCCTCTTCGGCCTTGTCGATGGCTTCATCAACGATGGCCAGCTCTTTTTCCAGCGCTTCGACCATTTGTGCCGCCTTGGCCTTGGCCTGCAAGGCACCTCGGGCGAGATCTTCGCGGTCTTTGGTGATCGCCAGCTCGGCCTTGGCTTCCCAATCTGCCTCGGCCGCCTTGAAGCGGTCCAGCTTGCGCACCACATCCTTTTTGTCGGCAATCGCGCGGGCCGCCGCGGTACGCACTTCAATCAATGTGTCTTCCATCTCCTGAATAATCAGACGGGCGATCTTTTCCGGATCTTCCGCCTGCTCAAGCATGGCATTAATGTTGGAATTGATGATGTCGCCCATACGGGAAAAAATGCTCATTTTACTCTCCTTGAAACCATAAAGGTCAAACTTAAAAAAACAGACCGCCCAAAATCAGACCGGCAATAAAAAAGCCCCAGCTTTCCGTTCTGCGGGTGCGCAGATAACGCCAAAACCGCGCCAGGCTTTCACGCCACTCCGCGCCTTCCGGATCAGCATCGCGCCGGATCTCTTCATAAGGGTCGTACTTCTTGTTCATTTTGCTTTGCCTCTTGGCTTGTTATGTTATCGACCGACCGGATCCTTGTCCGTTCCCCCCTTACATTGCAATGGGTGTGCCAGTTTTGGATTTTATTTTAACATATTGATTTTATTATATTAATATTTCTTTTGGGAAATTTTTACACCTTGAATTTAGTGATTTTCACAGTATAGTGGTTTTTTACGCCATTAAATTTAGTGTTTTTCACATGCCCGATCAGATAACGCCGCCGCCTTTGCTGGGCCAGTCCGCCGAGTTTCTGGCCACCCTTGACGCGGTATCCGCCGTGGCGGCAATGGACCGCCCAACGCTTATTGTTGGCGAGCGCGGGACGGGCAAGGAATTGATTGCCGGGCGCTTGCATTTTCTCTCGCCGCGCTGGTCGGGCAAATATGTCACCGTCAATTGCGCCGCTTTGTCTGAGGATTTGCTCGAATCAGAACTGTTCGGCCATGAAAGCGGGGCCTTTACCGGGGCCAGCCGCCGCCATGAGGGTCGGTTTGAGCGCGCCAATGGCGGTACGTTATTTTTGGACGAGATCGCCAGCGCCTCTTTGCGGGTACAGGAAAAAATCCTGCGGGTGGTGGAGTATGGCGAATTTGAACGGGTTGGCGGGGAAAAGACCCTGCATTGCAATGTGCGCATT
>JALWSB010000147.1 GCA_027080345.1 Robiginitomaculum sp. | reverse complement strand
CCCCCGAAGGTCCGCGCTGGGCCTATCCATTGTCCTTGATGATTGTCGAAAAATACACCGCCCCGCGTCTGGCGCTGGTTGGCGATGCGGCGCATGGCATGCACCCGATTGCCGGCCAAGGCTTTAACGCCGGCATTCGCGATGCGGCGGCTTTGGCCGATGTCTTGGCGCACGGGCGCAAACTTGGCCTTGATGGCGGTGATGCGTTTATGCTGGAGCGCTATGAACAATGGCGGCGCTTTGACAACACGGCGCTTTTGGCCGCCACCGAAGGCTTTGTGCGGCTGTTTTCCAATGATCTGGCACCGATCCGCAAATTGCGCGGGCTGGGCATGAGCTTGGTCGATAAAGTCGGCCCGGCGCGGCGCTTTTTCGCCCTTGAGGCGGGCGGCGGCATTGGCGATCTGCCGCATTTGCTGCGCGGCGAATTGCCGGGCTAAATCTTTTTGCGCAGCATCGCCGTGTCAGCCAAAATCACCAATACGGTAAGAAAATAAAGCGCGGCGACCGCAAAGGGTAACAGCGTCATGCGCGCATCGGGCAGATAGGTCCAGATGGCAAAAACCCCCGCCGCGCGGATCAGAGAATGGGCCGTAAACAACCCCGTACGGTTATAAGACCAGCCAACAACCGGCCAGTGCGCGCCCATGCCGATGGCGAGAATAAGTATCGCCAATTGCGGTGCCACTTGCATGCTGGCGATAAGCGCAGGCCAGAATAACAGCATGCCAATCAAGGCGGGCAGGATAACGCTGCTGGCCGCCTGTTTGTCTTTCAAAAAGTTATTGTGAAACACTTTTGCCAGCAATAAAGACACCGGAAAAATAAGGCCGGTGCCAAAGAACAGCACATAAAGCCATGTGTTATAGGGCAGATAATAGCCCATCACCCCCATCACCAGCCAGTAAATCCCGCCCGCCAGGGGTAAGGGGAAACCACCGCGCAAGCGGGCATAGCTTTCGATACGGTCCTTTTTAAGGGCGGCAATCAGCTCGTCTTGTGTCATTTTTCTTCCAGTTTTCGCGCTTCGTCTTCGAGCATGATCGGCACGCCCTGGCGAATGGGAAAGGCCAGCCCGGCTTTTTTGGAAATCAGCTCCTGGCCCGCCTTGTCATAAACCAATGGCCCATGGGTGATCGGGCAGACCAGAATTTCAAGCAATTTTGGATCGGTCAGGCGCGGCGCGGCCTCATCCGCCGCCGCTTTCTTCTTGGCCATGATTTATTCCTAGCTGAACAAGAGTGAAGACAAACGCCGACGTCCGGCAACGCTTAATGGCGAACCGGCCCCCGCGGCGTCAAATGTTTTAAGAAGAAGGGCGCGCGCCGCGCCGTCATTCCAGTCCTTGTCGCGGGCGATAATTTCCAAAAGCTGGTCCATCGCCCCTTCAAGATCGCCCCCGGCGCTCAATGCCTGCGCCAGATCATAGCGCGCCTGTAAATCGTCGGGATTGGCCGCGATGGTTGATTGAAGCTGCGCGCTCTCCTGATCTTCCAGCGTCCCCGCTGCGGCCAGATCGAGCGCCGCCTGCACGCCGACAATATCGGGGTGGGCACGGTCCTCTTCCCTGACCGTGGCCAACAGGCCCTTGGCCCCTTCCACATCGTCGTTTTGCATATAGCAACGGGCCATGCCGGCCAGCGCCGGGGCATAATCCGGGATTAATTGCAAAGCCTGCGCAAAACCTTGCGCGGCGCCGCCCATATCGCCGATTTTAAGCGATTCATTACCCATATCGACCAGCTTTTGCGCATCATCGCGCGGATCGCGGGTCCCGGAAAGGCGCTCAACAAACGCCTTGATCTGGCTTTCGGGCTGCGCCCCGGCAAAACCGTCAACCGGCTGGCCATCTTTAAACCCGAACACCGCCGGGATGGATTGCACCCGTAATTGCCCGGCAATGGCGGGGTTTTCATCAATATTGATTTTGACCAGCCGCACCGCGCCTTTGGCGGCGGCCACCACGCGCTCTATGGCCGGGCCGAGCTGGCGGCACGGGCCGCACCATGGCGCCCAAAAATCAACAATGACCGGCACGGTTTTCGACGCTTCAATAACATCGGCAACAAAGCTGGCGTCTGTGCTGTCCTTGATAAGATCGGCGCCGCCGCCATTATGCGCAGCGCCCTGATTATGGCCGGTCATGCTCATTTGTCTCTCCTGTTTCCCTTTCCAAGATGGGCTGGCGGCGGGCGAAGCGCAAGGGGTCAATTGCTGCTTTCAAGTGCGGCAAAATCAACGATGTGCGGCGCGTGGCCTGTGGCTTCGGCAAAGCGCACAAGATCTTTGCTGGAAAGCGCGGTGGTGGCGTCATTTTTCAACGGGTGAAAATTGACAATATCATACGCCATCAAAGCGGCATCGAGAATGAAGCGCACCTGCGGCGGCTGATCATTGATCAGCGCCAAGGCGGTAACCGAACCGGGGCGCACGCCCAAATGCTCGAAAAGCAGATCCTCATTACCAAAAGAAAGCCGGGCACACCCCAAAACCTTGTGCAATTGATTAAGCTTGATGCGGGTGCTGCCCAAAGCGCTAATGAGGATGAATTTGCCCTTTTTATCTTTAAGAAAAAGGTTTTTGCTGTGCCCGCCAGGCAAAGCCGCCTTGATGTCGGCCCCGTCCTCGACGGTAAACACCGGGCGGTGCGTCATTGTCTTGTGGCTGATCTCCAATCTGTCCAAAAAAGCGAACAATTCTGCGCGCGTAACCGCCATTTCAACCCCGTACTGACAATAAGCCTGCTCCCTCTCTTGCATTCTTAAGCCGTTTACGCAATAACGCCCGCCTGTTCAGCCATGCGGCGAACGGATATGGAGTGCGGGCGTAGCTCAGGGGTAGAGCGAAACCTTGCCAAGGTTTAGGTCGTGAGTTCGAATCTCATCGCCCGCTCCAGTTTTCACAAGACAAAAACAGCGCGCGCCGTGCCGTGCAAAAAGGCTTCTTTTTGCGCATCATCAAGAGCCAATCCACCCAGTCCGCGCAGGCTCATGTACGGCGCGATCATTGGCCAATTGGTGCCAAACATAACCCGGCCCGCGCCCGGCCCTTTCATATAACGCACAAAATCACCCGGCAGACGATGCAGGACATAGGCCGATGTATCGACATAAAAGTTGGGAAATTTTACGGTCAGGGACGTCACCTCATCGAGCCAGGGAAAACCCACATGGCCGCCTACGATTTTTAGTTCGGGAAAATCCAGCAAGACATCTTCAAGATAAGGGATAGGCCGCCCGGTTTCGGAGGTGCGCAAAGGCCCGGTATGGCCAATTTGCGTGCACACCGGCACGCCCGCCTCGGCGCACAGCGCATAAAGCGGATAAAACCGCCGATCATTTGGCGGCAAACGCCACAGCCATGGCACAATGCGCACCCCGACAAAACCGGGACTGGCCAGGGCGTCTTTAATTACCCCTATATTGTCCATAACCGGCCTGTTCAAATCAAACGAGGCCAGACCCTTGAACCGCTCCGGGGCCTGGGCAAGCATCGCCATCACCTCTTCATTGGTAATCAAGGGACCTTCGGGGCCGTACCAGGCGGCCAGCAGGCTGGTGGCCACCCCCGCTTCATCCATGGCCTGAAGCGTTGTTTCAACCGAGGAAATAATTTGCGCATCAGTCTTGCCAATCCAGCGCAGCAAACTGGCCATCCAGGGCGCTTTGGCCATACGTTCAGTGATAATTTGCGCCCAGACATCGATGGTGTGCATAACAATTCCATAAACTTCACTATTGAAGTAATTACACTCTATCCCTCATCCGGGCAAGGGCTTATGTACGGGGCATGAGCGCATCATCATTAAAAATTTATTCGCACTTGCAACGCGCGGCGCACCTTTTGAACAAGCGGGCAGACCGGGCATTGATCGAAGCGGCGGGGGTCACAACGGCGCAGGCCGCGGTCCTTGTGATTATAGCTTCGGGCACAAAAACCACCCAGCGGGACATTGCGGCTGCTTTGGGGATTAATGAATCGGCGATGACGGCAATGATGGTGCGTCTGGAACGCATGCAGCTTGTCGCCAAATGCGCAGACCCCACCGACCGGCGCAGCAAGACCTTGCAGCTAAGCAAACAGGGGCAGCAGGTTCTGGGCAAGGCCCGGCCCGCTTTTGCAACGATTAACGCCTTGATTGATCAAGCCATCGGGGCGGACGATATGGACGGGTTTGGCAATGCGTTAAGCCGCCTTTCGGCGCTGCTTTTAAATGTGGACAAAATCTAGCCGCTATTATATGGATAAAATATATCCATATTTAAATGAGAACGGCAGGCCATATTATGAAACTGAGCGAAGGCGTAGAATGGGCAATACACAGTTGTTCCTTGCTGGCTGCATTGCCCACCGGGGCGGCGTTACCGACACGAAAACTGGCCGCGTATTTCGAACTGTCCGAGACCTATCTGGCCAAGAACCTGCAACTTTTGTCCAATGCCGACATCGTTACCACCCGCAAGGGGCCAGGCGGCGGCTATGCGCTGGCCAAAGCGGCTGATGCTATCAGCCTTTTGGATATTGTTGAGGCCATAGAAGGACGCTCGCCGTGTTTTTCATGCACCGAGATCCGCCGGCGCGGCCCCACGGGCATAGGAGATGAGGCCTATAAGCGCCCGTGCGGCATCGCCCGGTCCATGTGGAAGGCAGAAAAAGCCTGGCGGGACGAACTGGCCAAAGTATCTTTGCACAAGATTCAGGCCATGGCTCTTGAAGAAACCCCGGACGCACAATTGGAAAAGGCAAAAATCTGGTTTGAAGAGGCATTGGCATGACCGACACATCCCTTCGCAGGCACAGCCCAGCCATTAAAAAAATAAACTGGCAGCAATTTCATAAATTCAATGCAGTTATTCTTTTGGTTTTTGTATTCATACATCTGGCGACACATGTCAGCGGCATTTTCGGTATTGAGACTTATAATGCGGTTCAAAAAGTCATGCGGCTGATTTACCGCAACCCGGTTTCAGAGACGATTTTGCTCGCCTCTATTGTCTTGCAATTGATTGTCGGCATGGTCTTGCTGGTCAAATCATTGCGCCGGGGGCGCCCCCGCGACCTTCTTTCCTGGGCGCAGGTTTTGTCGGGAGGCATGTTCTTTGTATTTATGACCCAACATCTTTTTTCCTTGGGCATGACCCGGCTTTATTTTGATCTGGAGACTGATTTTTTCTGGCCTGCCTCGGTGATGAGCGGCCCGCCCTATATTTACTATTTTATTCCTTATTACTTTTTGGGAGTATGGTCCGTGATGGTGCATTTGGGCATTGGTGTGCGCTATTGGATTTTGGATGCAGGCCACGCCAGACTGGCGAATTATACGGCGCTGGCCTTTGCTATTGGCGGCGCGCTGGTTTCGGCGTTTATTCTGCCCATTCTTGCCGGGGCTTATTTCGATATCGAAATGCCCAAAGAGTGGATCGACTATTTGCGCTTTTATGTTCCAGCTTATGAGCCCTGGTAAGGGATATATCAGGCCGAAAATACCAGCACAAAATTATTGGCGGGCATGGCTATGCAATGCGTGCGGACAAGGCCGCAGCTTTGCGCCAGCTCGTCCAGGTCTTCACGCGCCCGCACGCCCCAGCGCGGATCGCGCGCTTTAAGGCTTTGATCAAATGCCGCATTGCTCGGCGCGGTGTGCCGGCCATCCATTTTATAGGGCCCGTAAAGAATAAGATGGCCACCGGGGCAAAGCCGTTTACCCGCCCCTTCAAACAGGCCACAGGCCGCTTCCCACGGGGCAATGTGGATCATGTTGACGCACAAAATGGCGTCAATACGTGGCGGCACACCGGCAAGCGGCGCCCCTTCGCGCCAGGACGTCTGGCTGACGTCGAGAAAAACCGGGTCTTTGATATTTGATACGCCTTTATGGGCGCGCCAGGCGCGAACGCTCTCAATATGCGCCGGATCAATATCGCTGGGCCACCACACATCATCCGGCAAAGCGGCGGCAAACAGGCAGGCATGCTGGCCGGACCCACTGGCCACCTCAAGAATATGGCGCGGGCGGGCGGGCGCGGCCGACCCTACTATATCCAGTAATACCGGTAAGATGGCCGGGCCATTGCGCACCGCAGAGGGGAAATCAAGTCGGCTCAAGGGACGCTCCTGAAAACATGAAAAGACATCTGATCGTCCATATATTGGGGTGAAGACGTAGATTGCCACCATATGCAGAGACCTGTCCATATCGACAGGTGAATAAAAAACCAAAACTGCTAACCTTGTGTACGGCTTGGCGGGCGCGAATGCATGGATAAATGCAAGGCCCGAAAAGACTGGGGACACAAATGAAAAGGACAGGCAATGGCACAACCCAAAACCAAGGGGCGTACAGATAACACAGATTTTTCCGGTGCGGATGAGGAAACGTCGTTACGCGAACAGCTCAAAGCACATCTGAACTGGTGCGCCTATCTTGGCACCACATCCGATGAAGAAGACATGGAAGCGCTGGCCGCGCTTTTGCGGCGCACGGCGCGCACCATGCGCGATCTGGCCGATCAGGCGGAACGTCAGGCAAAGGCGTAATTCACCTGCGCCAAACAGTCCTGCCAACTGGACGAATTCAGCTTTGCGGCGTATCACGCCTGCATGGATAATTGCATCCGCAAAAGAGATGCCCATGCCTCGCAAACCTGCCTCGCAAAGCTGAAGGAAATTCGTCATGCCCCGTAAACTTACCCATTTCGTCAATGGCAAATCATGTGCTGGCCAGTCCGGTCGGTTCAGTGATGTTTTTGACCCCAATACCGGCGCGGTACAGGCGCAAACGCCGCTGGCCAGCGTCGATGACGTGGCCAAAGCGGTGGCCAGCGCCAAAGCCGCCTTTCCGGCATGGGCGGCATTGAACCCGCAACGCCGAGCGCGGGTGATGTTTCGCTTCAAGGCGCTTTTGGAAGAACATATGGACGAGCTGGCCGCGCTTTTATCGCGCGAGCATGGCAAGGTGGTCGCCGACAGTCGCGGCGATGTGCAACGCGGCATGGAAGTGATCGAATTTGCCTGTGGTATCCCGCATTTGCAAAAGGGTGAATACACCGAAGGGGCGGGACCGGGCATTGATGTCTATTCCCTGCGCCAGCCTTTGGGCGTTGTCGCCGGGATCACCCCATTCAACTTTCCCGCCATGATCCCCATGTGGATGTTTGGCGTGGCTATTGCCTGCGGCAATACCTTTGTTCTTAAACCATCGGAAAAAGACCCGTCAGTGCCTTTGCGGCTGGCGGAACTCTTTATGGAAGCGGGCGCGCCCGCAGGCGTTCTTAATGTCATTAATGGCGACAAAATCGCCGTTGATGCCCTTCTTGAGCATGAGGATGTGAAAGCCGTCAGCTTTGTCGGCTCGTCCGACATCGCCCATTATGTCTCCCACACCGGGGCGCAAAACGGCACCCGCGTTCAGGCCATGGCCGGGGCCAAGAACCATGGCATTATCATGCCCGATGCGGATATGGACCAGGTGGTGCGCGACTTTCTGGGCGCCGCCTTTGGCTCGGCTGGCGAGCGCTGCATGGCCCTGCCGGTGGCTGTGCCTGTGGGCAAGGACACCGCCGACGAATTTATCAAACGCATCACGCCGGAGATTAAAAAGCTCAAAGTCGGCATTTCCACCGATGAAAGCGCCCATTACGGCCCGGTGGTCACGGCGGCGCACAAGGCCCGCGTTGAAAACTATATTGCCATGTGTGAAAAAGAGGGCGGCACATTGCTGGTTGACGGGCGGGGGTTAAGTGTGCCCGGCCATGAAGGCGGTTTTTTCATCGGCCCGACCCTTTTTGACAATGTCACGGCGGATATGACCTCTTACCGCGACGAAATTTTCGGCCCGGTCTTGCAAGTGGTGCGCGCAGGCACCCTCGAAGAGGCCGCCGCTCTGCCCTCCAATCACCAATATGGCAATGGGGTGGCGATTTTCACCCGCAACGGTCTGGCGGCGCGCGAATTTGCCGCCAAAGTGCAGGTCGGCATGGTCGGCATTAATGTGCCGATCCCGGTGCCGGTGGCCTATCATACCTTTGGCGGCTGGAAACGCTCGGCCTTTGCCGACACCAACCAGCACGGCACCGAAGGGGTGCGCTTTTGGACGAAAATCAAAACCATCACCCAGCGCTGGCCCGATGGCAGCGTGGACGACCAGAGCTTTATCATCCCAACGATGGAGTAAAGCAGGAATCACCCACCCACAACGGCCTTCTCCACCGCTTCGGGTGTTTTCTCGATCACACGCAAAAACACCCGTGCCGTTTGATCAGGCACGCGCAGGCCGGTTTCCCAGCCGCGTAAGGTTTCGGCAGGGATGCCAAAGCGACGTTCAAAATCCTTGCGATTTTTGGCTACGCTTTTACGGATAAGCATTATGGCCTCGGCCGGCAGAGGATCAACACTGCGCGTTGGCAGGGTGATATCACCTTTGGTGTGTGCGATGGCCTCATTCAGACCCTCGCGAAGGTCATTAGCTAAAGTGCTCATTATATATCTCCGCTTTTTCTTGAAAGCTGTGCCAATTCTTTTGCCAGCTTGGCAATCTCTTTCTTCTCGGCCGGGCTCAGGTCGGTCTTTTTGCTTTTGGCATACGCCGCAATCATAAAAGCTGTATCCGGCCCGGCAGCATAATAATAAATCGTCCGCCCCCCACCGCGTTTACCCTAGCCTGAAAAGGCAAAACGAAGCTTGCGCATGCCGCCCAATCCGGGGATGAGGACACCGACGAAGGGATTCATTGCAATCGCGTCCTCAAACGCCTCCATTTCCTCGCGTTTGATCTTTAACTTACCGATGGCTTTGACATAGGGGGCCGTGCGGACGATTTTCATGAGTACTTATGTGTCATTGACACGAAAATGTCAAGTTCTTGTTTCTGAAGCCATGATAGTTCAAAGACGGAGCGCGGGATAAAGCAGCGTGGCAAGCGATCCACCTTTTATTCAAAATCCTCCCCCTTCTCCCCGCGCCGAAGCACCAGCGCCACCACCGCCGCGCCAAACAGCTTGCCCAATATGGACATCACCACATTGGCGATGCTGAGCATGCCCGGGCGGATGAAGTTGGCCCCATAGAGAAACACCACGCTGTCGATCGGCGCAGCAATGAAGCTCGATAAAAATACCCGTGTGGACAGCCGCAAGCGGGTGAAGGTGAAAAGCGCCCAATCGACCATTTCGGCAATGGCGAACGCCGCGCCGGACGCCAGCGCCAATTGCGGCCCGGCCAGAAACACCGTCAGGATCAGTGCAATGGCCATGGCGAACAAGACCTTGTGGCCAATCTCGCGCTGGGCAAAATCACGCACCACCAGCACCAGACCCGTCACCACGGTGACCGGGTTGAACATCCAGCCGCCGGGCAAGGCCACATTGGGGGCCCAGGTAAAGGACCAGTTCACCAGCGGGATCAGGGCGATATAAAGCACCGTCCATTTGATTGCACCAATACGCGTGATAAAGCTGTGCATGACACTCTCCTTTACGGGCAGAGTGCAAAAATTAACCACGGGCGCAAGGAAAATTATTGATGAGCAGTAAAACCAGCCACGCCGATAACGCGCCTGTTCGCCTCAGCCTGATTGTCGCGCAAGCGCGCGGCGGGGTGATTGGCCGGAACGGTAAAATGCCTTGGCATCTGCCTTCCGAGTTGGCGCATTTCAAGCGCACGACCTTTGGCAAGCCGGTCCTGATGGGGCGCAAAACATGGCAATCCTTACACGTTCAGCCTTTGCCGGGGCGGGATAATCTGGTGTTGAGCCGGGACGCGCATTTTACCGCCAAAGGGGCGCTTGTCTTTACCGATTTTGATGCCATGTGCGCGCACGGCGCGGCATTGGCGCAACAGGCAAATGTAGATGAAATCATGGTCATTGGCGGGGCGGCGCTTTATGCGCTGGCCTTGCCCCGCGCCGAACGGATTTACCTGACAGACATTGACGCGGCGCTTGAGGGCGATGCATTTTTTCCCGCTTTGGACGAAACCCTCTGGCGCACAATCGATATCGATACGCCTCTGGCAGACGCGCGCGATGACCATTCTTACCGGATCAGGGTTTTGGAGCGGTCCTGAGCTTACGCCGTTGTGTCGATATTGCTGCCCGGCTGCGCATCATCTGCGCTGCTTCCGGCGGGCTTTTCCGCCGGGACCGGTGGCTGACCCGACGACACCGCGACCATGGCGGCACGTAAAGTCCGGTCGCCCAGAACATAGCCCGGCTGGATCACCTCGACCACCTGCCCCGCCGGCGCAGTGGAGGGAATTTGCGCAATCGCTTCGTGGGTATTGGGATCAAACTTTTCGCCTTGCGGATTGATTTTGCTCACCCCGTGTTTTTTCAACACGTCATGCAAGGATTTGCTGGTCAGTTCAATGCCCGCAACCAGCCCTTTAAGATTATCCGAGCCGGTTTCGCGCGCTTCGGGCGGCAGGGCGCTCAAGGCGCGGGACATATTGTCAGCAACGTCCAGAAGATCACGCGCCAGCCCGCTGATGGAATACCGCCGCGCATCGGCAACGTCCCGCGCAGCGCGTTTTTTGGTGTTGTCCGCTTCGGCGGCAATGCGCATCAACTGATCGCGGGTTTTTTCCAGCTCCTGCTTTAACGCCTCATCCGCGGCGACCTCTTGTTGCGTGTCCGCTGCACCTTGCGTTTCCTGATCAAGGGCATCCTGCCCGCCAGTCGCCTGATCTTCGTTTTTGTTATCTGCCATAATTCCTACCTTTTGTCCTTGCCCAGCCGGTCCAGTGTCAAGCCAATGGCCCGCGCCGTATAATCGATCATCGGGATCACCCGCGCATAATTAATCCGTGTCGGGCCGATCACGCCCAGCGCGCCGATCACCCTTTGTTTGCTATTCATATAGGGAGCAACAATCAAGCTGGAACCCGACAAACTGAATAAAGATGTCTCAGCACCGATAAAAATTTTTACGCCCTGCGCCGCCTGGGCATGATCCATCAGCGAAATCATGTCTTTTTTGCGCTCCAGATCGTCAAACAATTGGCGAATACGCTCCAGATCTTCCGCCGCTTCCACCGCATTGAGCAAATTGCTGCGCCCGCGCACGATCAAGGTACGTTCCTCGGACGCGCTTTCCCCGGACCATTCGGCCAGGCCTTGCGCCACCAGCCGTTCGGATGCCGCATCAAGGGCGCTGTTATGTTGCGATATTTCCTCTTTGATCTGCGCCTGCGCCTGCGCCAGCGTGCGCCCTTTAAGACGCGCCGAAAGATAATTCCCCGCCTCGTGCAAAGCGGCGGGCAACACCCCGGCGGGCGTATTCATCAGGCGGTTTTCAACCTGCCCGTCTTCATAGACCAGAACAGCCAGAGTCTCGCGAGCCGACAAGGGCACAAACTCCACATGCCGCAAAGCCGCCTCATGCGTGGGGGCCAGCACCAGCCCGGCGCCCCCCGCCAGGCCCGATAGCAGGCTGGAAACCTCGGTCAGTGCCTCTTCAATAGAGCTGCCAGCCTCGCGCATACGCGCATCGATATTATGTTGCTCGCCGGCATCAAGATCGCCGATCTGCAACAGGCCATCAACAAACAGCCGCAGGCCCGCATGGGTGGGGATGCGCCCGGCGCTGATGTGCGGCGCATCAAGAAGGCCCATGGCGGCAAGATCAGACAGGGTATTGCGGATGGAGGCCGCCGACAGGCCGGTCTTGCCATCGCGTGACAAGGTGCGCGAGCCGACCGGTTCGCCATCGCGCAAGTAGCGCTCGACCACCTCGCGAAAAATATCCCGCGCCCGCTGGTCCAGCGCGGCCAGCGTCCCGCCCGCGCTCTTTTTCGTATCAAAACCCATAAAGGGATGATTTGGTGCGCAAACGCATTCGTCAAGGGTTGGCGACAGCTTGCCGTTCCGCTAGGTGTCACTTTCAAAAGGAAAAGGATAAACCATGCGCCATGATGACCGCGCCCCGTCGCAGCTTCGCCCCGTCACGCTTGAGCCGGGTGTTTCGCCCTATGCGGAAGGCTCCTGCCTTGCGATTTTTGGCCGCACGCGGGTGTTATGCACTGCCAGTGTGCAAGAAAACGTGCCCCGGTGGATGCGCGGCAAAGGCAAAGGCTGGGTGACGGCGGAATACGGCATGTTGCCCCGCGCCACCCATACCCGCGGGCGCCGTGAAGCGGCGGCGGGCAAGCAATCCGGCCGCACCCAGGAAATTCAGCGCCTGATTGGCCGCTCATTGCGCGCCGTGATTGATCTTGAAATGCTGGGCGAACGCCAGATTGTGCTCGATTGCGATGTTTTGCAGGCCGATGGCGGCACCCGCACCACCTCGATCACCGGGGCCTGGGTGGCGCTCAGACTGGCCTGCAATGGCCTGCTGGCCGCCGGGTTGATCAAGGAAGACCCTGTTCACGACCAGGCCGCCGCCATTTCGTGCGGGATCGTGGGGGGCGAAGCGCTTTTGGACCTTGATTACGCCGAAGACAGCACCGCACAAACCGATGCCAATTTCGTCCTTGCCGGATCCGGCGGCCTGATCGAAGCGCAAGCCAGCGCCGAAGACCGGCCCATGGCCTTTGATGATTTCAACGCCTTGGTAACACTGGCACAAAAAGGCTGCGCCGAATTGTTCGCCCTGCAAAAAGCGGTGGTGGGGTGAGTATAAGGTGTAATCGGAAACAATAAATTACCGCTTGAGTTAACAAGGATGTTGCTTTGCCAATTGATATCATCCCGCTTGTATTTCTTCTACTCGGCACCTTTGCCGTTGCTTTCTTTGTGGCAGCCATTGGGCCAACGGGCGGACTTCAGCTTGCCATTACAGGTGCCGTCCTCCCCCCAAATTATGTTATTCCAATCCACGCTTGGATCTCTGGCTTTTCGGCTATGTTTCGTATGGCTGGTTTACGAAAATATATCCAGACCAAGTTTGTTATGCGATTTATTTTACCATCTATTGCCTTCACATCATTAGCAATTTTTTTTGGTAAACACGCTGGGTTCGAATGGGTTAAGCTATTTATTGGAATCTATATTATTCTGGATGCCAGTGGTGCAATTGGACATTTTGAAGAGGTACTCGACAATAAACTTCGTGCAAGCCCGGAAATGTGTGGCGCAATAACGGGGTTTGTTACAGCATTTATTGGCTCATCAGGCTCTCTTTTATGGGCGTTGATGAGAAATCGGTTTAACACCAAAGAGGCTTTGTCGGCCACACATGCCGCTTGCCTTGTGGCTCAACACCTTTCGAAAATCATACTGTTTGGTTTAATCGGAATTTCAGTTTTTTCTTATTGGCCCCTTCTCGCAGCATTAACCATTTCATCCTTGCTGGGTACGTTTCTTGGTCAACGCCGCTTAAGGCGTTTTAGTGAGGCAAGGTATCGCCATTACCTTAAGCTGGCTTTGTTTTTTTCAGGTGGGGTTATTATCTTCCTTGGGCTTAAGGGATTAGCTACCGTATCGTAATATCGATATCAGGAACGGTTAAGGTAGCTTAGAGCGCCACCAATACCCAGCGAACTAAGCAACCACCCTATCAAGGTCAGCATGGTGTTGAGAAATTGCATTGACCGCCACCCATTATGCAGATCGTGAGCCACCCAAAATTCCTTTTGCCCCAGGTTCACAATAGGCAAAATAACGTCTGCCGAATACCAATAGCCATTAAATTCTGGATAAAAGAACAAAGCCCTTTCTAATGTTGTTGAGCTGTTTGAAAGAGGTTTATTCTTGCAATCAGAAATATGGTCTACAGAAGAAATGCGGTAATTATTTTGTAGATCTACTGCTTCGCTTTTTGTGATAGATATCGATTTTTTCGCACTCGAAACGGTGTCTTTTTTTACGGTGTGTTGGTCAAGGGCCTTTCGGCTTTGGCAAATAGCCCACGCCTCAGACCGCATAAGCGCACTATCCCGGGGCGAAAAGGATCCTGACTTATAAGCATTTTCAAACACCGCCCCGCCTAAAAAAATAAGCACAATCATATATATTATGACCAGATATGGTTTATACCCAAACCCAATTGGTCCAAGAAAAAGATGTATAAGCGGATTCCGTATAAAATTTAATCCCCTCATACCCAAAGGGTATTTTTTTTGTTCTTTTGATATAAGAACTCCATGAGCCAAACCAATTTCACCATGCATACGTAAAACAGTGGCTAATTGTTCATATGGTTGCGGATCAAATCTCTCATTACTACTGGAGTCAGCCTCAAGCCATTTTTTTCTAAATTTCAGACTTCGTGGCGCCATTCGGCCCAAACTTTCGTAACGAAAGCCCCTCAAGATTAGTTTAGGCCGCTTTTCTTTCTTTTTTGTATTAGACAGAATGGATTCATAGGCCAGTTCACTATCCGCAAAAGATTTACACCGTGCGCGCTGGAATGAAATTCCACCGTCTATACGACATTCATTGGCTTCATATCCGTATGTATTCTTCAAATTTTTATAAGTTTTATCATCCTTCGGGCCGAGCATAATTGAGTTAATATCTGCATCTGCCAGATTTAGTGCCAAAGCAGATCCCCCAACGTTTTTGATGCAGGCCCCACGTGCGGACAACGCGCCTTCAATTTTTGAACCAGATAAATCAACACCTTTGGTTGCTTCGAAACGCAGGAGGCTTTCGGGATTGGATTTGTTCGGAAGAACTAAAGATCGCAAATATATTGAGGAGGAAATGCGTGACCGAACCCCTTGAAGGCGTTCCAAGTGCGTTCCGTCGAGAAACAGGGCTTTGAACTCTGTATGATTGAAAATAAAATCACCATTGATTTTACTGCCGGTTATAGAAACCAGTCGATCAATTTTTGCGCCAGAAACATTGATCGTGCTGTCAATAACACAATTTTCTATCCCAACTCCCAAAGCTGCATTTTGAAAGTTATCTGCTGAAAGAAGTAGCGTACGAAAAAATGAGGCCCGAATTTGCCCACCATTGGCGTTATACACCTTACCCGCCTTGACCGCCTCCAAAAACAATGTCTCTGAGCCATTTAATGGTTTTAATTCCTCAAAAGGGTCTGAGCAGCAAGAGGGACGGCCCATCAAATGTTCTCCACTCATTCTTTCCAAGCTATTGCGTTCTTCACGCCACCATCTGGCTGGCCAGTTCGCGGATTTGGGTGTTGGCGATGGCGAGTTTGGCCAGGGTCCAGCCATCGCTTTCATCAAGGGCGGTGAGGGTTTCGAGGGTGCGCAGGGCGATTTTGGCATTGGCTTCGCGCCAGGAAATAACCAAAGCGGTGGCCCAGTCCCGGCCCGCCGTTTCGCGGCCGTCCATCACCATTTTGCCCTTCAGGGCCGTATGGGCCATGGCCGAACGGGTAAGATCGCGCTGGGCGGCGTAAAAGTCCTCGATCAGGCGGCGTACCGCCATCCGGTCCCAATGCGCATCCGTATCCAGCATGCCCGCCGCTGCGCGTAAAGAATCAAAGCGAAAATGATCACCAAAAGCATGATAAAGACAGGCGGTGGCCAGCAAGGGCCAGTTTTCATCCGTCGCCAAATCAATAACATCAGTGCTGGAGACCAGCGGCCGCAGATAGGAAATATCCCGCGCCAACGCCGCCGGGGCGCCATGTTCTTCAAAGCGTTTAATGCGGGTGGCCACCCGGTTTTGTTCAAACGGGGACACAAAACTTTCAACCGCACCGCACAAGTGCGCAATGCCCGGCTTGAGGCGATCAATATGCGCATCAAGATTGCCATCAAACGAGGGCAAACGCCGCGCCAGCCAATAGGCCTGGCGGCGGATCAGGCGCATGATTTCGCGATGCAAGGCATAAAGTCCGCTGGCCGGGGCCTTGTTGTCAAAGCTGTTTATTTTGCCAATCAAGGTATCAAAATCAAAAATCCGGCGGCCGACCTCATAAGCCGCGGCGGCGTCTTTGATATTTACCCCGGCCCCGAAAACCATGCGATTCATAAACGTCGCACCACCCTGATTGACCAGATCGTTGATCATGACCGTCGAGATGATTTCCCGGTGCAGGCGGTGATTTTCCCGCTCTTTTTTATACTTTTGCGCCGCTTTGGGAAAATAATCCTTCAATACGGGGGCGAAATGCGGATCATCCGGCAAGTCGGTGGCCAGTATGTCATCAACCAAAGTATTTTTTGCATAGGCCATCAAAGTGGCGATTTGTGGCCGGGTGAGACCCTTGCCAGCCTTTTGCAAAGACAGCATTTCATCGCTGGTCGGCAAGGTTTCCACGGCGCGCTCCAATAGCCCGCGCCCTTCCAGATCGACCATGAAGCGCTCATAGCCATCGACATCAGCGGCGGCGGTCATTTCCGCCAAGGACAGGGCCAGGGTCTGGTCGTAATTGTGTTGCAAAACGTGCGCCGCCACATCGTCGGTCATGCTGGTCAACAGGGCATTGCGGCCCTTCATGTCCATCTTTTTGGTGCTGACCGCCGCATTCAGGAGAATCTTGAGATTAACCTCATGATCCGACGTATCCACCCCGGCGGAATTATCCACAAAGTCGGCATTCACCCGCCCCCCGGCGCGGGCGTAGGCGATACGTCCGGCATGGGTGATACCAAGGTTGGCGCCCTCGCCGATCACCGCGGCACCAACATCCCCGGCATTCACCCGAATGGGATCATTGGCCTTGTCGCCAACTTCCCAATTTTGCTCGTCCTCGGCCTTGACATAGGTGCCAATGCCACCAAACCACAAAAGCTCGCAACGGCTTTTAAGAAGCGCGGTGATCAATTCGTCCGGAGCGATTTCATCTTTATCAAGGCCGGTCAGGGCGCGCATTTCATCGCTTAAGGGAATGGTTTTGGCGTGACGGTCAAAAACCCCGCCGCCTTTGGAAATCAGCTTGGCGTCATAATCTTTCCAGCTCGAGCGCGGCAAATCAAACAGGCGCTTGCGTTCTTTCCAGTTTTTGTGGGCATCCACAGGGTCCGGGTCGATAAAAATATCCCGGTGATCAAACGCGGCCAAAAGCCGGGTTTCTTTGGACAATAACATGCCATTGCCAAAGACATCGCCGGACATATCGCCAACCCCGATAACGGTGAAGGCTTCGCTTTGGATATCCTTACCCATTTCGCGAAAATGCCGCTTGACCGCTTCCCAGGCCCCGCGCGCGGTAATGCCCATTTTTTTATGGTCATAGCCCGCCGAACCGCCAGAGGCAAAATCATCGCCAAGCCAGAAATTATAATCGCCGGCGACGGCGTTGGCGATGTCGGAAAATGTCGCCGTTCCCTTATCTGCGGCGACCACCAGATGGGGGTCATCATCATCCCAGCGCACAACGTTTTTGGGGTGGCGCACCTTGCCCTTGGCGTCGAGGCTGTCGGTAATATCCAAAAGCCCGCGAATAAAGGTTTTATAGGCGCTGATCCCCTCTTTTTGAATGGCGTCGCGATCGCCGCCCCTTGGCAGGTTTTTGGGGAAAAAGCCGCCCTTGGAGCCCACCGGCACAATCACGCTGTTTTTGACCTGCTGGGCCTTGACCAGACCCAGAACCTCAGTGCGAAAATCATCACGGCGCCCGGACCAGCGCAAGCCGCCGCGCGCCACCGGACCAAAGCGCAAATGCACCCCGTCAACATTCGGCGCCCAGACAAAAATCTCGCGATACGGTTTGGGCGCGGGCAAGGCTTCAAGTTCACGGCTGGCAATCTTGATAGAGATGCGATTAAACGAATCGCCATTTTCATCGCTTTGGTAAAAGCTGGTCCGCACAATGGCGCAGATCAGGCGCAACAGCCGCCGCAAAACCCGGTCGTGATCGAGGCTCGGCACTTTGGCCAGCCCCGCCATGATTTTTTCAACTTGCGCATCGGCGGCCTTTTGCCGCGCCGCAATAGTTTTGTAGGCCCCCGGCTCAAACCGGATACGCGCCAGCTCCAACAACATCGCCGCCAGCTCGGGATTTTCCGCCAGCGCCTCTTCCTGAACGCGCTGCGTCGGGTCAAGGCCGGTTTGCTGGCGGTAATGGGCGCAGGTGCGCAAAAACGCCACGCTGCGCCAGCCAATGCCCAGCTTGACCACCAGCCGGTTAAAGCCGTCATTCTCCGAACGACCGCCCCAAACCGCCACAATAGTGTCTTCAACAGCGGCGGCCATAACATCCATGGCGGCGCGTTTGGCCGGATCGAAACTCATGTCAAAAACATGAATCCAGGCAGCTGCACCGCCATCGCGCTGGACCGGAAAACTGGCTTCGGTCATAACGTCAAAGCCCATGGTTTCCAGTATTGGCATAACCCCGGACAAAGGCAGGCAGTCGCCGGTTTTATATAGCTTGATCTGCATCATGTGCGGCGCATCGGCGTTTGGTACAAACAGCCGCGCGCGCAGGCCGGGGCTGTTTGCCAATTCTTCCAGCTCGGCAATATCGGCCAGCGCCTGTTGCGGGCTGAAGGCTTCTTTATAACCTTCGGAAAAGGCGTGATGGTAAGACGGCAATACGGAAATCAGCGCCGGGTCCGCCCCGGTATCGCGGGCGCAGGCATCAAGCCGGTCGTGCCAGTTGCGCGCCAATTGCGCCGCCTGATGCTCCAGCTCGACAAGATCCGGTTCCAAATGATTGTGCGGGTCCAGGCCAATGATGAAATGCACCCGGGCCAGCGGCCCATCGCCAAATTGTGGATAATAGGCCGACAAACGCCCCCCATAGGCGCTGCGGATTAATTCGCCCATATCCTCGCGCAATTGTGTGTTATACTGCTCACGCGGGACAAAACAGAACACCGACACAAAGCGGTCAAAACGATCGCGGCGAATGAACAGTTTGGTGCGCGGTCGGTCATAAAGGTGCAAAATATTGCGGCTAATGGTCAGCAGCTCTTTTTCCGAGATCTGGAACAATTCGTCGCGGGGATAATTCTCAACAATGTTTTGCAGTTTTTTGGCATTATGGGTGCCCGGGCCGCGCTGGGCGCGCACCAGAACCCGGCGCACCTTGCGGCGGATCAGCGGCACATCGCGGGCCATGCGATCATAGGCCTCGGCAGTGAACAGGCCGACAAAGCGGGTCTCGCCAATCACCTGACCATCATCGCGCCAGCGTTTAACGCCAATATAATCCATGTAGACCCGCCTATGCACCCGTGAGCGCATATTGGATTTGGCGACGATCAACGGCGTTGGCTCGTTCAAAAAGTCCTGAATGGCCGGGGCCAGCATGGACGGCTCAGAGCCGCGCCGCAGCACATTGGTCTCGTCGCTGCGCAAAAGGCCAAGGCCGCTGCCCGGCACAATCTCCGGCTCGGCATGAAGAAGTTTGCCGCTTGCGTCGGCAGGGAATGTATAGCGCCGCGAGCCTAAAAAGGCGAAATGCTCATCGCGCAGCCAACGTAAAAACTCTATACATTCAGCGATTTCCTCTTCCGGGGCGGCCAGCGGCGCATCGTGCAAGGATTCAATCGCCCGGTTCATTTCCTCGCGCATGCCGTTCCAGTCATCAACGGCGGCATTAACATCATTGAGTGTCGCTTGCAGGCCTTCAAGAACGGTTTTACGCCGCGCTTCTGACAAGGGTTCGATCTGCACCTGGATCATCGATTCGCGAATAATCGGGGCGCTGTCATCCCGTTCACCGCTATTGCGCCGCCCCAGATCAACCACCGGGTGGAACATGGCCAGGGTCACCACACCCCATTGCGCCAGCTCCCCCATCACCGAATCAACCAAAAACGGCTTGTCACCGGTAATGATTTCCAGAACATCCCGGCCCAGAGCCTTGCCATTGGCGGCAATACCGGGGCGCAGGCGGACAAGCGTTTCGCCGGGCAGACGTTTGTCACCAAAGGTCCAGAACCGCACCGCGCACCCTAGAATATCATCAAGAGACAGCCCCCGGATGTCATCGCTTATGGCGTCTTCATGCACCAGCTTGAGAAAGCGGCGCATGACATCAGATAGTGCCCCCCCACCGTGCATATCCTGGCCTTTGGGGCCAGCCGCGCGGGCCAGAAAGTCTTCGACGGTGAAAGGGTGTTTGGTTGAGCTGGTCGCCGCAGTCATGGGCGGGTCTCCTTGCATCATTTCGTCATGCAAAAACGAAATGGAAAAGACAAATCAATAATGATTCTCTTTGAACCGAATAACCAGAACGTGCAAGAAAAATATGCGAAAAAGCGGGCCGCCAGACGGGGACAGTGTCTGGCGGCCCTTGTCAGGCCCCGCTTTGCAGGCTGGGGGGACGCACGCGCAGGCCTGAATTTCGTCTAATCAACCGCTAATAAAAAGTCCGCCAGCCTGAGTACCCAAAACAAGACAAGCCATGGCCAGCAGGGTGATCCCGGCAAAAAGACCAGCGCTTATCTTTTTCATTTGAGCCTCCATACGAATGTGTTTCGCATCACTTAAGACTCAATATGGAGGGGTTTGGCATGATTTGCACCACACATCACGTCACAAGGTCGTGAGCATGGCGTTATTGTGCATAAATGTTGTTATTAGAGGCCCGGTTGCGGTGTTTTTTTCAGGCCGCGTTCCGGGTGACCATCCTGGGACAATAAAATTGCAATCGGCCGGGTCGAGGGAAATTGTGCCAAAACAATCATAATCATAACCGTTAAGGGCGCCGAGAGGAACATGCCCGGCAGACCCCATAACGCACCCCATAAAGACAGCATGAGAATCACCACCAAAGTGGAAAGATTCATACTGTCGCCCTGCATACGCGGCACCATGAAATTACCAATGGCGAATTGGAACACGCTGATCCCGGCAAAAATAACCGCCGGTTGCCAATAGGTGGAAAACTGCACCAAAGCAAAAAGCACAGGAAACAACGTGCCCACAAGCGGGCCGATGGTTGGCACATAGCCCAAGAGGAAAATCACAAAGGCCCAGAACAGCGCCTGATCCATGCCGGTCAGCTTCATCACCACATAACAGCCCAAAGCGGTCAGCGCACCGGTAAACGTCTGAACCCACAAATATGCCCCCATGGCGTGACGCATGGAGGCAGAGATAGCGGCGGCGCGGGCGCGCCCGTCCGGGTCGCGAAAAAGTGCATCAAGTTTTTTTGGAAAATTTGACTGGGCAGAAAATAAAAACGCCACATAAATGGCGACAAAAAGAGCATCCGAAGCAAGCCCGCGTACCGATTGGGCCAGCGAACTTATAAATGCCTGGGGGTTTAACCGCGTCAGCAATTGCCCAACAGTCGGCGCATCGGTGCGGCCAACCAGATGATATAACCCGCCAAGCAGGGTGTTCAGGCGCTGGACATAATCATCGCCGCTGCTCGCCAGATCATTGGCCGTTGCCGCCAAAACCGCAAAAATCACCAAAACCGCGCTACCCACCAGCCCAAGCGCCATGGTCAGCGCCAGCCAGCGCGGCACAATACGCAGGCGAATCTCGATCTCCTCGGCAAAGCCATCGATCACCAGCCAAAGGAAAACCGCCAGCGCAAACGGCGCCAGAACATCACGAAACCAGTAAAGACCGGTAATCAACGCCGCCGCCGCCAAAATCAGAACGCCCGTCCGTGTCGCCGTATCCATGTGCACCTCTCCCTTGGCCGCCAGTGTGGCGTTTTACGCAGGCTGTGCCAAGGGGGTGGATGAGCCGAATAAAGGATTGCCCCAACCGGCGCGCCGCTTTACGCTTTGGCAAACGGTAGACGCGGGATGGATTATGGACGATAGTATTTTTATTGGCGGGGCGGATGATGGCCGCACGCAAGGGCTTTTATTAAAGCGCGCCAACCGGCACGGGCTGGTCGCCGGGGCAACGGGTACCGGCAAGACGGTAACGCTGCAAATTCTGGCGCAAGGCTTTGCCGATGCCGGGGTACCGGTGTTTTGCGCCGATGTGAAGGGCGATCTTTCGGGCCTGTGCGTGCCCGGGTCGAAAACCCACAAACTGCATGACAAGCTCATTGCCCGGGCGGAAAAAATCGGCCTGAAAGATTATCATTACGAAGCCGCCCCGGTGGTGTTTTGGGATCTTTTTGGCAAAAAGGGCCACCCGGTGCGCACCACCATTTCTGATATGGGGCCGGTCTTGCTGGCCCGGCTGATGAATTTGAACAACACCCAGGAAGGGGTGCTGACTATCGCCTTCGAGATTGCCGACGAGGAAAACCTGTTATTGCTGGATCTGAAAGACTTGCGCTCTTTACTGAATTTTATGGCCGAAAACGCCAAGGATATTTCCGCTGATTACGGCAATGTGACACGCGCCAGTGTCGGCGCCATTCAGCGGCGCCTTTTGGTGATGGAGCGCGATGGAGCCGAACAGTTTTTTGGCGAACCGGCGCTCGAATTTACTGATTTTTTGCGTGTCGGGCTTGATGGGCGCGGTTTTGTCAATGTGCTCGATGCCACCACATTGATTCAAAATCCGCGTCTTTATGCAATATTTTTATTATGGCTGCTGTCTGAACTTTTTGAAGAATTGCCCGAAGTTGGCGATCCGGACAAACCAAAGCTGGTGTTCTTTTTTGACGAGGCGCACCTGTTGTTCAAATACGCGCCGCAGGCGCTTCTTGATACCATCGAACAGGTGGTCAAATTGATCCGCTCGAAAGGTGTCGGGGTTTATTTTGTCACCCAGAACCCGCGCGATATTCCCGATGCGGTGTTGGCGCAATTGGGTAATCGCATCCAGCATGCTTTGCGCGCCTACACCCCCAATGAGCGCAAGGCGGTCCGCGCCGCCGCCAACTCGTTTCGCCCCAACCCGGCCTTTGATACGCAAGACACCATCACCCAATTGGGCGTTGGCGAGGCGCTGGTTTCAACTTTGGATGCCAAGGGGCGGCCCAATATGGTGGCGCGCACATTAATCCGTCCGCCTTCCTCGCGGCTGGGTCCGGCGAACGCAGCGGAGCGCGCAAAGGTGATGGAGAGCAGCCCGGTGGCCGGGCGGTATGACCGGGATATTGATCGCGACAGCGCCTATGAAGCTTTGGAGCGCCGCCGCGCCGCCGCGCTTGAAGAGCAAGAGCGGCAAGCGGCAGAGGAGGCAGCGCAAAAAGAGCGGCAAAAGCGCGAAAAAGAGAAGGCACGCACGTCCCGCCGGGGCTATAATCGTGCGCCAACGCGCCGCCGCCGCACCTCACGGCGGCAAGGGTATGGCGAAGCGGCGGTAAAATCGGCCCTGCGTCAGGCCACCCGCCAGATCACCCGCGAACTGGTGCGCGGGCTTTTGGGTGGGTTTTTGCGGCGCTAGTGCATGATTTCCACATTACGCAGCGCGGTGATAACCGCCTGCAGGCGCGTGCTGGCTCCCAATTTTTCCATGGCGTTTTCTATGTGATAGCGCACCGTGCGTTTTGACACACCAAGGCTTTCGCTGATTTGCGGGTCGGTTTTGCCCATACCGACCAGGGTAAGGCATTCGCGCTCGCGCCCGGTCAGCACCCCCGGATCACTATAGCGGGGCATTTTACCGCCTTGCGGGGCCAGGACACAGGCGCGCTGGTAAAAATGCACGCTAAGATATGTGAGCATTCTGATCTGGCCGGTGTTCAGAATATCCGGGTCGCCAACAATCGCCAGAAAAGCAATTCTGTTCATGCGCCCCGAAAGAGGAAAAACAATACCGTTTTCCATGCCTTCACGCTTTGCTTTTTCAACGCCCCGCCGTTCAATGCGTGACAAATTGGGATTGCCGAGAACCGCATCGGCCTTGAACGGCATGCCGGACAGGCGGGCATGGCGGATATAGGCAGAATCAAATGTACGCCGCTCTCGCCAGAACCGATCCAGAAAGGCCAAAGGAAATGTGCCAATAACCAATTGGTCTTCCCATTCTGTACCAACGGACGATATTTCAAAAAGGCAAAAACATCCCATGCCAAGCGCGTTGACAAGCGCTTGAAAGCTTTCCACCAACCCATCACTGGTACTGGCCACATCCATAGCCTCCATCGTGGGGAAAAAGTGCTCAAAATCAGAATGTTGGAATTTTTTATTCACAGGTAAAATATCTATTCAAGGTCTTGTTCTGGTTAAACGGTCTGGTTGATAGTGTAGACCGGTTAAAAGAAAAATCCATAAAACCGATGTCTCAAAAACAGGCATTCAGGCCCTTTTCTATCATTTGTATAGGCCGGGACTGGCGCGAGGGGCGGTAAAATATGCGATCAATTTCGCCTTACAGGCGAAATTTGGGGGCGTATCACGAAACATGCAATGCGGCTGTTTGTCGCTTTTGTTTTTTCGATCATTGTTTTCAGCCCTGCTGCTGTCCCTTTGTCCCCGCGCCGCGATATTGAATAGCGCCGCCGCTATAACATGCAAGCCTCTGGTTAATTTGATAAAGTCAATAAAAGCAGGCACATTGAGCTTATGATTGCGCTTGTGTTTTTATTGCTTTTATCCACGCCGATGCAAAGGGCGCAAGGCCTTATCGCGCAAGCTCATGATCTTACCGCCCGCTATGGTGACAGGGTTTGGCCCGGCTATAAAAGGACGCCCTTCCCAATCATTCTGGTCGGGCAAACCAATGAATATCTTTATTGCCCGGCAGGACCGGCACCGACATTCAAGCCCTATAAAAAAAAGAGCGCATCTTCTTGTGCGATTAAAGTACGGCCACGCCGTTTCAGCGCGGCCATGCGCGCAACCTTCCCGGCGGTAGATGGCCTTGCCACGGTGGTTGTCGGCCCGCCTTCCGGCGTGGACAAAAACCCCGCCGCCTGGACGGCAACCTTGTTGCACGAGCATTTTCATCAATATCAGATGGGGTGGCCCGGCTATTATAGCGCCGTTGCGGACCTCAAACTTGATGGCGGCAAGGGTGATGGACGCTGGATGCTTGATTATCCCTTTTCCTATGATGACGCGCAAACGGCCAGCGCGTTTGCCGCCACCGCACGCCTGTTACTCGGCGCACTGGAAATAGAGGGCGATAGTAATAATAAAGATTTTCATGCGGCCCTGACCGCCTATACGCAAGCGCGGCGCACGCTGTTTTCATCATTGTCGGCAACAGACGCCCGCTATGCGGCCTTTCAAATGTGGCAAGAGGGCACGGCGCGCTATAGCGAGATCGCCATTGCCGAAAGCGTGACCGGCCCGCGCGCGGCCATTTTTACACCGCTGGCGATCAATTTAAGGGGCCGGGTTTATGATAATTTGCGCGCCTTTGATCTGGCGAAAAACAAGCGGGTGAGCTTTTATGACCTGGGCGCGGGCGAGGCCTTGTTGCTGGACCGGGTGTGCGCCAACTGGCGCGCGCATTATTTCGATTATGCGTTTGATCTGGGGCCATTGCTGGCGCTCAAGCGCCATCCTTTTTGCCGCCGGTAATCACCCGAAAAGCGGGGGTTTTGCGGACTGGCCGGGGGCTGGATGCAAGCGGCACATCTGGGGGCGGCGCATCGACCTTAACGGATTTACGCGCCTTTTTGGCGCCGAAGGGCGTCCGCTTCATGGGCTTTTTGCCCTTGCCTTTGGTCTTTTTTTCTATTTCGCGTAATTTTGCCGCCTGGCGATAGGACAGCGCATCATCCGCATTGCCTTTTTCCGGGTCGGCAAAAGCCGCACCATATTCATCAAGGCGCTCTTCCAGCGAACCGATAAATTCATCCTCCCAATCGCTCAAACTTTGATCCTCGGGCAGGGTTTCTTTTTTTGCCAGGGTTTTGCGTACCCGCGACAGGGCGCGCCGGGCCTTTTTCGCCTTTTTTTTCTTTATGTCATCTTTGGATGGTTTCTTGTCCATAAGACCCGTTTTCTAAGCGTCTCCCAATGCCGTCAGATAGAGGTCCAATATGGCTTCTTGTTCCTGACGGTCATGACGGTCCATCTTACGCAAACGCACCACCTGACGCAATATTTTTACGTCAAGGCCAAAGGCCTTGGCCTCGTCATAAACTTCTTTTAAATCGCTCATCAGGGCTTTTTTTTCTTCTTCGAGGCGCTCAATACGGCTAACGGCGCTTTTCAGTTTTTCCCGGGCGGTCTGCCCCATGGATTCGTTCACGTTTTTTCTCCAGATTTTGTGTGTCTTGCCGCAGCTATACGCATTCACTTACTGCTGCACAAGCGCCGTTTTCATATTATGTGTGCGATTATAAAGAGCGCCCCTGCACCTGTTTTTCAAGGCGCGCCGCGCCTGCCCGCGCGGTTTTGTCAAACGGGTTCAAGGCCAATGTATCACGATACACCTGATAGGCCGCAGCACCATTGTCCAGCGCTTCGAGCGCTTCGCCCAGCGCCCGCATGACGCCATAATGGCGCGGTTCTATCGTCAAGGCGCGGTTAAGGTCAGGCAAGGCCGCCGCATAACGCCCCCGGGCCATATCCAAAAGGGCGCGCTGGCGGTAGCCTTCGGCAAAATTCGGGGCAAAGCCGATCACATCATCAAAAAAATCTCCGGCCAGATCCAGCCGCCCCTGCTGCGCCGCCTCAATGCCGTGTTGCAACAAAAGGTCCACGGTGGCGCTGCCGCTTTCAAAAAAAAGCGCCTGAATCTCGGCGTCAATCTGCGCCGCCTGCTGATCAGAAGAGACCTCGGCCAATTGCGCCAACAGCCCGTTAATCGCCGTATCATGTGTTGCATCAGCGGCCTGCGCCCCTCCGCAAAACAGGAAAAGAGCGGCAAACCCAATCAATACATTCGTAAAAAACGCTCTCATCATGCGCAAAGCTTAACCGGTTTTGGCCGCCTGCGCCACACGGTCCGCAAACATGGCGGCAATGGCGCTTTTATTGGCGGCGCACACCCCCCGCTCGGTAATCAGGCCACTGACCAGCCGGGCCGGGGTGACGTCAAACGCGGGGTTGGCGAGCGCTGTAGCATCCGGCGTCAGGCGCACACGCATTACCTCTCCCTTATCGCCGCGCCCGCAAATGTGCGATACCTCATCCCCGGCGCGCTCTTCAATAGGAATATTTGCCACACCATCATCAAGGGAAAAATCAATCGTTGGCGAGGGCAAAGCGACATAAAACGGAATATCATTATCGTGCGCCGCCAGGGCCTTTAGATAGGTACCGATTTTATTGCACACATCACCATTGGCGGTGGTACGATCGGTACCGGTGAGCACCATATCGACCTGGCCATGCTGCATGAGGTGACCGCCGGCATTATCAACAATCACATGATGCGGCACGCCGTGCTGGCCCAGCTCCCAGGCGGTCAAAAACGCACCCTGGTTGCGCGGCCGGGTTTCATCGACCCAGACATGGACGTTCAACCCGGCATTAAAGGCCTTGTAAATCGGCGCCGTGGCAGTGCCCCAATCAACCGTGGCGAGCCAACCGGCATTGCAATGGGTCAGAATATTGACCGGCTCGTCAGCGCCCTTTTGCGCCGCAATCGCGCGGATCAGTTCCAGTCCATGATCACCAATGCGCGCGTTTTGTGCCACTCCCTCATCGCAGATATTTGCGGCCATGGCATAGGCCGCCCCGGCGCGCTCCTTTGGCGGCAAAGGCGCCAATGCGGCCTTCATCTGGTCCAGCGCCCAGCGCAAATCCACCGCCGTGGGCCGGGTCGCCAAAAGCGTTGCATACGCCTCTTCCAGCGCTGCATCGGATGGGTCGGCGCGCATGCCCAGCGCCAGCCCGTAAGAAGCCGTCGCCCCGATCAGCGGCGCGCCGCGCACATGCATGTGGGCAATGGCTTTGGCGGCATCATCAACAGCGCGCAAAACCATGGTTTCAAAATGGAAAGGAAAGCGCGTCTGATCAAGAATACGCACCGACCAGCCATCATCATCGAGCCAGATTGTGCGATAGGGAACGCCATCAACATTCATGTTTTACCCCTTTCTTTTTCAAGATTGTGATAGGTATCGGGGGTAAAGCGCGGGCGGCAATAAAGATCAATAACAAGATCACTTTTACCCGTATTGGTAATGCGCTGGGCCTGTCCGGCCGCAATGGTTGCGCAATCGCCGGGGCGCATGTCGTGCACCTGGCCGTCAATTTCAATGCGCCCCTGCCCGCCCGTCACACAATAGGTTTCGCACACATCAAGGGTGTGCAGCTGCGTTGTCACCCCCGGTTCAACCCGCCCCCGCGCCACAGAAAAATCAGCAATTGCCGCATGGTTCAGAATTTCGGTAATGTAAAGACGTTCGTCGGTCCACAACTCTTTTTTGGTGGTTAAGGAAAATAGCGTCACGATCAGCCACTCCGTCGCAAGGCACTTTTCGCACCGCGAGACAAAAACAATGGCGGAGAGACAGGGATTCGAACCCTGGGAACGTTCGCACGCTCAACGGTTTTCGAGACCGCCCCATTCGACCACTCTGGCACCTCTCCCAAGAAGGGCGGACGCTAACGTCCCTATGGGGTGCTGGCAAGCGTCGCATATGATTATTTTTCTGTGTACTGCACGCAAAAAGGCCCGGCAGATATTGATCTGCCGGGCCCTCTTTTCAAGCAACGTCAACAGACGCTGATTTGCCCTATGGGAAGGTCAGAGTGGTCTTGAGATACCAGGATCCACCTTCATAGTTCGCGGCGCTCCGGCGCGGGTATGGCAGCCCAACGCTGAGGCGGTTGGCATTAGGCGGGCCAACCTTGTCCGGGAAGTTGTCAAAGATATTGACGGCCCCGGCAGCAATACGAACATTATCCGTGACATGAAAACCAAGTTCGGTATCAAAGAAAATTTCCGAACCAATTTTCGCTGTCGGGTCAGTTGCTGAACCAATGGTCCCGCGTTCGTCAAAGTAACTGCCGTAGAAATTGGCACGAACCATCCAGTCCCAACGCTCGCCAATATGCGTGTTGGCTGACGCCACAAAGCGCAAATTAGGATAGTTGTTTTCGATGAAACCAACTGTTCTGGCGCTCACTGGCAAAATACCACCAACCGGATTGACCTTGCTGACGCTGACTTCGTTATAGCTGACCGCCAAAGACAGATCAGTATCAACCTGATCGGTCAGTGTAACATTGGAGGTCAACACCGCATCAACACCTTTGGAAACAATATCCATCGCATTGGTGTAGAACGAAATGGCCTGACCACCGGCCGTGGTGATATTGTTGGTCCGGTAAATCCGGTTATCAACCTCAATGCGATAGAAATCAACGGTCAGTGAGGTGTTGCCCGGCAAGCGGGTAACAAAACCGGCACTATAGTTGACCGAGGTTTCCTCTTTCAGCGGCGCACCACCATTGGCCAGGGCCAAGGGGCTGTCCGGCGGGATCAAACCTTCTTCGACCTGCAGGCCGGTAATACCATCAAATGTGGTAATGGTAGTCCGCACATTGGCCTGGCCCGGTGTCGGGGCTTTGAAGCCCGTGGAAACCGCCGCACGCAGTGAGGTGTTTTCCGTTACATCAAAACGACCGGCGATCTTGCCATTAACCGTGCTGCCAAAATCGTTGAAGTCCTCATACCGACCGGCATATTGCAAGAATACCCGATCTGACAATTGGTGTTCAACATCAATATAGGCGGCAAAGTTGTGACGGGTTGAAACCCCGGCATCTTGCGGCCGAAAACCATTCAGACCGTTGGAACCCTTGCCAAAGAAGGAATTTGGCTCGCCTGCATTGAGCGTAAAGGACTCTTCGCGCCATTCTGCACCAGCGGCAACATTGATACTGTCGTTGATTTCCTTGGAGAAATCAGCATTGATGCTGGTTTCTTCCTGCTCATACCCACCAACATCAAAGTCGCGCTGAACCGGTTGGCCAGCCGCATTGAGGCCCAAAGAAGGGTTCAATGTGTTGTTGAGGAAATAGGAAAGCGAACTTTTGCCCTTATTGACGCTGAAATCATAGTAAACACCATTGCGCGCTTCGCCCTTCAAGCCGGCAACCAGGCTGAAATCAGTCTGATGACCATCAAGATATGGCGTATAACCCGCTTTAAGGCCGGTAAAGCCCAAGGCATTCAGATCCGCAATCGTCGAGTGCGTTGGCGGCCGATAGAAGAAGCGATAGCGACCATCCGTGTCGGCAAAGTTGCCGAACGCATAGAATTGCGCATTTTCGCTGACATCAACACCTGCGTTCATGAAAAGACGCGTGCCCTTGGTTTCCGGACGCCCCCAGGTTTGCACCAAAGGCGCATCACCAAACGGACTGTCGGCACCAACACCGGGAACACCGGCATCAATCAAGGCCTGCGCATCAGGGCGCTGAATACCGCGAGACAAGGCATCATTATTGACGTATTCGGCGGTCAGGTTGAGATAACCGTTATCACCCAAAGCAAAACCGACATTGGTCGCCAGCTTGTAGCTTTGCTCACCCTCATAATATTCACCATATTGTGCGGTGGCTTCAACGCCTGGCGTGTCTTTCAATGAAAAGTTGATCACGCCGGCAATGGCGTCTGAGCCATATTGCGCAGCGGCACCATCACGAAGCACTTCAACGTTTTTAAGCGCGATCGCCGGGATCATGCCAACATCAACGCCGTGCGAGCCGTTACCAGCCGCCGGGGCAAGGAATTGCACCAGCGCGGAACGGTGGCGACGCTTGCCGTTGACCAGAACCAGCGTTTCATCGCCAGCCAGACCACGCAAAGAGGTAGAGCGGATAAACGCACTGCCATCACCCGTGGCTGGTGTCGCCGTATAAGACGGCACCAAAGTTTTCAGCATGTCAGTAATGTCGGCAGTGTTACCGGAGCTTTGAAAGTCTTCTGCTGAAAACACATCAACCGGAACAGGAGAATCCTGAACCGAGCGCGGCTTTTGGCTTCTTGACCCGATAGTTACAATTTCGTCTTCAACAATGCCTTCATCATCGGCCTGTTGGGCGAAAGCAGGTAGAGCCACTGCGGATACAGTGGCAGACATGGCGACCAGCATGGTCGTCTGTTTCAGATATTTAAGGTATTCCATGAAATCCCCCTTGGATCGGAATAAAATGTGTCAGTGATGGCTTTTCTGTTTTTATTACCGCACTACTAGGCCCTCAACTCACAATGGTAAACCAAAACAAGCTGTCAGGTATTAGAGAGTGCTCATGTGTGTACTTTTCGCAACACTTTTGTGACGTTTTACGCCTTATGCGCTTAAAAATGCCCTGACATCATCAGCGCGCGCGACAGGCCGCTGATTTTCTTGCGCTTTGCGGACACAAAAACCGACCATAGTGGTATTGGAGGGCAGACGCGCCCCGGTCTCGTCTTGCAGATTGTTTTCAAAGCCAACGCGAATATGCCCGCCGCAAGAGATGGCAAACAAAACCGCATCGCGCTCCTCAGGGCCAAAGCCGCACACCGCCCAAGGGTATGAAACACAAGCAATTTTTCTTTTAAATGCGGCAATGCCTTCGGGCGCGTCTTGCACAGGCGCGCCATAACGCCCAAGAACAAATAAAACAAAAGGCCGCTCATTCTCGAAAACCCCTGCCTGTCTCAAGGCCTCAAAGCGCAACTGGTCCGCTTCGTCATAAAGAATATATTGGGGGGTGATTCGTTCTTTACGCATAAAGCGCACAAGCTGCGCCAAATCACCCACCGCTTCTTCATCGGGGCACACTTCGCGCAGGGCCAAAGAGACCGCCTCGGGGCGCAAATCCCTGACCATTTGCATTTGCGCAAACCGCGTATAGCGGCCAACGGCCTCGCTTGTTGCCTGAATGATCAGATCATCACCCACCGCCGCCCTGATGGCATCAATGGCGGCGCGATAGCGCTCCGTATCCAATGAATGGGCATTATCCGCATCACGCACATGCAAATGCATAATACTGGCCCCGGCATCGCGAATGTCTTTGGCGCAGCGGGCGAGTTCTGCCGGGGTGATCGGCAGATCAGGATGATCTGATTTTTGCCGCCGCGCCCCGTTTGGTGCCACCATGATGATCAGAGGATCAGCCATCAAAAACGTCCGCAAACATGGCATCCAGCTTGCCGATGAGCGCATCAATGTGCGCAGGTTCAGCAATAAAGGGCGGGGCCAGCAGGATATGACTGCCCAGATTATCGCGCGCCGAGCCGCCGCCCGGATAACAGATCAAACCATGCTGCATGGCAGCGCGTTTTAGCGCTGGCGTTATGTTCATCTCATCGGCGAACGGGGCTTTTGTCTTCTTGTCGGCGACAAATTCAATACCGCGAAAAAGCCCGCGCCCGCGTATATCACCAACATAAGCACGCCCGCCAAAGGCGGCCGTCAGATGCTCTTGCAGATAGTCGCCGGTATGGCGCACGTTTGACAAAAGGTCTTCGTCCTCAATCACTTCCATCACCGCCAGACCGGCAGCGCAGGCGCTGGCATGACCGACATAGGTATGACCGTGCGCAAACGCCTTGCCCGTTTGGGTAAAAGTCTGATGCACTTTGGCCCGTGCCAGGGTTGCCGCCAGGGGCTGATAGCCCCCGGCAATGCCCTTGGCCAGGGTGACAATATCGGGCAAAAACCCGTCCTGCTCGTGGGCGAAAAACGTGCCTGTGCGCCCGGTGCCGCACATGATTTCATCGGCAATCAGCAAAATATCATGAGTGTCGCATATTTCACGGATGCGTTTGAAATAGCCCGGCGCGGGCGGCACAACACCCAAAGAAGCCCCGACCACCGGCTCGGCAATAAAGGCGGCGATTGTTTCGGCCCCCTCGCGGGCAATCATATCTTCAAGCCGGTTGGCGGCGCGCAGGCCATAGGCTTCAGCCGGTTCGCCTTCTTTTTGGTCGCGGTACGCATAGCACGGGTCTATTCTTGGCCAGTCAAACAGCACATCGCCCATCACCCGGCGGCGCGGCAAATTACCGCTGGCCGACAAGGTTGCCAGCGTATTGCCGTGATAGCTGTGCACCCGGCTAATGATTTTTTTCTTGTTTGGCTGACCCTTGCTACGCCAGTATTGCCAGGCCAGCTTGAACGCCGTTTCATTGGCCTCCGACCCGCCAGAGGTAAAATAAACCTTCGCCCCGGCCTCGGCAAACTTGCCGGCAATATGCGCCGCAAGGCGTTCTTGCGGTGCGTTCGTGAAAAAAGCGGTGTGGGCAAACCCCATGGTTTCAACCTGTGCGCACAAGGCCTGCACAACATGGGGATGGGCATGGCCAACACAGGAAACGGCGGCGCCGCCGCTCATATCCAGATATTGTTTGCCGTCCTGATCGTAAATATACATGCCTTTGGCGTTGACCGCCTCGGGCATTGATGGCGCAAGGGAACGATAGAAAACCGCCGACGCATCAGACATCTTTTTATACCTTGGGTGCTTGAGAATATATTACGCAGACTGGGAGACCGGACGCACATCAGCAATGCCGTTGCCGCGCGGTTCATCCAAAAACTCCTGAATAACCGGAATGGTTTGCGCCGCCCGTGTCACCAAAAACAAATGCCCGCCATCGTCAACCACATGCAGCCGCGCATTGGGCAGGGCAAAGTTCAGAATATGCGCATTGGCCATCGGCACAATGGTGTCGCGATCCCCGGCCAGAATCAGCGTTGGCTGGCGCAACAGGCGCAAAAACGGCAGGCTCGACCAGCCCATAAAGGCCAGCATTTGGTAAAGATAGCCTCTGGTGCTGGGGGGTTTTAAAGAGCGGACATGCGCATGCGCCCCGCCTTCCATTTCGTCGCCATAAAGCGTTTCAAAATTACGCCGCATAAAATCCGGGTCCGCATAGCGGCGCGGGTCGGTCATTTTTGAAATAGACGCCATCTTGCCCGGTATCATGGTCACACCGGTTGTGGTCGCCGCCAGAATAATCCGCTGCACGCGTTTTCTATATTGCAGGGCAAATTGCTGGGCCATCACCCCGCCCCAGGAAACCCCCATAACGTCCAACTCGTCAAAGCCGAAAAGGTCGACCAGCTTGCGTGCCATGCGCGCCAACTGCCAGGGGCGATAAGGAAACATCGGGGTGGGTGATTCGCCAACGCCGGGCACATCAAACATCAACACATCCCGGTCCGGCAATAATTCACCAAGCACCAGTGCCAGTTCGAGATTGGCCCCGATGCCATTGAAAAACAGCACCGGGCGCTTGCCCATATCAACTTCGGCCTGCCAATGCGCGGTGCGCAAGACCTGATTGCCAATGGTTTCATAGCTGATGGTCAGGCGCTCATTTGAGCTGGTCATGAGACCTCCTTTACGCAACGCGGGTTTATGTCCTTAGCCGAACACATATTCACCCGGCGCGTCAACAAGCGGCGGAAAAGCGGCTGAGCCTTGCTCTTTGGGCGCGGTTTTTTCCGGCCCCGAGTGCTCTTTTAACCAGGTGGACCATTCGACCCACCAGGAACCGGGCACTTCCTTGGCCGCCGCCGCCCATTCATCCGCCGTACCCGAAAGATCGTCATTGGTGAAGTATTTCGATTTTGGGTTGCCCGGCGGGTTCAACAAAGACTGAATATGGCCGCTATTGGAGAGCACGAATTTGACATTCTTCGCCCCCACCAGTTTTGTGGTCCGGTAACAGGCTTTCCAGGGCGTGATGTGGTCCTTGATGCCAGCGACAATAAAGGTATCACATTTGACCTTGGTCAGATCCGCCTTATGCCCGGCAAATTCAAATTTGCCCGGATTGGCAAACGGCTCGAAAACACTCATGTCGAGATAATCCGAATGCAATTGCGCCGGTAAATTGGTGGTGTCGGCATTCCAGAACAAAACATCAAACGGGGGCGGATCCTGGCCCATCAGATAATTATTGATGACATAGCCCCAGACCAGATCGTTGGGCCGCATCCAGGCGAACATGCGCGCCAGATCGTCGCCTTTAAGAATGCCCTGGCGGCGCGACCAGGTGCGGGCAATCTCAATACTTCTTTCCGATACAATCTGCCCCAATTCGCTGTCATCGCGGCGCGGATCCAAAACGCAGACCTGAAACGTCAAAGCGTTAATGCGTTTGTCCCCGGCGGCGGCCAGCGTGCTGGCAAAAGTGGCCGTGGTAATACCCCCGGAACAGGCCCCCGATACGTTGAGTTTTTTGGAGCCGGTAATCTGCGCGATGACCTCGCTGGCCTGAATCAGGCTGTCGACATAATCTTGCAGGCCCCAGTGTGCGTTTTCCTTTTGCGGATTGGCCCAACTGACAATAAATGTCTGAATACCCTGGCTTAAAATGTAACGCACAAAGCTCTTGTCAGGAGAAAGATCGCTGGCGTAAAATTTGTTGATTTGCGGCGGAATTTGCAAAAACGGAATTTTATGTACTTTTTCCGTTGTCGGCGTGTACTGGATCAACTCCATCAGATCGTTTTTCCACACCACCTTGCCCGGCGTGTTGGCGAGGTTTTCGCCGACCTTGAAGGGGCGTTTGTCAACCTGTGACGGCATGCCGCCGTTTTTGGTCATGTCATTATAGGCGTTTTGCAAACCCTTGATCAGCGACAGCCCCCCCGAATCGATCACCCGCTTTTGCGCCATGGGATTGCCGGCCAAAGAGTTCGTCGGGGCAATGGCATCAATAATCATGCCCATCACAAATTGGGCGCGGGCCTGTTCCAATTCGTCAAGTTTGAGATCATCTACCCAGGTGTGCAAATGGTCCTGCATGGCCAGATATGCCTGTAACCCGCGCTTGTAAAATGGATTGAATGTCCAGGCCGGATCCTGAAACCGCCGGTCTCGCGGGTCCGGCGCACGCTCTGATTTACCGAGTAAAATTTCAGCGCCTTCCTTGGCCATACGCCCCGCATATTTTGCCGAGGCGACCGGGCTGGTGCCGGTCCGGCGCAAAAGCATGGCCACCGCGCCCAGCAATTCCTGGCGGTTAATCCCCATCAACGGATTTAGTGCGGTGGTTGATTGCGCCGCATCCGCGCCAATACCGCCCTGATTCTTTGCCATGTCCGTCATTCCTCTTTGTTCAACTTAACCCGTCAATTTGACCAATATATCCGCTTGACAGCCCAATGTCATAAAAAATCGTTTCATGTTGCCGTTTATGTGTCAAACTAAAGCCGATGAAAATCGAAAGAAATATGCGCCGTGACCCATGAAAACCCGTGATCGCATCTTGCAGGCCAGCCTGGCGCTCTTCAATGAAGAGGGCGAAGCCAGCCAGTCCGCCGTGGATATTGCCAATGCGCTCGATATGTCACCGGGCAATCTTTATTACCATTTCAAGGGCAAAGACGCGATTATCAAAGCCCTGTTTGATGATTTTGAACACGAAATGCGCATTATCCTGCGTGGCTCCCGGGGCCGCATTACCTCGATCGAGGACAATTGGGTCTATAATTACATCATTCTGGAAGAAATTTTCGACTTTCGTTTTTTCTATCGCAACCTTGGTGAACTGTTATCACGCTATCCGGACCTTGCGGTGCGGTTTCGCGCCCTTTTGGCTGAGCAACGTCAGGCCATTCATACCCTTCTGAATGATCTAAACAAACGCGATGTTTTGTTTTTGGACCCGCGCATCACCGCTGTGCTGACCGACCAAATCCTCTCGGCCATGACGTTCTGGCTGAGCCTGGACCTTATTGAAAACACCAACACGCCACCGGGCCACCTTATCCACAAAACCGTCTTTCAGATCATGGTTCTGGTGGCCCCGCATATGGGCGCGGCCGGGTTTTCCTTCATGCAGGCCGCCAGCGCCCATTATGAGAAGATGATCGGGTAAAAAAACGGGAGGCCGCAGCCTCCCGTTTCAAAACGCACGTTCAGCCAGCGCCGAACCTTATGCATTTTACGCCGCTGCTTTGGGGGAGGATTTGGCAGGGGCGGGTTTGGCTTCGGTTTTCACCGTTTCAGCTTTTTTGGCAACCGTCTTTTTAGGCGCAGCCTTTTTAGGTGCTGCCTTTTTAGCCGCAGGTTTTTTCGCCGTACGGGTCTTGCGGACCGGGGCCTTTTTGGGGGTATTGGCCTTGGCAATCGCTTCAATTTCGCCGGTCAGTTGGGCCAGACGGTCGGCGACGCTTTTGTCGGCGGTCTTGCCTTTTGTGACACTGGTTTCATTGCGAATGGCGGCGATTTCTTCTTCCAGACGGTCGATTTTGGCGTGCAGGGCATCAACCTTGCTGTTCTTTTTGCCAAAGCCCAAAGCGCTGCGCATGCGTTCCATGCGGGTTTCGAGACGTTCGCGTTGCTTTTGGGAAATGCGGCTGGCGGTATTGGCAACCTTGGCAACCCGTGCCCCAGCGCTCGACAGACGTTCATTAGAGGCAATACGGGAAACCACATCGCCTTCAATGGCTTCGCCGCGCTTGACCAGATCGTCAAAAAACTCGCTGGTGCCTGCATTGAGTTTCAAAGCGCCATCGCGCGCTTCGGTGTAGGCGCGGCCATAGGCACCAATGCCGGCCAACCAGATCTTGTGAGCAACGTCCTTGCTCTGGGCTTCGATTTTTGCGCCAATTTTCTTGGCCGCTGTTTTGCTGACTTTCGCCATGAGTCTCTCTCCATCGTGGATTTTCAGGCGGGGCCTGAATTGTTCAAGTATTCGATGAAGCCGGTTTTACGCGCACACTTTAGAAAGCGCATACTAATCGTAGGGTCCAGACTCATTCAGATGATTGATTTTCCGTATTTTGGGCCAGCAGGTCCAGCGCCGCCACGATCGCCGCGCGGCGCGACTTGTAGCGGTGGTTATCATCTACAAGATCAAGCACACCAAACCCTTCGAGGGTTTTTTTCGCTTTGCCCTTCAGCCCGGCAATTAAAATGATCTGATTGCCGCTGCGTGCCTGTTTAAACAAATCATCCAGCGCCATGGCGGCGCTTGGATCGATATAGCCGGCATCGGAAAAATCATAAATATCAACCATGCGGCCAAGAATTTTTTGACTGACGCGGCGGCTGAGCTCGCGCGCGGAGGCATAGGAAAATGCGCCGCGCAAGCGGGTCAGGATAATCCGGCCCTTGGCTTTGCGCAGCAAATCACGTTCTTCTTCGCTTAAAAACGCATCTTCGCCATCTTCGCCGCTATGGTGTTGAATGCCTTTAAGCTGTTCTTCGCCGAGCGCCCTGGCATTGACAAAAGCGGCCAGAATAATACCCACCGCCACCGCTGTGATCAGATCGACAAACACCGTCATAAAAAATGTGACCGCCATCACCACGGCCTTGTCGCGCGGCACCACATGAAGGTGTTTGACATAGCCCCAATCGATGATGTCCCAGCCGACTTTCATCAAAATGCCCGCCAGCACCGCCAAGGGGATGTGCGAGGCCAACGGCCCCAACCCCAGCGCCAGCGCCAGTAAAACCAGCGCATGAATCGCCCCGGAAAGCGGTGTGCGCCCTCCGGCCCGCACATTGATCACCGTGCGCATGGTCGCCCCGGCGCCCGGCAGACCACCAATAAGCCCGGCCACCATATTACCAATACCCTGGCCGATCAGTTCCTGATTGGAATCATGCGTCGTGCGGGTAATGGAATCAGCCACCAAGGAGGTCAAAAGACTGTCTATTGATCCCAGCAATGCCAGAACCAGCCCGGCTTGCAACATGCCGCCAAGATCGTGCATGCTGAAAACCGGCATGTGAAAACTTGGCAGACCGGCCGGAATAGCGCCGATTGTCGGCGCGCCTTTCAGGACAAAAACCCCCAGCAACGTACCTATGGTCAGGGCCGCCAGTGGGGAGGGAATAAAGCGTCGCAAGGCTTGCGGCCAGCCAATAATGGTGACCAATGCAACCACCGCCAGCGCCGGACCGCTGAACTTGATGGTGTGCGGATCCAAAAGCAGCAAGGCGCGCACCGCACCAAGCGGCCCACCTGAGGCCGCCGGCAGGCCGATAAAGGGCAAAATCTGCATAATGATAATGATCAGGCCAATGCCGGTCATAAAACCCGACACCACCGAATAGGGCGTATAGCGCACATAACGCCCGACACGGACAAAGCCGAACAAAATCTGCAAGGCCCCGCCGAGCATGACAATGGCAAAGGCTTCGGGCAGTGTCCCGGCATGGCTGGCGACAACCGCGCCCATGACAACGGTCATGGGGCCGGTCGGGCCGGACACTTGCGCCGGTGTGCCGCCAAAAAGGGCGGCAAAAAAGCCCGTGGCAATGGCCCCGTAAAGCCCCGCCGCCGGCCCAAGGCCCGAGGCCACACCAAATGCCAGCGCCAGCGGCAAGGCAATAACCGCCGCCGTCAAGCCGCCAAAAATATCACCTTTGAGATTACGAAACGGGTTCTTGCGCGCACGGGTCATGGCATAACTTTCCAGAATGTATGATAAAGCGCGCGCGCCGGCGCGCCATGACGCGGCTTATGCGCCCAAAGTCATACCCTGTCCAGTCCCTTGCATGCCGGCACTCATCAAAGTTCTTTGCTGCTCACCCTATGAAACGCCAATACGCGGTGCGCCGCCTTTATCGGCCTGGGACTTGCCAAAAGCGGTATCGAGAATTTTGGTTGAATCCAGCGCCAGTTCGATAGCCGCGGTGATGTGGTGCAGAATTTCGACATTATTGGCCAGAACCTCCATGGCTTCGGGCCGCCCGTCTTTGGAAATTTTGGTGCAGCGATATAAAATATCAGCCCTGATCTCCGTAAGGAGGTCTTCAAGCTTGTGGCCTTTGGGGTTTTCTTCAGAGACTAAAAAGTGGGTCATGGTGGACTTCCTTGTATTGCGCACCCTATCATGCCCCATGGCGGTTAAGGATTCGCTGACAACACCAAACGGGGCTATAATGAACCAAACCGGGAGGATAATATGAGTGGATTAATGGGCGCAGCGGTTGCCACGGCCCTTCTTGAAGGCTGGCAGGGCATGGAGGGGCGCGATGCCATTTGCAAAACTTATGAATTCAATGATTTCAGCCAAGCCTTTGGTTTTATGACGCGGGTAAGCCTCAAGGCGGAACAAATGGATCATCATCCTGAATGGTTTAATGTCTATAACAAGGTTGAAGTGACCCTATCGACCCATGACGCCAATGGCGTAACCGACAAGGATGTCGCCCTGGCGGCATTCATGGACGAGGTAGCTGGTTTATGAGCGCGCCCCTGGCCCTTGTCACCGGTGCATCGGGCGGCATTGGCGCGGCTTTGGCCATGCAATTTGCCCGCCATGGCTATGATGTGGCGCTGGCGGCACGCAGCGCCGACGGCTTAAGCGATGTGGCGGCGAAGCTGGCGGGAAAAGGCGCAAAAGCCCACGTTCTACCGGTTGATCTTGCCGTGCCTGAAGGGGCCAAAAACCTGTTGCAGGGCTTGAAAGACCTCGATCTTGAGGTCGATGTATTGGTCAACAATGCCGGTTTTGGGGATATGGACCCGGTGGCGCAGGCCGATTGCAGCAAACTTCTTTCCATGGTCGATCTGAATATCCGTACGTTGACGGAGCTGAGCTGCGCTCTTCTGCCACATATGGTGGAGCGGCGGCGCGGCGGCATTTTGAACGTGGCCTCGACGGCCGCCTATATGCCTGGCCCCAATATGGCGGTTTATTATGCCTCCAAGGCCTATGTCTTGAGCTTTACCGAGGCGCTTTATGCGGAACTGAAAGGTACCGGTGTTTCAGCCACCGCTTTGTGTCCCGGCCCGGTAAAATCTGGCTTTCAGGATGCGGCGGCGATGAAAGGCTCGCTCTTGTTAAAACTGTCGCCAATGATGACGCCCAAAAAAGTGGCGCGTATCGGCTATCGGGCCTTTGCCAAGGGCCGCCGGGAAATTGTGCCGGGGCTTGCCAACAAGATGATGGCCGCTTCGGGGCGGTTTTCACCCAAAAACATGACCATGGCTTTGGTCAAACGTCTGCAAACACAGTAATTTCAACAAAAGGAAAAACACATGGCGGGACGATTAGAGGGAAAACGGGCATTGATCACCGGCGGGGCATCCGGCCTTGGCGCGGCGATGGCCAAAATGTTTGTGCGCGAGGGTGCGCGTGTGGCGTTGAGCGATATCAATGGCGATGGAGCCTCCGCCATGGCCGCAACGCTGAACGCGGAATATCAGGGCAGTGCGGTTGCTTTTGCCCATGATGTGGCCGACGAGCAAAGCTGGAAAGATGTCGTCGCGGGCGCCGACGAGGCCCTGGGCGGGTTTAATATTCTGGTCAATAATGCCGGTATCGGGTCTATGGGATCGGTCGAAGAAGAGAGCTTTGCCAACTGGAAAAAGGTCATGGCGGTCGATGCGGATTCAGTCTTTTTGGGCTGTAAATACGCGCTGGGTGTCATGAAGCATCACGGGCCTGGCTCGATCATCAATATTTCCTCTATCGCCGGGCTTTATGCCGCCGGGAATATGAGCGCCTATAACGCCGCCAAAGCGGCCGTCTGGCTGTTGTCCAAATCCGTGGCCCTGCATTGCGCTTCTCATGGCTATGACATTCGCTCCAACTCCATCCACCCGGTGTTTATCAAAACTCCCATTCTGGACGGTATTGGCCCGATTGTCGGGGCCAAAGACGATGAGGATCTTTATGGCAAATTGGCGCGCGGCATCCCCATGCGGCGTATTGGCGAGCCTGATGATATCGCTTATGCGGCGGTTTATCTGGCCTCGGATGAATCCAAATTCGTCACCGGTATTGAGCTGAAAATCGATGGTGGGATGAGCGCGCAATAAGGTATAGAGGGGGGGAGGTATGTTCAAAAAAAAACCATCCCCCGCTGGCGCGGCCCTTCTTGATTTTAGCCAAAACCTGCTTGATCAATACGCATCAGCCTATGCCGACACAGCCGGTGACCCGGTCAATAAAAGCCGCCTGCAGGCGGTTTTGGAGATCAGAAATGCCTTGCCGTCAACGCTGGGCGGCGGCTTTAAATCCGCCAAAAAGAAGCTGATCAAAGCGGTGGAAAAATGCCAGCAAAACCACGTGCCTATGTTTGATACTGAATATGGCAGCGGTCGCCCGGTTTTTAAAAGCTTCCTTCTTGAAATCGAAGCCTTGGTCAGCGTTGACGATTGCGCTCTCACCCGTTTTGACTCGTAGAGCCTGCGGCCTGACTCTAATCTATATCCAGCATGTATCGTGGCTCATCAGGTTGGCCTTTTTGCATGCAGCGATAGGCCGACAATCCCGTGCGACTTCCGTCTGGCGTTGTAAAGGCATTATAACGCATCTCTCCACCTTTGCGGCAACAAGCCCCCCAGCGTTTCGGGTTTTTAGAGCCTTTGGCAAGGGCTGTACATTGATCTGCGCCACTGTTTTGCGAACCGCTTCCTTGTGAGAAAGACCGGTTATTACCGCCACTGCCCCCACCGGCAATTTCCCGGCGGCATTCCAGCTCTGGCCCCATAGGGTCCATAATCGGAAAGCCGGAGGCCCGCGCCGCTGCGTATTTTCTTTCCTTGCAGGCCTTGATCAGTTTCCAGGTATTGTCCTGACGTGCACCACTACGCACCGGGCTTGGCGTACGTGGTGTGTATGGTGTCGATGATGTCGTTCTGCCGCTATAGACATCCGTAGGCGAACTTTCATTTTTAGCCTTGGTATAAGCCTCGTTTATGCCAACGGCCAGCTCTTGCATGGCGGCGGCAAAGCGGGCGCGGGCCTCGGCTTTTTGCCGGGCGCGTTCTTCACGCTCGGCCTCGATACGGGCAAAGTCATTGCGGGCATTGGCGCTAATCCGGCTTTGATCATTGGCCGCCTGCGCGGCCATCCGGTCACGCACAGCATTAATCTGATCTTCGCTGGCCCCGACCACCACATCATCAACCTCGTCGGCGGCATCCCAACCATCATCGGCGGGCGCATCATCGGAAGCATCGGCTATAACAGTGTTGTCTGCGCCTGTGGTTTCCTGATCAGCAGGAATTTTGTCCCATTCCGATTCGCCGCCATCACCGCCGCCCACTTCCAGCGTATTCATATTCGGCTCGGTTGTTTCACCATCAAGATCAATTTCGTCTACAACATCGGTATCATTTTCAGTCTCTTCTTGCGCGGCCGCGCCATAGCGAAACGCCACACTGCTTTGCGATGTAAGGATTTCAGGCTTGTAAAATTCATTATCACTGGCGTTTAGATTGTCCTCCAGACGCACATTAAATCGATAGCTATGGCCATCGCTCAAAGGGTATTTGGCCGGGTTAAGACCCACATGGATAAACTGCGCGTCCATGTCCGGCCTGATCACCCGCCGCCCGGTTTTTTGGAACACCTGCACGCCAGTTGTTTCATCAACGACCGACAGATGCGCAGTTATGGCCGCGATATTTTTGGAGGCAGTGAAATTGATAAACAGGTATGGAATTGTGTCCTTGGCCAATACACTTTTGTGCGCATCCCCGGTTTTTTCATCATCAACAAGAACGCTGGTAATTGCCAGTACTCTTGGGGTTTTGATGGTAAAGTTTTCCGTCGCCACCTGTTTATGTTCCGGCGCGCCGACCTCTTGGTGCTGCGCGTGTATGCTATAGGCCCCGTCTGGCAAATCGCCGGTTGAAACACCAAAAACATGCGTACCGCGCTCACCATCGCGCACAACATTTTCAGATTTGAAAACATCTTTTGAAGTGCTGCCATCGGGCACTGTCAATGTCCATGTCAACGTGCTTCTCATGTCCTCACCCAGTTTGGGATAAGGCAGATCAACCACAAAGAAAACCATCTCACCGGCGGCAATACGCCGCGTGGCCGGGCCGTCCTGTGCACCACGCCTGATAACAATATCGAAAGGCTCTATGGGGTTCACATCCGCTGCTTTTTTGAGCTGCGCCATTTGCGCGGCAATATCTGCAAGGCGGCTTTGCAGCGTCCCGACATTATCAGCCAGGTTTGTAAGGTCGTGACGCAAGGCCTCACCGCCATAACCAAGCCCTAACAGGCGTTCAAACTCGGTATTATAATCAACCAATAGCTGTTCAATTTCGCCGTGTTCCGCTTCCAGCGCGGCCATATCCGGACCCGCGCCGAGAGGCGCATCTTGCGTAAAACCTGGCCCGGCCAGCGCCATAACCACAATCAGGATCAGCATGTGCATAATGATGCGCATTATAGCCCCCGCGCTTTTGCCATAGCGGCAACTTCATCCATAGTATGGTAACCATGGCGCGGATTATAGGGCGGCCAGTGCCAGGCCGGGTGCGGCTCAAACCCCTTATAGCCTTGCTGGCGCATACCGTGGAAAAACTCTTTTGCCCACTTGTCTGGATTGCCAGCGGGGCCCTCAACAATGATTTTTACGGTGCCATCAGGCATAAAGGTCGTTATCGGGTAATCTGGCACGTCTTTCCAAAAATTTGCCGGGCCGTGATGCACCAGATTGCCGCGCACATGGCTGTCTTGAGCGATTCTCCCGTTAATGGCATTAATGCTTTCGTCATTAAGCTGGCTCAAACCACCCTTTTTGGTCGTATTAACCGCAACCTCATCAAGAATTTCCCCGCCCTTGCCGATAACCCTGTCATTTGGCCGCGCTTTCGAGCCAATGGCAAACATGTCATAATCGGGCAGGATTTTTGTGCCCCTTGGGTCGGCAAAAACCATAACCTCCTTGGCGGCACTGGCGTCCACGTCAAAAACCTTCTTTTTAATCGGATCAAATAATTTCCCGTCCGCATTGCGGATGCCCATCAGCGGATTGCCGTTTGCGTCGGGCACCCATAACACTTTTTGATCAACACCATTATGTTTGTAAGTCGCCGGGATTTTATCGACTATTTTGCGGCCCTTTTCATCTACTGTCGCAAAAAGTTTGGTCACCTGTTTTTTCTTTTCGGCGATGTCGTCCAGAACTTTGGTGATTTTTGCCGGATCCCCCGATTCGCGCGCCAGACGCAGCGCATCTTCATATTTTGAAAGCGCCGGATTAATGGGAATGCCTGCGCCCAAAAGCGCATTGCTGGCCGATTTTGGCTTGATATCAATCGATTTGGTAACCAGCTTGCCGCCATTTTCAATGGCTTCCTGCATGGCCTTTTCCATGGCCTCTTTGCCTTGCGCGCCAAACGAGCGAAACATCAAAACTTCACCGCGCTCCACAGCCACTTTGCGAATCGATGCCGCGTGGCTCGCCACCATGTTTGAGGCCCTGATCGCCGCCTCGGTGGACATGCCATAACCGGGCATTTTGACCATACGCCGCCAGATCGCATCGGTGCTTTCGCGCGCGACTTTCTGGATGGTTACAGAGGCTTTTTTGGCAACGTCCTTTTCAATATCCGTGAACCAGTCAAGAATTTGCCCGGCCTCCTTTTTGAAGGTCGCAATATCTATTTTGGCATTGTAGAGCAGCGTGTCAAAAAACCCGCCGGCAGGGTAAGCCAGTTCAGTTAAAAAGCCCTTCATGCTGGAAAACATTTGCGGATACCGCTTGAACGTCAGGGCAACGATTTCCGGGGTAAAGAGGAACACCGCCGTGATCGCCTTGTCAAAATCACTGGCCTTGACCCCCAGCGCATTGGTGCCCGTGCCAAGCTTATAAAGGTCAAGCATTTCGCCAATAACCGGCGTCATTTCAAAAAGCAAAAACACCGTATCTTGCGTATCCGCCATTTTTTTAGCCTGATCGGCCAAAAACTGCGCATCACTGCCCGACATGGTCAGGATGACTTTCGCATAATCGTGAAAGCCTTGCGAAGATTGCCGGGCGCTTTTGGCGGTCAGGGCATAGATATAGGCCCGGTTGACCTCTCGATAGAGTTTCAGCTTTTGGGTCTGCACACAGGCCAGGCGCTCTTCTTCATGGGAAGCCAGACCAAAAAAATCGAGCGCGCCCTTGGCAGTTTGTGAAACGCTGTCTATCGCCCCTTCCATGCTGGCCAATTGCGGCGAGCCTTCGCCGCACCGCCCGGTCATTTCCAGCCCCAAAATCATCTTCTTTGACGTCACATACATTTTATGCAGTTTTTCAACGTCAAAACCGTATTCTTTGGCAATGATTTCGGCGTTTTGAATGGCGGCGGCCAAACCTTGCCCATTCAGATATTCCGGGTCCTCTTCCCATTTGGCCATCTGCTCGAGGGTATCACCGCGCATACCTTCCAAAATTGCAGCGCGCTTATCCACCAGCTTTTTAAGCAGCGCCTGTGCCTCCGCTTCCAGCGCGGCCTGGCGGGTTTGCAGGCTTGAAAGACGCGCCAGATCCACACCTGCATTGTCGTCCTGACCCAGCGCGTTGAGCGATAAAAGCGCCAGACAGGCACCTGCGACCACGGGTAAGGCCACGGATCGGAGAAAACGTTTTTTACTGTAATTCTGCACGATCCGAATTCCTTTTGCGGGCGGTTACTGGCTTAGCGGGACGGTGATATTCAAATAAAGAAGGCGCTTTAAATTCTGCACATCCACATGCATTTCCAGGCCCGCGCCAATATCGTCAACCTTCATAAAGGTCAGGCCCTGTATGGTTTCGCCGGGCAATACAATATTGGCCTGCAACCCCTTATCAATCAGATTGTTGCGCAAGATCGAAAGCTGCAACGCTTTTTTATTGCCGCTGCCCGACGGGCCGGAGGCCCGGGCCACATCATCAAACGTGCCCTTGTAAAGGGGCAGATTATTGACGCTGTCAAAAAAAGAAACCGTGTTCACATAAAGTCGAAAACGACTGTTATTGGTGATCGCCACCTCAACAACCGCATATTTACCGTTTTTATTGCCCAAAAGACGCTTTTGTTCGGATTTACCCAGAAAATCCGCCCCAATGACAATATCGCGTTTTTCAGCCTGATTTGGATAAGACGTCGCCTCGCGATAGCGAAGCGCCTGGCCCATGGATTTGACAAATTTGTCTTTGGCCTGCAAGGACGCAGCGCCACTAAAGACCAGAAAAAGAGCGGTAAAAAGGAGCGCCAGCGGTCTCATTGCCTGACCTCCTTGCCAATGGCGTAAATGGAATCAGAAAGATCCACCAGCCCGGCCTTGAGCGCACCGACCGCGCTATAACCGTAAGCGGCGGCCTTGACCTTCTTTTTGGTGTTTAATTGCCCCATTTCGCGCACCACCGGCTCGGCCCATAAAACGGCCCCGGTTTTGGGATCAATCAACTGACTGAACAGTCCGAAGCGCACCTTTACAGTAAAATCAATGCCCTTCTTTTTGGTCACCATTTTTTCGCGCAAAAGCGTGAAAATCGTCAAATCACTGAGCAGGATGTAATCAACATTATATTTTTGGGCGAGGCTTTTAAGTTCATTGCGCGTCAACCGATCGTTGGGCGCAACAGGAATTTTAACGATGTGAGAAAAAACCCGCCCGCCTTTAAGGCCAAGATAAAGCGCATCATTAAGCGCGGGCAGGGTTGGCTCTGCAAAAAATGCATCCGAGCCATTGTAAAACTTGAAACCGCGCCGGTCGCGCAATGCCAACACCCCCACCTTGCCCGTATATTTTGGGGTGCGCCGCGACGTATCAGGCTTGAAAGACAGGCTGGGGCGGTGCTTGGCCTTCGGCGCTTTGATTTTTTTGACCTGCTTGCCCTTGGCCCACGCAGCGTCGCCGCCGGTAATCTCGCTCCCTATTTGCGTCACAAGAATGATCACCAGCGCGCGCAGACAAACCCGCGTTATCTTATAAAAAGCCTGTATCATAACGCGTCCCCACCTGATCCCGCGCAAGGCTATAGAAAAGTGACAGCTTTGCAAGCACTATAAATATGGCATAAGGGCCGGTTTATGGCGTAGCTTCGAGGCCAGTTTGCGGGGGCATGGCGCATAGTTTTTTCATGCCTTTTTTGCCGTAAAGGCGCTTTAGGGGCAGCCCATGCACTACCCGGCGATAGCCCGGATCGTCATTGATCTTGACCCAGGCGGTCAGCTTGATCCGCTTGTGTCTGGTGCAATATTTTTCAAACCCGGCTTGCGTGAGAGAAAAATTCCATTTGATTGTCAGATCACCACTGGCGCGCTCATCAGCGGCAATTTTTCTGTGTTCCGCCCCCTCATCGCTAACGGTCTCGCTGCCCGGCTCCACCCATTTATGGTTTTTATCCAGTTTGGAGAGCTTTTTTTGCAGGCGCGTTGCCCGCTCAAAATCCGCCTTGCCCAGCCGGATAATCAAAGGCTTGCGCGGCAGATCAGCAACATCAATGCCCGGCAAAGCCTCGCCATCTTCAAGAACCTCCAGGGCAAATTTTTCTTCTTGAAGCACCTTGTTGTTTCTGGTTATGCGCAAGGTTGTGCCAACGGTCTTTTCATAAACCAGCCCTTTTGGGAGAAGAACCGCCGCCCGGCTGTTGACAAGATCGACCGTATAAGGGTCCAGCCGCTTCAAAGATAAAACTGTGCCAATATCAAGATAAAGACAGCCAGAGAGAAGCACAGAAAAAAATAAAACCGCACTCAAACTTGCCGGTTTTTTCTCGAATGTATTGTGCAGGAAATCCATGGAAAAACATTAAGCCCGGTATCAATGTCTGTAAAGGCGGTATCAGTATTCTAATACCGCACGACAATACAATCCACACCGGCACTTTTAAGCGCGGCGCAGCGCTGACGCGCCTGCGCCCCCTTGGCAAAGACATCGCTGTTCAACCGATAAACGATCTTGCCGTTTTCAAGCTGTTTTTTGAACACATAAGGCCCGCTTTGTCCCGCGCCAGCGGGCAATCTGCCATGCAGGGAACGCCAGTGATCATGCGCCTGCTTTGG
>JALWSB010000146.1 GCA_027080345.1 Robiginitomaculum sp. | reverse complement strand
AAAAATGTTGACTTGCCACACCCGGACGGGCCGATAAATGACATTACGCTACGGTCGGGTATATCGAGACCAACGTCAAACAGAGCCTGCTTGTCGCCATAATAAACGTTCACATTGCGGGTGCTGACCTTGATTTTCGGCTGGCCGTTTTGGGGGTCTGTTTGCTGGTTCATATTACCACCTGCGTTCAAATTTGTGCCGCAATAGTACCGCAGCGAGGTTGAGGGCGATCATCAGGCCGATAAGCACAATAATGGCGGCGGCGGTGCGCGCCTCCCAGGCTCGCTCGGCGCTGCTGGCCCATAAATAAATCTGCACCGGCATGGCCGTTGACGGGGCGGTGATGGAGCGCGGAATTTGCGCAATAAAGGCGACCATGCCGATCATCAACAAAGGCGCGGTTTCGCCAAGGGCGCGGGCCAGGCCAATAATGGTACCGGTCATAATGCCCGGCGCGGCCAGTGGCAGAACATGGTGAAAAACAGTTTGCATTTTCGAAGCCCCAATGCCCAAAGCCGCCTCACGTATGGAGGGCGGCACCGCCTTGATCGCGGCGCGGGCAGCGATAATCACCACCGGCAGAGTCATCAGAGCCAGCACCAGCCCGCCAACCAGTGGGGCCGAGCGCGGCATGTGAAACACATTAAGGAACACCGCCAGCCCCAAAAGCCCGAAAATAATCGACGGCACCGCTGCCAGATTGTTGATATTGACCTCGATAAAGCCGGTAAAGCGGTTTTTCGGGGCAAATTCTTCCAAATAAATCGCGGCGAATATGCCAACAGGCACGGCCGCCAGCATGGTCGCCAAAAGCGTCAGCAAAGAGCCAACCATGGCCCCGGCAATGCCGGCGCGCTCCGGTTCGCGTGAATCGGCGTGGGTAAAAAATATACTGTTGAAAACTTTTTTGACCTGTTGGCGCTGTAACAGGGCTTCGCCCCAGGCAATCTGTCGGTCATTGATCCGCCGCGTTTTTTCCGGACGCTTTAGATAGAGCACAGACCAGTCTTTTATGGTCTGCACCGGGGCAGTCTGGTCCTGTACGAAAACTTTCCCCACTGCGGTATTGGCACCAAGGGCGGTGATTTTGATAATGCTGTTTTGGCTGCGTACAAAAACCGATGGATCGGTGGCGCTAAGGGTAAGGCGGGCGGATTGTGCTGCTTTTTCGCGTGCCGCAGCCCGTGTCTCCAGCCGGGCCGCTTCGGCTGTGTTATGCGGCGCGCGGCGCGGATCGCCTGTGGTGGCAAGCTGGCGTAATTTGCCAGCTCGCACCTTGTCCTTTGCCGCCTCAGCCTGCCAGGCGCTCTGGACAAGATGATAGGCGGTAGCAAGGCTTTGGTCTTGCGTTTCAAGATTGACCTGCCCGTTTGGGGCGGAACGTACGCGTAAATCACCCTTTGCGGTGAGCTGGCGACGCGGCGTCACCAAGCCCTTCAAATAAAGATCAAGATCGTCCGAAACTGGCGCGGTGTAGGTGATTGTTGTGCCAATCAGCGCCGGGTTTTTGACAATCCGGTTACGCAGATCAACCGCGTTCAGCGAGGTTGACAGCGCAAATAAAGCGCGCACGTCCTTTCTGGCTTTCACGTCAGGAAATGTGCGGCGCAATGTATTTTGGATCAGGCGGCGATATTTACCCTTGGCAATGACTTTGGGGTCGTTTGTGCCTTTTGGATCGACAAGCTTTTGCGTTACCGTCATGGGCAAAGAAAACCGGTATATGGTAAAGGCGCTGAACCCTTGCGCCGTGATGGAGACCAGTAACAGGCCAAGCGCCAGCACCGCCAGCACAATTGCCCCCTGGCCATAGGCGCGAAAGCGCTGCTCGGCGCGATACCGCCGGGGCAAGGATGCGGCAATAATGCGCCGGGTCGAGCGGGTATCTTTTGGCAATGGCTCAGTCATAACGTTCCCGGTATTTATTGACGACCTGCAAGGCAAAAATGTTGAGTAATAATGTCACCACAAACAAAACCAGACCGAGGGCAAAGGCGGCCAGGGTTTTGGCACTGTCAAACTCCTGATCGCCGGTCAGAAGGGTAACAATCTGCACCGTGACCGTGGTCACCGGCTGTAGGGGGTTGGCGGTCAGATTGGCGCTTTGCCCGGCGGCCATGACAACAATCATGGTCTCGCCAATGGCGCGGCTGATGGCCAGCATCACCGCCCCCATAATGCCCGGCAGGGCGGCGGGGAGAATAATATTGCGCACGGTTTCCGATTGCGTCGCCCCCATGGCATAAGAGCCATCGCGCAAGGCCTGGGGCACCGCATTAATAACGTCATCAGAAAGCGAGGAAACGAAGGGGATAATCATAATCCCCATCACCAGACCGGCGGAAAGGGCGCTTTGGGTTTGCGCCCCAAGGCCGATGGATTCGGCCAGTTGGCGAATAAACGGCCCAATGGTCAAAAGTGCAAAAAAGCCATAAACCACAGTCGGAATGCCAGCCAACACCTCCAATACCGGTTTGATAATCTGGCGCGCCCGGGGGCGAGCATATTCAGAAAGATAAATAGCCGCATAAATACCAACTGGTACGGCCACGGCCATAGCGATCAGGGTGATAAGGAAAGTGCCGGCAAACAGTGGTATTGCTCCAAACGAGCCGGACTGGCCGATCTGGTCGGCGCGCAAGGCGGTTTGCGGGCTCCATTTGAGGCCAAAAATAAAGTCAATAATATTCACTTGCGCAAAAAACCGCAAAGATTCGGTCAGCAAGGAAAGAATAATACCCAGCGTGGTCAGGACGGCGATAATTGAACAGGCCAGAAGCAGCGCATAAACGAACCGCTCAACCTTGTTGCGGGCGCGAAAATCGGCGGCGATTTGTCGCCGCGCCATCGCAAAGCCACCAATGGCCAAGCCGGCGACCAGCACAATAACCGCCATATTCAGGGTGCGCGCGGCGGCTGTGAAATGGCGGGCCGCATCGGTTAGCGCCGCACTGGTCTGGCTGGCCGCGCCGCCAAAAGCCAGGGCGCGGGCATTGCGCATAAAAAGTTCCAGCTTTTCAACCGGTAAAGCGAGGGTTTCAGGTGGCAGGCCGCTACGCACCTGCATAGCGACGAGCGCCGGGCCAAAAAAGACGTAAGCAAGCAACACAATAAGCGCTGGCATGGTGGTCCATATGGCCAGATAATAGCCCGAATAACCGGGCAGGGAATGCAAGCGTGCAGGGTGTTCTTTGGCGCTGCCCAGAGCGCGGGTTTTGCCCAAAAAGAAGCTGACAACCATCGCGCCGACAAGGGCAGGGAACAAAAAAAGAAAAACTGATGGCACGATACTTTGCTCTTTTCCAATGTGATGGCACGGTGGTCTGTCACATAGGCCCCAGACTGTGGTGGTCATAGAACGCGAATGTGAAGCTTATGTGACAGGGCGGCGCTGTCTACTTGTTTGTTGCGCCGGGGATTGAGGAAGGACGACAGTAAACACACTGCCTGCACCTGGCAGGCTTTCAACACGCAAACCACCGCGATGGCGTGTCATGATATGTTTGACAATGGCCAGACCAAGACCGGTGCCTTTACGGCTTTGGGTTTTGCCCGCCTCAACCCGGTAAAAGCGCCCGGCCAGACGCGGTAAATGTTCTGCGGCTATGCCCGGCCCGGCATCCTGAATGTGGACCATAGTGTAAAGAACGCCGGGGGTTTGCGGGGTTTCAAGAATGGCGATGCGGGCGCTTTTGGGGCCAAGACGGTGGTTTTGGGTGGCCAGCGCACGCCGATTATGGTCCGCGCTTATGGTAATGGTGACAGCGCCTTCAGGGGGGCTGTATTTAATGGCATTATCGACAAGGTTCTGGACAACCTGGATAATCTGCCTTTGATCGGCAATGACTGGCAGCGGCCCGTCACTTGCGTTGATTTGCAAAATCACTTTTCGTGCCTCGGCCAGCGGTGTCAGGGCCGCGCAAACACTCTGTATCACCTCTTTAATATCTATATTGTCTTGCGGGGCCAGATGTTCATTCATTTCAATCTGGCTCAAGGATAAAAGGTCATTGATCAGACTTTCCATATGCGCCGCCTGTCCGGCCATGATGTGCAGAAATTTTGCCTGTGCCTGCGCATCATCCTTAGCGGTTGTGCGCAAGGTTTCTATATAGCCGCTTAATGAGGCCAGCGGCGTGCGCAGCTCATGACTGGCATCGGCCAGAAAGCCGGCACGCATCTGCTCGGCCTTGCGGGCATCGGTCTCGTCATGAAAAAACAACACAGTTTGCCGCGCGCGCACCGGCAGGGCCAAAACCCGCATGTGCCGCTCTTCGGGGCGGTTAATGGTAAAAAGCGCGGCGCACGGGGTCATGCTCTGCACAGCCTTGCGATAAACGCCCAGCACTTCAGGATGGCGAATCATTGTGCTCAACACGCTGCCCGGCTCGTACCCGCGATAAATCTGCTGCGCCGCCTCATTGGCAAAAATTACCCGGTCTTGCGCCCCGACAAGCACAACTGGCGCGGGCAAAACCTGCAAAGCGGGCCGCGCGGCACGGTCAATATCAGTGTGTGATTTGTCATGGTTTTGCGCTGGCGGGTGCGCCATTGGCGGCGCTGCTGCGCGGCTATTGGCCCAAACACGCAGGCTCAAAAATGTCAGGCTGGCGCTGAGAATTCCGGCAAAAACGGCTTGGCCTGGCGTTATGTCCGCACCCAAAAAAAGCGCAATCGGGCCAGATAATGCCGCCAGAACTGTCAAAAATATAAAGCGAAATGTCATAGCCAACAAGATTTTTCCTTAAGCGCACAAAAGAAGTGCATCCAAATGCCATGCCTTGTGCATCTCATAGATGAACAAGGGTATTGCGTTCGCGCAGTCAGGGCAAACGCTCTTGTGTGTCGACCGGTGAAAGGCGCGAAAAGGGGGAAAGGATAAAAAACGTGATAATCATGAAATTCAAGAAATGTTTAGCGAAAAACGATAAAACTTGATTGACATTCGCGATGTTATGAGTAGAGACTAGGCAACACCAAGGGACGATTACTGGAATTTTAAATGATACGGAACTGGATAATAACGGCATCTGTGGCGGCTTTGAGCGCCTGCGCCAGCAGCACCATCGCACCGGGCGATGCGTTGCAAGGTGTAACGCAGCCGGGGCAATGGGCCGCGCCATCGCAAACAAGCGCAAATGTCTTGAGCGCCGATTGGCTGGCTGATTTCCATGATGCACAACTGGTTGCATTGGTCGGTGAGGCATTGGCCCATAATCATGATTTGCGGGCCAGTGCGGCGCGTCTGGATCAGGCCGATGCGTTGGCCCGGGTCGGCGCGGCGGCGCGGCTGCCTTCGGTTGATTTAAGCGCCCGCTCCACGCGCACCATTATTCAAAACGCCAAGGACACCAACGCCCACAATCTGAGCGCCAGCGTTAGCTGGGAAGCAGATGTTTGGGGCCGCGTGGCGGACCGCGCCCGCGCCGGTTATGCCGATGCGCTGGCGGCGCAGGCCGATTATGAAGCGGCACGCCTGTCTGTGGCCGGGCGCACGGCGCAAGCCTGGTTTGATTTGATTGAAGCGGGGCAGCAAATGGCGCTGGCCGCCGATGATGTGCAAACGCGCGAGCGTTCACAACAGCTTGTCGAGCGCCGTTATGCGCGCGGCCTTTCCACCTCGCTGGATTTACGGCTGGCGCGTTCGGCGCTGGCCGGTACCCGCGCCAGCCTGGCCTTGCGTGACCAGCAACGGGCCAATGCGGCGCGGCGGTTGGAAATTATTCTGGGCCGTTATCCGGCCGAAGAAATTGATATGGCGGCAACATTGCCAACTTTGCCGACACTGACCGGCGCAGGCACCCCGGCGGACCTGTTGGTGCGCCGCCCGGATGTGCGCGCCGTCGAAGCGCGCCTGAAAGCGGCCGGGTTTCGCGTTGGTGAAGCGCGCAAGGCCTTATTGCCGCGTCTGACCCTCTCGCCAAATGCCACCACCGGCGGCACTAAAATCAGCGATCTTTTTGATCTTGATACTTTGGTCGGCCAACTGGTCGGCGCGCTGGCGCAGCCGGTTTTTCGTGGCGGCGCGTTACGCAATGACGTCAAGCGGGCGAAAGCGGCGCAGCGTGAACGGGTGGAAACCTATATCAGCACGGTATTGACTGCCTGGCGTGAAGCCGAAGATGCGCTGGATGGCGAGGTGTATCTGGCCCGCCGGGTGGCGGCGCTGGAAGAATCGGCAAGGGAAGCTGAGGAAGCGGAAAAGCTGGCCGAACGGGAGTACGGACGCGGCGTTGGGACCATTTTCGAACTTCTTGATGCGCAGCGGCGCAGAATTAACGCGCAAAGCCAATTGCTGGCCGCCGGGCGTGAGCGCGCCGCCAACCGGGTACGCCTGCATCTGGCGATTGCCGGAGACTTTAATGCTGAGATTAAAACCAATGCGGAACAAACCGCAGCTCTACCTGTCGATGAGGAAAAATCATTATGAATACGTCACAATCTGATCATGGCGGCAGCGGCATCACGCGCGCAAAAACCCGTAATCCGGCGCTTTTGATCTGGCGCGGCATTGTTTTTGGGTTGCCGGTTCTTGTCTTGTTGGTTGCGGTGGCTGGTCTGGCCCTCATGAGCCTGCGGCCAAAGCCTGAAAAAAAGCCTGAAGAATTAAAACCTACACCGGTTCTGGTGGCCCAGCCTGTACCCGAAACCGCGCATTTGCAGGTGCGTACCCAGGGCGTGGTGCGGCCGCGTACCGAAATTGATGTGGTGCCGCAAATCAGTGGTAAAATCTTGCATGTTGCGCCGGGGTTTATTGATGGCGGGTTCTTCAAAAAAGGCGAAGTGCTGATCAGAATTGAACCGCGTGATTACGAATTGCGGGTCATTCAGGCCGCGGCGCAGGTGGCGCAGGCTGAACAAAGACTGGCGCGCGAACAGGCCGAATCTGATATTGCCCGGCGCGACTGGGCCGAACTTGGCCAGGGCGAGGCCTCGCCTTTGACCTTGCGTGAGCCGCAATTGGCCGAGGCCCGCGCCCTGCTGGCGTCCGCCAAGGCGACCTTGGCCGATGCGCAATTGCAATTATCGCGCACCAAGGTTCGGGTTCCCTTTAGTGGGCGTGTACGCACCCGTAGCGCCGATATTGGTCAATATGTGACGCCGGGCGCGCGGCTGGGCAAGGTTTTCGCCACCGATGTGGTTGAAGTTAAATTGCCCCTGACGGATACGGAATTAAGCCAATTAAGTTTGCCATTGGCATTTACGGAAAATGCGAAAAACCCCGGCCCGGCAGTTGATTTGTCGGCGACCGTGGCCGGGCAAATGCATCATTGGAAGGGCCGCATCGTGCGTACCGATAGCGCCATTGATCCGCAAACCCGCGTATTGTTTGCCTTTGTCGAGGTTGATGACCCTTATGGCAAGGGCGCTGACAAGGGCATGCCGCTGGCGGTTGGTTTGTTTGTCGATGCGCGCATTGATGGGCGGGAGATTCCCAATGCGCTGGTAATCCCGCGCACAGCCTTGCGCGGTGATGACAAGGTGTTTGTGGTCAATGATGACAACACCATGTCGATCAAACAGGTGACGGTGGTCTCTTCGGGGCAAAATGGCGCGATCCTGACCGCAGGCATTACGGCTGACGATCGGGTTATCACATCGCCGGTTCGTGTGCCGGCCGAAGGCCTCAAAGTAGAGCCGGTGGCGCGTACCGCGGCTATTGAAAAACTTGCCGCAGAAGCAGACGACAAAGATTAAGAGGGAAAAGACCATGAACGGCATTATACACTGGTGGGCGCAAAACAAGGTCGCGGCCAATCTTTTAATGGTGGCGCTGATTATCGCCGGTATTGTTGCCTTTGTGCGCATCAACCGCGAGATCAACCCTTATATCGAGATCCCCGGCGCGCGGGTCAGCGTCCTGTGGGTTGGCGCATCACCTGAAGATATCGAAGAGCAGATCGTCACCCGCATGGAAGAAGCGGTCAGCCGGGTGCACGGGATAGACCAACTTTGGTCGGTGGCCAGCGAAAGCGTTGGCACCTTGTTTGTTATTGGCAAGCAAAACCTGAATTCAGCCGAATTTTTGCAAGAGATCAAGCGCGAGGTGGACTCTATCGCCACCTTCCCAAGGGCGGCAGAAAAACCGCAAATCAGGGTTTTTTCCTCCAATAACGAGATTATGCGTATTGCCGTTGTCGGTAATATAGACGAGCGCAAATTATCCCGTCTGGCCGAAGAAGTGCGCCGCGATGTGGCGCTTCTTCCCGGTGTGCCGGAGGTGAAGCTTTTCGGGGTGCGCCCGGAAGAAGTCTCGATTGAGGTTTCCGAAGAGAATTTGCGCCGCTATGGCTTGAGTTTTTCCGATCTGACCCGGGCCATTCGCGGCACATCGGTGGATATGTCATCGGGCAATATCCGCACCAAGATCGGCGATATGCAATTGCGCACCCGTAATCTGGCTGACAGTCAGCAAGATTTTGAAAACATCATTGTCCGCCAAACCCCGGACGGGGCGGTGATCCGGGTCAAGGATGTGGCAACGGTCAAAGACGGGTTTGCCGAGGTTAATCTGATGGCCACTCTTAATGGTGAGCACGCCATCTTGGTGCAAATCCAGTCCGGGCCGAATATGAATGTTGTAAAAATGGCTAAAGAGGTCAAAAAATACCTTAAAACCAAACAGGCTACCTTGCCCGAGGGCGTGACGCTGACCCTGTGGGATGATGCATCCGAGGCCTATAATGCGCGGATCAAAACCATTGGCTCCAATTTCTTTTCCGGCCTGTTTCTTGTGCTTGTCACATTGATGCTGTTTTTACGGCCGGCCATTGCGCTTTGGGTGGCGGCCGGTATTGCCACGGCATTTGCGGGCGGGCTGGCGCTTTTGCCTTTGCTGGGCGTGTCGTTCAATATGATTTCGACCTTTGCCTTCTTGCTGGTTATCGGCGTGATCGTCGATGATGCGATTATTGTCGGCGAGGCCATTCACCGCAAAACTGAAGATGGGGAAGAAGGTCTGACGGCGGTGGTTTCGGGCACGCAAATGGTCTTGAAGCCGGTCATTTTTGCGGTCCTGACGACGATGATTTTCTTTGCCCCCTGGATGTTTCTTTCAGGAACAACCAAGGAGTTTACCCGTGCCATTTCTCTGGTGGTGATCTTGGCGCTGTTTTTCTCTTTGGTCGAATCCTTGCTTATTTTGCCATCACATCTGGCGCACTTAAAACCGGAAAACCCAAACAGCTGGCTGGCGCGTTTTCAGGCCAGACTGGCGGGCAGTATTTTGTGGGTGGCGCATCATATTTATCGCCCGATGATGAAGTTTGCCGTACGCAGACGTTATCTGACAGCGGCCAGCTTTATCGCGGCGGCGGTGCTGTCCATTGGTTTGTTGGGCACGGGCTGGGTGAAGTTCACCTTTATGCCTGAGGTCGAGTCGGACCAGATCAATATTGATGTGACCTTGCCGCAAGGCACGCCCTATTCACGTTCTTTGGAGGTGTTGGCACAAATCCAAAAAGCCGAAAACACCCTTGAAAGCGAAATGAAGGAGGGGGGCAAAAAGCTGATTGAAAACTGGTACACCCGCTCGCGGGAAAACAACGTTTTGGCACTGGTCAAACTGGTGCCGCCGGAAACCCGCGCGATGAGTGCCAAGCAAACCGCGGAGCGTCTGCGCGAGTTGATAGGCGAAGTGCCAGACGCGGAGGCCATCAAGGTGGAATATAACAGCAATGATAACGGGCCACCCTTGCAATATGTCCTTAATTCCAGCGATACCGAGGCCTTGAAAAAAGCCACTAATGAGCTGATGGCGCGCCTGCGTAGCTATAATGGTGTGTTCAATGTCGCCAATGACAGCCAGTCGGCAACCGAAGAAATTCAGTTCAAGCTCAAACCCGGCGCGGAATCTCTGGGCATAACCATAGCCGACGTGGCCCGTCAGGTTCGCCAGGGCTTTTATGGCGATGAAGTGCAGCGCCTGCCGCGCGATGGCAAGGATGTGCGGGTGTTTGTGCGGTATCCACGCAAAGACCGCGAATCGCTTGATTTCATGAAAAACATGCGTATCCGCACCAATGACGGGCGCGAGGTGCCGCTTTATTCCATTGCCGACATGCACTTTGCGCCGGGCATCAGCCAGATACAACGCCGCGAACGACAACGCGCCGTGGTGGTCAGCGCCGAAGTGGTTTCAGAGCGTATTGGCGAGATTCGAAAAGACCTCAATGAGAATTTTTTCAAAACATTCGACGCGCATAATCCGAAGGTTCACCGGGGTAATATTGGCCGGGCGCAAGGTCAGGCCGAATTCATGGCCGAACTTTTGACCCTGTCGCTGATTGCTTTTGGGGTTGCCTATATTCTGGTGGCCATCGCCTTTCGCTCCTATACACAGCCTTTGCTGATTTTGCTGGCGGCGGTGCCGTTCTGCTTTATGGGCGCGGTGCTGGGTCACCTTGTGATGGGCCAGTCAATGAACCTGTTTTCCTTGCTGGGCTTCATGGCCGCGGCCGGGGTGGCGGTGAATGATAATCTGGTGCTGGTCGATTATGTCAATCGCTTGCGGGCCAATGGTACGGGCGCTGCGCGGGCATTGGTCGAGGCGGGGACCGAGCGGTTCCGGCCGATTATCCTGACATCGCTGACCACATTTGTTGGTCTGGTGCCGCTCTTGCTGGCCAAATCCATTCAGGCGCAGTTTTTGGTGCCGGTGGCCATTGGTCTTTCGTACGGGGTTCTGTTTGCGCTATTCGTAACCTTGTTCTTTGTGCCGGCGCTTTACGCCATTGGGGCCGATATCAGTCGCTTCTTCAAATGGATATTTACCGGCAAGGAACAGGAGCGCTTTGGCACAAGCCTGGAAGAAATAGAAAACGAGGATGTCGATCATCTGGTGGTCTTGCCCGCCGAATGAGTGTGTCTTGTCCGATATTACGAATTTGTAATGCATGATGGCCCCAACACCCTTGCTGTGGGCGGGTCATGGAGTACTCTATTTTCAGGAAACCATCACAGGAGTTAACAATGAAAACCAGATTATTGGCAACGGGTGCCGTCTTGGCCCTATTGGCGGCGTGCAATCCAAATGCACAAGGCCCGGACGTAAAAAAAGAAGCCGTGGCAACCAAGCAACCTGTCGCCGCACCGGCCAAGCCGGAACTTGGCGATTTTGGTGTTGAACTGACGGCTATGGATACGCAGGTCAAACCGGGCGATGATTTTTTTGAATACGTCAATGGCACCTGGCTCAAAACCTTTGAAATTCCTGCTGACAAAACGCGCTATGGCTCATTTTCTGTGCTTGCCGACCGCTCGGAAAAACGGGTTAAAGGCATTATCGAGGAAGCGGCCGCCAAAGGCGGCGCGCCAGGTAGCGTAGAGCAAAAAATCGGTGATCTTTTTGCCAGCTATATGGATACTGATGCCATCGAAGCCAAAGGCCTCGCCCCCATTCAGGGCGATCTGGACAAGATTAATGCGGCCAAAACCCATGAAGATATTGCGCTTCTCATGACGGCACCGGATATGCAGGCAGGATCTGTTTTTGGCGGTTTTGTCAATGTTGATTCCAAGCAGCCCGATGCTTACGCCTTTTATGTCACGCACACAGGGCTGGGCCTGCCGGACCGGGATTATTACCTCAAAGACGACCAGCGCTTTAAAGATATTCGTGCCGCTTATGTAAAGCATATGGCCAAAATGTTTGAACTGGCGGGCATTGATGGTGCGGCCGACAAGGCGGCGGCGGTAATGGCCATGGAAACGCGGCTGGCCAAAGACCATTGGACCCGGATTGACCGGCGCAATCGTGATCTGACCTATAACAAGATGACCTTGGATGAGCTGGAAAGCTTTGCCCCCGATTTTCCTTGGAAAGCGGTGGTGAAAAACATGGGCATGGAAGGCAAAATAACGTCAATGATTGTGCGCGAGAAAAGCGCATTTCCAAAGATCGCCAAGGATTTTGCCGACACCTCGATTGATGATTTGAAGGCCTATCTGACCTTTAAAACCCTGTCTAATTATGCGCCGCAATTGCCCAAGGCTTTTGACGATGAAAACTTTGCCTTTTATGGCAAAACATTACGTGGCCAACCTAAACAACGCGACCGCTGGAAACGCGGCGTATCGCTGGTTAATGGCTCCCTGGGCGAAGCGGTTGGTCAGGTATATGTGAAAAAATACTTCCCGCCGGAATCCAAAACCAAAATGGTTGCCCTGGTGGAAAACTTGCGCACGGCGCTTGGTGAACACATCGACAGTCTTGAATGGATGTCGGACGCCACCAAGGCTGAGGCTCATAAAAAACTGGCTGCCTTTACCCCGAAGATCGGCTATCCGGACAAGTGGAAGGATTATTCTTCCATGACCATTAAGCGTGATGATCTCATCGCCAATGTCCGCGCCGCCAATAAATGGGCGTGGGAGGATATGATCTCCAAACTGGGCGGACCGATCGACAAGACCGAATGGTTTATGAACCCGCAAAGGGTCAATGCCTATTATTCGCCAACGCGCAATGAAGTGGTGTTCCCGGCGGCTATTTTGCAGGCGCCTTTCTTTGATCCCAACGCCGATGATGCGGTCAATTATGGCGGCATTGGCGCGGTAATCGGCCATGAAATGGGCCATGGATTTGACGATCAGGGCCGCAAATCTGATGGCACGGGCATGTTGCGTGACTGGTGGACCAAAGAGGATGCCGAAGCGTTCAAGGCACGTGCTGCTAAATTTGGTGCGCAGTATGATGCCTATGAGCCTTTGCCGGGCCATCACATTAATGGCAAGCTGACCATGGGCGAAAATATTGGTGATCTTGGCGGCATTAATTTCGCCTACACGGCTTATAAATTGTCCTTGAAAGGCAAGGAAGCGCCGGTGATTGATGGCTTTACCGGTGATCAGCGTTTCTTCCTCTCCTGGGGGCAGATCTGGCGTGGCAAACAGCGCGATGAAGCGCTGATCAACCAGCTCACCACCAACCCGCATTCCCCGTCGAAATATCGCTGCAATGGCATCGTGCGTAATTTCGACGCCTGGTATGATGCGTTTGATGTGAAGCCCGGGGATGCGTTATACCTGTCACCGGAAAATCGCGTCAAAATCTGGTAAGAAAGACCGGTTAAAAATAAAACCCGCGCTGGATTGCTCTGGCGCGGGTTTTTTGTATGTCTGTTAAAATGTTCTTCTGGCTCGCGAACCTCATACTGGCTTGTCGAAGCATGGGACCACCACACCCCTTCAGCTTGCACCCTTCGACAAGCTCAGGGTGAGGCATGTTTTATTCCTCTTGCTAACTCGCGAATCCTCATGCTGAGCTTGTCGAAGCATGGGGCACAGCCCTCCATGAACACCGTTCTGGATTCAGATTTGCACCGGAATTAAAAATCCAGCAAGAACGCTGGCATCAGGCATGGCCAATAAAATGCCTTTAACGCAGTTTCACCGGGTGAGTAAACACATAGTCATTATGCTTCATTGGTGTGTGGCAGGCAAAGCATTCTTCGACAAAGTTTTCATCTTCACCATAAGGCTTTTGCTGATTGCCCAGCCAGCGGGCAAATCCCCACCCGCCGGTGGCTTTATATTTGCCTGCATCTTTGAGCATAAATTCGGCATGAACGAATGCGCCCGGCACGGTGGCATCGGGCCAGTCGTCTTCGTGTACAGTATCTTTCCAGACCAGTTTGGCCAGCATGCTGCCATCGGGCCAGGGATTGGTCTGGCCTGCGCGCGCCGCCTTAACGGCCACATCATTCCCCAATATGGCGCGCAAAGAGTTGTTATCCGTACGGTGGCTGACGGCGATCAGATCCCAGTTTTTATACCCGTGCGGGAAAGTAATGCCATTGGGCGCCGGGGCGACGACGGGCGCAGCAGGTGCCGCCACCTGTTGTTCATTGCACCCACCAAGGACAAGCAAAAGACCAAGTCCGGCATATAAAGAAAATTTCATCATCAATTCCCGCCCTGCATGAGTAATTGCTGGTTTATCGCATTTGACACACGCTTTACAGGGCGGCAAGGGCATTCCTCATGAAGGAGACGTATTTGACAATGATGTGCCTGATCGATATGTAAAGTAAAGTTTACTTTTATAGGTGGTGTGATGAGCGCGAAATCTCTATATTTTACCCGGATAGCCGGTCTTGTTTTTGCTTTTTTGCTCCTTGAATGGCTGGCATCAAAAATGATTGCCCGGGCCGATTTGCCCTTTGGTCTGTCTTTGGTGGCTTATATCGTGCCGACTTTACCTGTTTTGGGTATTTTCCCGCTGGCGATTAATTACACTAAAAACAATCCCGTCACAAAACTGTCGGCGCGGCGGCGCGCACCGGTCCGGCGGTATATGGTGCGTTTGGGTATGGGATTGTTTTTCTACATTTTAGTCTTGATGGTGTCTGTTGCCGCGCTCAACCGGTTTGATTTATCCACCCAGGTCAAGTCTATTTTGGCGGTTCTGACGGCCTTGCCCATTGGCTGGATAATCTGGGCAATGGGGCGCTTTATCGCCGACCCGGATATTGATGAGTTCGAGCGCATGATTATAACAAGGAGCCTGCTGCTCAGCACCGGGCTGACTTTATTTTTTGCGGCCATTTGGGGTTTTTTGGAAAATTTCGCGCAAGCCCCGGACTTTCCCCTTTATATTCTGGTGCCAGTATTTTTTGGCCTGTTTGGCATGGTCCAGCCCTTTGTGCGCAGGGGGTATAAATGAAAAACCGGTTGCGGGTCTTGCGCGCCGAGCGCAAATGGAGCCAGGCGGTATTGGCGGAACATCTCGATGTATCACGCCAATCGGTCAATGCCATTGAAACGGGAAAGTACGATCCGTCTTTGCCTTTGGCGTTTCGGATCGCCCGGCTTTTTGAACAGCCCATAGAAGCTATATTTGAGGATGCGGAAGACGCTTAACCCTGCTATACTTTACCGGTCATAAGGGCTGGAAAGCGGGTAGATGAAAAAAATAAGTGTAATAAGGATGCTCTTTGCGGGTCTTTTGTCCTTGGGGGCGCTTCCTGTGCGTGCAAACGAGACGCGGCCCGCCAATAACGCTGCGGCCGGACCTGCCAAAGTTCTGGCGGCGCAAACTGCGGCCTGGAATTCTTGCGATATTGATGGCTTTATGGCGGGCTATTGGCATAGCAAGGATTTACGTTTTGCCTCGGGTGATAAGGTGACTTATGGCTGGGAAAAAACCTTGCAAGGCTATAAGGCGCGCTATGCCGATTGCGCAAAAATGGGGCAATTGAGTTTCAGCGATATTGAAACGCGGACCCTGTCACCGACCGCCGTTCAGGTGTTCGGGCATTGGTCCCTGGCGCGGGCGGGCGATCATCCGCATGGTCTTTTTACCCTTTTATTTCAAAAGTTCGGGGATGACTGGCGCATTATCAGTGATCATACATCGGCGGCCAATCATGAATAAACCGGCGCTTTTGCCACAAGATATGCATGAGCGGCTGGCCGCCATCGGCCAAACAGTCGAAGCGCCCAAAGGGGCGGTTTTGTTTCGCCATGGGGATGCCTGCAAGGCTTTTGTCTGGCTGGTTTCGGGCCGCGTGCGGGTTCAGCAAACGAGTGAAAACGGCCGCACACTGGTGCTTTATCATATCGGGCCGGGCGAAAGCTGCATTGTCACCACGGCCTGCCTTTTGGCGGATGATCCTTACCCGGCCGAAGCGGTTGTTGAAGAACCGGCCAAGGCGCTGTTGCTGCCACGCGCCGCCTTTGAAGATTTGCTGGCCTCTGATCGCGATTTTCGTGCCGGGGTATTTCAAACCTACGGCCAGCGTCTGGTCGATGTGATGGGGTTGTTGACCGATTTGGCGTTTGAGCCGCTTGACGCGCGCCTTTCGCGGTATTTATTACGCGCAGCAGGCGCAGGCGCGGATGTGAACATCACGCAGGACCATCTGGCCGCGGCGCTTGGCGCGGCCCGCGAGGCGGTCAACCGCCAGCTGAATTTATGGCAAAAGGCCGATATTGTCGCCCTGTCGCGCGGCACGGTAAGACTTTTGGATAAAACCCGCCTGACGCATATCGCCGGGTCTGCCGACTGATTTTTCCAAATAATGTTTTGACTATGTGATTTTGTCACATTGCTTTTGCCATGCCGTATGCAAGATAGGGCTAATCTAATAGCAATGGAGGCCCTTATGAAAATGAATGAAGGCGGTTTGGACCGCATTTTGAGAATTATTATTGGTGCTGCTTTGCTGCTTGGTGTTTTTTTTGGACCATCATGGTTAAACCCGTGGGGCTGGATCGGCATTGTGCCGCTGGTTACCGGGTTGATTGGCTGGTGCCCGGCTTACGCTATTCTGGGCATTAAAACCTGCCCTATGAAGGCGGCAAAATAGCCAAATGAAATTACCCGTTCATTCCGGGGGGTATGTCGGGTAGTGATGGGCCTGTTGGTCCCATCGTGCGCCGCGCGGTCAACCCCTGATCGTGCGGCGCAACTTTATCCGGCGTTCAGTTTTTGTCGTGGTAAAGGAAAATCCACATTGCCCGTGTGCGCGCTATTTTCCACCCATCGCCACAAGCGCGCGGGACGGGCGCCATGGGCGCGGCCGGTTTTGCCGGTGTCCTGGATAAAATTTCCACGCACGATATCGCGCCTGAAATTTTGTGTGTGCAGGGCCACCCCCATTACCGCCTGCGCGGTATTTTGCAAGCTTCCTAGGGAAAACGGGCTGGTCAGTAAATGCGGCAGAACATCCCCGCGCTGCGTCCCCTGCCTGATCCAATCGAGACTTTGGGCTACAATATGGCGATCACTGGCGTGCATGATCTGGCCAAAGGCGCGGGCATGGCTTTGCTTGACCATAATGGCCGCGCCGCTGCGATCACGTAATGCTTCGGGGACCAGCCCGGCATCGTAAAGCAGTTCATAACGCGCCTGCGCGGCGTCACTGCGCCAGTTTTTCCCCTTGGATGTAAACAAGGAATCAACTCTGGGGTGGCGCGGACCCTCGCCTTTTTTTGTCGGTGCCGCGCTCCATTGGGCCAAAGCAGGCCGCAAGGTGGCGCGCAAACCTTCAGGCTCGCCATTGCGCCAATCCTCCCAGGGGAAAAGAGCGCTTGCCGGGTACCAGCGTCCCCCGCGCGGGGTAAAGGCCAGGCGGTTTTCAACCAGACCAACAAGGCATATCTGCACCTGCCCCGCCAAAACCCGCGCGCCGGTCATATGAATGGCAGTCACTTTCGCGGTGGTGTGAATAGCGGCCCAATCGCGCAGGCACCGTTCAAGGCTTATCCCCCGCGCCGGGTCAAACCCGGTAACCGGCAAAACCGGAATAGCGGCGCGCTGGCGGCGTGCTGTCAGTATGTAAAGATCATCAGCATCAGCGGCGACCAGCACCGCACAAATCGCCGTATCGGGGGGGCGGGACGCACTGATCATGGGGCTGACTTTTGCATATACAGTTTATGAAAGCGGGCCAGAAAGGCCGCTTGTGCGGTTTTGATGGAAACGGGCGTAATATCCATGTGCAGGCCCGCCGGGGGCTGGAGAAAATACTTTTTGGCTTCGGTTTTCGAAAACCCGGCAATCTGTGTGGCTTCAAACCAGGCGCATAAACGGTCCGCGCGCTTGATCAACCGATGCTCGCCTGGCGATAATTTTGGCGGCAAACCAAAGCGCACATGAATGGCTTCTTCAAGGCGCTGCTCAATGGCTTTATAACCACTCCCCAGCGCCGCCTTGAACGGGCTGACCATATCACCAATGACGTATTCAGGCGCGTCGTGTAAAAGGGCCGCCAGCCGCATTTGCGGGCTCAAGGACGGTTTTAAATGCACCGCAATGGCCTCGACAGCAACGCAATGCTCTGCCACTGAATAGGCATAGCGGCTACGGGTCTGGCCATTCCAGCGCGCCACCCGCGCCAGGCCGTGGGCGATGTCTTCGATCTCGATATCCAGAGGGGACGGGTCCAGAATATCCAGACGCCGTCCCGATAACATGCGCTGCCACGCCCGTGGTGGGGTGGATGATTGTGCAGGTTTTTTCATGGCAATCGTCTGTCTCTTTCTCACGCGGCCCTGTTTACAACCAAACCACCTGCCTGTGTAGCTGTTATACGCTTGCGCAACGGATGAATTTACGGCACATATTTTTTATGACGGATTTACCTTTAAGCGGTGTTTGTGCGCATGGTTTTGATGCGGCGCGCGATGCCTTCACCCAATTGTTTATTGATGGTGCCGAGCGCGGGGCCAGCTTTGCGGTTCTGATTGATGGCCAGCCGGTTGTCGATCTGGTCGGTGGCTGGGCGGACCGGGCCAAAACCACACCCATGGATGAACGGTCGCTGATCCCGGTCTTTTCATGTTCCAAGGCGGTATCTTCGCTGGTTATTGCCAAATGCGCGGCGCAAGGTCTGTTTGATTATGATGACAAGGTTGCCGACCACTGGCCTGAATTTGCCGCCAATGGCAAAGCCGATGTAACCATCGGACAGATGCTGTCGCATCAGGCTGGCTTATGTGGCTTTCCCGATAACTGGAACCCCGAAGACTGGTTTGACTGGGATAAAACCTGCGCCCGTCTGGCCGCTATGGAACCACTTTGGCCGCTTGGTGATGGTTCGGGTTATCATCCGGTAAGTTGGGGCTATCTTGCTGGCGAGATTGTGCGCCGGGCGAGCGGGCGCACAATCGGGACGATATTGCGTGAGGATTTATGTGCGCCTGCCGGTATTGATTTTTGGATTGGTCTGCCTGATGCGGAACACGGGCGGGTGGCGCAAACCACCAAGCCGTCACGTATTCCCGATTTTGGCCAGTTTAATGAATTTCAGAAAATTGCCTTCATGAAGCCATGGTCTTCACCGGGGCGGCGCGGTGGCGCGGCCTGGCGGCGCATGGAAATTCCTTCGGCCAATGGTCACGGCACGGCGCGGGCAATGGCCGAACTGATCAGCATTTATGCCCGTGGGGGAAAGTTTCCCGGCAGGACAGAGGCTTTACCGTCAGATGTTCTTGAGGCGGCAATGGCCGAGCGGGTGGCCGGTCAGGACCGGGTTTTACCCAACGATCTGAGCTTTGGCGCCGGGCTTATCCGCAATACGCCGGGCCGTCTGGTTTACGGGCCGGGCCTGCACACGGTGGGGCATACGGGCTTTGGCGGGTCATGCCTGTTTGCCGACCCGGATACGGGGTTGAGCTTTGGCTATGCAACGGCGAAACAGGATGCAGAACTGGTCAGCGATGATCGGGCGCGCAAATTGATCGCGGCGGTTTATGCGTGCCTTTAAGACCATTAATCAAACAAAATTGATACGGATTCTTCATTGGCGATGCGCCGAATGGCTTTGCCCAAAAGGTCTGCTACTGAAATTTCGCGAATTTTTTTGGCGTCTTTAACGGCTTTTGGCTGTTCGATGGAATTGGTGATAACCAGCTCTTTCAGCTCGGAATTATCGATTTTTTCGGCGGCATTGCCTGACAGAACCCCGTGGGTGCAATAGGCGGCAACTTCCGTGGCGCCTTTTTCCAAAAGCGCATGGGCCGCGCCAACCAATGTCCCGCCCGAATCGACAATATCATCAATAATGATGCATTTGCGCCCGGCCACATCACCAATAATATTCATCACTTCGGATTTGCCCGGCTCCGGGCGGCGTTTATCGACAATGGCAATATCGGCGCCCAGGCGCTTGGCCAGCCCGCGCGCCCGCACCACACCGCCAACATCCGGCGACACAAACATCAGGTTTTTATCCCCGTAAACGGTGCGAATATCATCGCGCATGACCGGCCCGGCAAAAAGATTATCGGTGGGTATATCGAAAAACCCCTGAATCTGCCCGGCGTGAAGATCAATGGTCAACACCCGGTCAGCCCCGGCCTTGGTGATCAGATTGGCCACCAGTTTGGCCGAGATGGGGGTGCGGCCTTCGGATTTGCGATCCTGGCGCGCATAGCCAAAATACGGTAAAACCGCAGTAATGCGCCGGGCGCTGGCGCGCCGCAAGGCATCAATGCAGATCAATAATTCCATAAGATGGTCATTGGCCGGAAACGATGTAGACTGTACAATAAAAGTATCCTGACCACGCACATTTTCTTCAATAACCGCGAATATTTCATTGTCGGCAAAGCGCTGGACATTGGTTTTGGTCAGCGGAATATCAACCACTTTGGCAACATCCATCGCCAGCGATTTGTTGGCATTGGCGCTAAGAAGTTTCATGGCAATCACCCCCAGGTCGTAACCCTATATGTCTTGCCCGGTGCTGTGGCCCATGCCCGGCGGGCGGTCAATGGGGCGGTGCAGCATTTTCTTGCAAAACAATAACACTGATATTGCGTCCATAGTCTGATTCGCCGCGGTGTGTGGCGCGCCGATAGCTAAAAAAATCATTTTCCTGTGCATAGGTGTCATGGGGCAGGGTTTGCACCGCGTGCAGGCCGCGAGTCGTCAAACGTCTGGCGCAATAGCCTTTAAGATCAAAATATTGCCGGTCTGCGGTGCCAGGGGCAAAAAACCGCGCATTGGCTGGATCGTTGGCGATAAATTTTGCGGCAAATTCCGGGCCGACCTGGTAATTAAGCTGTGCAATGCATGGGCCAATAGCGGCGCGGATATGTGGGCCATGCGCCCCTTTTGCGATCATCAAGTCAATAACCGCGTCGGTAATACCATCCAGCGCCCCGCGCCAGCCGGCATGGGCGGCCCCGATCAATCCGGCCTGATGATCGACCAAAAGGATTGGCGCGCAATCGGCGGTCACTATGCTCAACGCCAATCCTGGCGTGGCGGTGACCAGGGCATCGGCGTGCGGCGGTTGTTCTTTGTGCGGGTCATCAACATAAACCGCCGTTGGTGAGTGGATCTGATAAACACCCAGCAAATGTTCATCCGCCACAGACATGCGCGCGGCAATACGCGCCCGGTTTTGCCGCACATGCGCCGCCACATCACTTGATCCCTTACCGGCATTCAAAGACGCATATATGCCGCTGGAGACGCCGCCCTGACGGCCAAAAAAACCATGCTTTACACCCGGCATGATGAGAGAATCGGCGATGACGGGATCAAGATTGGCCATTTCTAAAACCCTTCCGGGGCGGGCTGGCCTTTACCATAAAGGGCGATGACCTTGAAAAGATCACCCATTTCGTCCCGATCAGTCAGCCGGTGCACCTGGCGCGCCAGTCTGGCTTTCTGGTCCGGGTTTTTACGCATCAGATCAGCGGCGCGATATTCCAGCCCCAGCTTTTTTAACCAGTTTCCTTGCGTAACTGGCCCGGCGCACGCCAGCCCGGCGGCGCGCCCCTGATGGGCGATCTGCGCAAAATCCACCCGCGCGGTGATGTCAGCCGTACCCGGCGCGGCCAGCGGGTCGACTTTTTTATGGGCGGTAATGGCTTGCAAGGTGTCGCCGGTTTCGCTGTTCATCGGGCCATAATCAATAAACAGGGCTGCGCCCGGGGCCGCCTTAAAACGTATTGCCAAATGGTCGATTATGCTATCGATGGCCGGGCGACATTCGGCGATTTCCCCATCCTTCGCATCGCGTAAAGATGGCGGGATCATATCCAGCTCAAGGGCAGAGGCCGGGGCGGCGCTGCGCACAAAATCAAAATGACCATCGTCGCCAAGTCCGACCAGACGTTCATGCCAAGCCTCCTCATGGCGCACAAACTGGCGCACGGGCAGGCAATCGAGAAATTCATTACCGATAATCAGTGCCGGTCCTTTTGGGGCACTTTCCAGCGCCGATACCCACCCCACCGGGCAGGGGGCATCGGCAAGCCTGCCCGCCTGCACAGTCATCAAGGCCGGGCTGGCCTCAACCAAGGTGATATCCAGCGCCGCCGCAAATTCCGGCACGGCGCGCGCGGCGCGTAAAATATCCTTCATCATGGTGCCGCGCCCGGGGCCAAGCTCGATCAGACGCACCGGGTTTGGCCTGCCCATATTATGCCAGCATCCGGCCAGCCACAGGCCCGTCAGTTCACCAAAAATCTGGCTGATTTCCGGTGCGGTGATGAAATCCTCGCCCGCGCCGATGGGGTCTTTGGTGGCGTAAAACCCTTCGCGTGGATCGAACAGGGCTTCGTTCATAAACGCTCCGGCGCTGATAGGCCCCCCCGCCTTGATACGCGCGGCCATACGGGCAGCAAGGCCGTTTTTTACACAGGTGTTATCGGTCATTTTACCGGCGCGGATTTACGCAAAGCCAGGATGATCAAAACGCCCCCGGCAACCCACAAGGGAATGGAATAGGCCATGCCCCGGGTCATGCCAAACACCAGCCCGGCATCGGGTTCGCGGACAAATTCGATGGCCGTGCGAAACACCCCATAGCCGACAAAAAACAAACCCGTGGTCAGGCCGGGCCGCGTCAAGGTGCGAAACCAGGTAATGGCGATACGTAAAGCTATCAAAAGCACAATGCCCTCCAATGCCGCTTCATAAAGCTGGCTGGGGTGGCGGGTTGGCAAAAGGGCGGCCTGCACGGAGGGGTTTTCACATGGAAACCGCATGGCCCAGGGGCCGTCCCAAACCCGGCCATAAAGCTCGCCATTGATAAAATTGGCCAAGCGCCCGAAGAACAGACCAATCGGGACCACCGGGGCGATGGCATCGGCCAGCGAGAAGGTGTTGATTTTGCGCGTGCGGGCGACATAAAGAATGGCGGCGACCACGCCCAAAAACCCGCCATGAAACGACATGCCGCCGGTCCAAGTCAGCAAGATAGACAAGGGTTGTTCCCATATCCATTCGGTACGGTAGAAAAGCACAAAGCCCAGCCGCCCGCCAACGATCACCCCCAGTGTGCACCAAAACAGAAGATCCTCGGTCAGGGTGGTCGGGATTGGTGCGGCGGCGGTTTTGCCGCGCGGTGCCCACAAGGCCTTGTTTTTGATGATTTTGGAAAAATACCAGGCCCCCAAAAGCAGGCCGGCAATATAGGCCAGAGAATACCAGCGCAAAGAGATGGGGCCAAACAAATGGAATATGACCGGGTTGAAGCCTGGAATTGGCGAGCAGTTGATGTCGTACATGATTTTTCCTTTTTAGGCCTTGTCGCATATATAGGCCAGATTTTTGTTCGGGGATAAGGGGTAAATCCCTTTACCAAAAGTTTTTTTGATCTGTTTACCGCTTTTTCAACTTTTTGGTTTATTCCTGCCTAACGCTCAAAAGACGCGAAAAGCGCAATCACGGGGTGGGGAAATGATCAAGAAAAGCCTCTTTCCAGAGGTGAATGTATTGCTGATTGAACAGCAAATTCAAAACGGTTCTCTTTACAGATTTGCGTTGGAAGATCTGGGTCTGGCCCATATCATCACAACCACCAATACCGAAGAGGCGCTGGACCAGATGTATTTTAACAAGCCCGGGCTGATTGTTCTTGGTGATGAAATACAGCCCCGGCCCGTATTTGATTTTGTCCGCGATATCCGCGAGGGAAAAACCGGTGCGCCGAAGGATGTGCCGATTATTCACGTGGTTGCGAAAAGTACTCGCGCGCGCATTGAGCAGGCCCGCGATGCCGGGGTGACGGAAATTGTGGCCGCGCCGCTTTCTGTTTCCAGCCTGCGCAAACGGGTTGTGGCGGCGCTTTCACGGCACCGCGATTTTGTCGAGGCGCAAGAGTTCAAAGGCCCGGACCGCCGCCGCCGCGTAACCGCCCTGGATGGGGCCGAGCAGCGCGGGCGCGCCGGTCATGATGATCACCCGGAAAACTGACAGCATTTATCGGCTGCCCATTATTTCGCCAAAAGTTTCAAAGCATTCTTCCGAAGCTGTCAGTGCGCCGGGAAGTAGTGAAGTCAGCGAAATAAACCCGTGCGTCAATGCATTATAATGTAATGAGCGTACCGGCACGCCAAAAGCGGCCAGCTTGTCCGCATAGGCGCGGCCTTCTGCCTTTAACGGGTCAAGGCCCGCGGTGACCATTAATGTCGGGGCGAGGCCATGCAAATCATTACAAAACAGTGGCGATAAACGCGGATCCATCAAATCGGCATCACCGGCATAAAGATTGCGAATGGCGGTCAGGGCCTGATTGCCAAAAATATGCCCGTCCGGGGATTTGCGCAGTTTTGAGCGGGTTTCGACCAGTTGTAAAAGCGGAAAGATTAAAAACTGACCGGCCAGTTTAATGCCCTGATCACGTGCCCATTGCGCCAGCCAGGCGCTGAGCGTACCACCCGCCGAATCACCACCAACGGTCAGCCGCGCCGGGTCCATATCGACCTTTTCCGGGTGTGCCAAAACCCATTGCAGGGCGCTTTGCGCATCATCATGCGCCGCCGGAAACGGGTGTTCGGGGGCCAGGCGGTATTCCACCGACAATACCCGCAGACGCGAACAGGCGGCCAGACGGCGGCAGGCATTATCATAACTGGCGACATCGCCGACAATAAAACCGCCGCCATGAAAAAAAACCAGTCCCGGCCCCGGGGCCACACCGGCCCCCAGTGGCACGTAAAGCCGGGCCGGTATCGACCCACCTTTGCCCGGAATGTTCAGGCCACGGACGCTGGCAATGTCGGGTGCCGGTTTTTGCCAGCCATCCTTGCCGCCCGAAATGGCATTACGGGCAAAATTGACCGCCTGATCCGGGGTATCCAGATTAAACTTTTTCAAGGCAGCGGTATAAAGATCGCGTATGCGTTGTTCCATGGCTTAACAGGTAGGTACCCGATAGCTGTGCGTCAATGCAGGCTGAGCGGTCCATCGCGGGTGATGCGCCCGCCAAGGGCATCGTCAATAACCGATTTTAACGCTTCCCAGGCATGGGTGCGCGGCGCATCACCCAGGGTGCGCATTTCGCCAATGGCCTGATCGGCCAGCAGCAAAGCCGCATCGCCGTGGCGATCCACAAGGGTATAGGCGATGGTGCGCAAATCATCCGGTGTTATCGACATTGTGTTCTCCTTTGCCAGCACAACTTGCAAGGTATGGGCCAACCCCGAAATGCTTTTATTATTAAGGAGAGACATATGTGGCGGGAGGGTAAAATAGGCTCACAGGCGCATTTTGCCGCCCAAAATTGCCGTATACACCTGCATCGTCAAAGGCACATAAGTGCGCGCCGCCCGGTCGATTACATACAAAGGATCGTCCGTTTTTTGCGGATCGAAGCCCTGTTCGACAAGGTCCGTCTTTTTGAATTTGAAGGTGGTTGTGGTGTTGGCCTGTTGTTGTATGCGCAAAAATACCGGCCGGGCGTAAGCGGGCAATTGCGCGGCCAGATGGGCATAAAGTGCGGCAAAGTCAATCGGCCCTTTGGTGACCACGGCGGCCATGCCGGCGCGGCCATCATAATGGGGCACTTCAACGCCATAAACATTGGCTTGTCCAACCCCGTCAAACCCGGCAAAGGCCCCGGCAACGGCACTGGCCGAGGCGTTTTCCGCCATCCAGCGAAAGGTGTCGCCAATACGGTCGACAAAATAGTAATAACCATGCCGGTCGCGGCGCATCAAATCACCGGTACGAAAATAAAGATCGCCGGACCGGAAAACATTTTTCAACAATTTTTTTGTTGTTTCTTCCTTGTCATTATAGCCATCGAAACGAAACCGGGCATCATCCTTGTCGATGCGGCCAATACCTTCGCCCGGCTCATCGACTTTGCACCTGATGCAAAACCCGTCCGGGCCGCGCACCGGTTCGAGGCTGGCATAATCGTGTTTGACCAGATCGAGATTAAAACTTCTGCGCGCATACCAGGGGATGCGGCCCATGGCCCCGACCTGTCCATCTGCATTGACCAGGCCAACATTGCCTTCGGTAGAGCCATAAAACTCGACAATTTTGCGAATGTGGAAACGATCGCGAAAGCGTACCCAAACTTCTGGTCTGAGGCCATTGCCAATAATGGCGCGGATTTTATGGTGCTGTTCTTCTTTGCAGGGCGGGGTGCCTACCAAAAAGCGGCACAACTCGCCCACATACATAAATTGTGTCGCCCCCTGGCGCACCGCCTGCGCCCAAAACCGCGAGGCGGAAAATTGCTTTTCAACGATCACCGCACCGCCGCACAGCAATACCGTGCCCACCCCGCACAAGCCGCCGGTCGCGTGATAAAGCGGCAATACCATCATCATGCGGTCGCGCTCATTGGAGCCAACCAGCGCGCAAAATGAGTTCATATAACGCTGGGCGCGGGCGTGGCTGACATTGGCCGCCTTGGGCAGGCCGGTTGTGCCGCTGGTGAACATTTTCAATGCCGGGTCACCGGCAATAATACCGCTGCGCATCTGCCGGTCCGGGCGGCTGTCAGAAACATTGGCCAACGCGGCATCAAAATCTTGCGCTGCACCATCAGATACGCCATCAAGACACCATAGGGGCGTATCTTTTGACATGGCCGCCAGCGCGGTTTTGGCATTATCAAGAAGCGCCGGGGGGCAGATCAGGGCGCGGATATCCGCCACATCAAGGCAATGGGTCAGGCTTTGGCCGACCAGCGCATCATTCAAAAGCGCGCCAATAACCCCGACTTTGGACAGCCCAAACCAGAGCGCCACATATTCAAGCCGGTTATGACAATAAATCCCCAGCGTATCGCCGCGCCTATAGCCTTGCGCGGTGGCCCAATTGGCCACCTTGTTGGCATAGCGGTCAAATTGCGCGAACGTCCAATGCCGGTCATTACAGATAAAGGCGTGATTGTCGGTAAAGCGGTCTACCGCCTGCTCAATCTCGTCAGTCATCAGAAAGTCTGATTTGGGGTCAATATGCTTCAGGCGCTTCAAGGTGGCGCGCATGCCGGTAATAAAAATATATTCGCGCCGAACCGAGGCGCCTATGGCACTGATCAAACCCATGGTCTTTTTCTCACATTTACGGTCTACATATTCAGGGCTTCGCCGGGGCGGGTCAATAAATTCTCATGCGTAAATTTCACAAAAAGCGGCTCATATGCAAAGCCTGATCAGCAAAAGAAAACCCCCTGTGCGGCGTAAAGCCAAACAGGGGGCGAAAAGTCTGTCGCTTGCAAACCGTCCAAACCGGGAGGCTCGGGACATGTTCATTAAGACTCTAGCAAGGTTCGCGCCAAAAGAGAATCCCTCAAAGTGTTTTATTTTGATACGCGAACCGGGCATGGGCTTTCGTTATAGCGGGTAGGCGCAATACCCCTCACGCGCCCCATATTTAGTGTCATCACCCGGCTTGTCCGGGTATTCCAGCCCTTACCCTCCTTCGTTACCCTCCGGTTTAACCGGAGGGTCCATTGGACATTTTACTATGGATTCTCCGTATCTGTCGGAGAATGACGAGGGGGTAAGGGCCTACTCTAACGTGTCATCACCCAATTCATTCGGGTGATCCAGTGCGGCGTATCGAACCAGCATGCCATGCGCGGATGAAATGCCTCAAGGTGGATTGCGGCTCTTAGCCGCAATGACGCGTGTGCGGGGGTATATGCCTTCCCGCCTTCGGGTGCGTTCATGGTCAAGGGTGTTATTTCCCGAAAAGGGAAAAGCGTTTTTTCTTCTTTTTCTTCTCTTTTGACCCAGCGGGTTTTTTGCCACCGGTGTTTTTAACCGTGGGCAGGACATAGCCTTCAAAGCGTTTACGTAAGTCGAGCTTGGAGATTTTTCCCGTTGGTCCGTGCGGAATGTCATCGACAAACACCACATCGTCGGGCATCCACCATTTGGCGATTTTGCCGGTGAGAAATTCTTTGAAATCTTCCGCCGTGGCGCTCATCCCCTCTTTTAAAACTACAATCAGCAAAGGCCGCTCGTCCCATTTGGGGTGCGGCATGCCGATCACCGCACACTCGGCGGCGGCCGGGTGGTCAAGAGCAGCATTTTCAAGGTCAATAGACGAAATCCATTCGCCGCCGGACTTGATCACATCTTTCGAACGATCGGTGATCTGCATATAGCCAAGGGGATCAATTGTTGCCACATCGCCGGTATCAAACCAGCCATCCGCATCAAGAATATCGCCGTCTTCACCGCCAAAATATCCTCGTGAAACAATCGGGCCGCGCACCATAAGATTACCAAAGGCAATGCCATCGCGGGGCAACTCTTTGCCCTCATCATCGACAATGCGCATTTCAATGACAAACGGCGTCTTGCCCTGTTTCAGGCGCACTGAAAGTTGTTGGTCATAATCAAGATCGGCCAGTTCCGGCTCGATGCGCGACATGGTGCCCAGCGGCGAGGTTTCAGTCATGCCCCAGGCGTGAATGACGGTGACGCCATACTTCTTGTCAAAAGTTTCCATAATGGCGCGTGGGCAGGCAGAGCCGCCAATAACCACTTCTCTCAAGTGGGGCAGTTTATGGCCGCTTTCTTCAAGATAATTCAAAAGCATCAGCCAGACCGTCGGCACGGCGGCCGAAAGGGTGCATTTTTCCTCGTCCAGGAGCTGATAAATGCTGGCCCCGTCCATCATTGGTCCAGGCATGACCAAATTCATCCCGGTCATCGGCGCGGTAAAGGTTATGGCCCAGGCGTTGGCGTGAAACATGGGCACCACCATCAAACAGGTATCATTGCCATCGACACCCATACAGCCGGGCAGGCCGGCGGTCATGCCCATCAAGGTGTTGGAGCGGTGCGAATATAAAACCCCTTTGGGGTTGCCGGTGGTGCCGGAGGTATAACAAAGCCCGCAAGCGGTGTTTTCGTCAAAATCCCCCCAGACCACATCGCCATCGCCTTCTTCGAGCAAGGTTTCAAAGCAAATGACATTTTTCAATGTGGTTTCGGGCATCTCATCCGGGCCACACATAATGACGTAAAGACCGATGGTCGTCAGTTCGTCCTGCACCGCTTCGAGCTGCGATACAAAGCTCAGGTCAACAAAAAAGATGCTGTCGCCCGCATGGTTGGCGATGTATTTAAGCTGATCGGGATGCAGGCGCGGGTTCAGCGTATGACAGATCGCCCCAACCCCCATAATCGCGTACCAGGCCTCCATATGGCGGGCATTGTTCCAGGCCATGGTGCCGATCCGGTCGCCCAGCTTCATGCCCCGCGCAACCAGCGCCGAGGACAGCCGCCGCGCCCGGTCATAAACCTCGCCGTAAGTGGTGCGGGTGATCGAGCCATCAACCTGGCGCGAGACAATGGTGCGGTTCGGATGGTTTATTTTGGCGTGGCGCAGTATCCGATCGGTGGTTAACTGCCAGTCCTGCATCAATCCTTGCATGATATATTCCCCGGTGGTTTTATTCTTGCTTATGTTCTAGGGGTGAAGAGCAATTATGCAAAGGGTTTTTGCTATTTTCACCGCTCTTTTCTGGTCATTTTGGCCTCAAAAGGCGTGTCACCTCGGCCCCCATACGTGTCACCCCGGCCCCCGAGCCGGGGTCCATAACAAGGCTAATACTATTTCATGCTGCGCAGGATGAAACGCATCATGGATACCGGGTCAAACCCGGTATGACACGTACAAAAGTTTTACGGATATAGCCGCTCTGTTCTCCAGCCCTCATCCGGCGTATCGCGTAAAAATACCAGCCGGTCATGCAGGCGAAAGGGGCGGTCGCGCCAGAACTCGATTTGTATGGGGCTAAGGCGATAGCCGGACCAGAACGGCGGGCGGGGGACTTTGCCAAGGCCGAATTTTGTCGCTTTGGCCGTCACGCGTTTTTCCAGCGCAAAGCGGCTTTCCAGCACTTGCGATTGTTTCGACGCCCAGGCGCCAATGCGGCTGTCGCGGGCGCGGCTGGCAAAATATTCATCGGCTTCTTTATCACTGACCGGCATAACCGCGCCGCGCACGCGCACCTGACGGCGGATGCTTTTCCAGTGAAACACCAAGGCGGCTTTGGGATTGCCCGTCAGCTCGCGCCCTTTGGCGCTTTTGGTGTTGGTATAAAAAACAAAGCCCGCTTCGTCGAAATCTTTCAAGAGCACCATGCGTGCATCAGGCAGGCCGTCTGCGTCCACCGTCGCCAGACACATGGCATTGGGGTCGTTTGGCTCTTTATCGCGGGCCATGGCCAGCCAGTCGGCAAACAACGCAAATGGATCGGCGCGGCTGAACAGGTCTTTTTGTTCGTCATCGGCGCTGTCGCGATAGGCCTTGGCATCGGGACTGGGCGGGATCAGGGGTGATTTGGTCATGATAATTTTTCCAAAAACAAAGTCATATCTGTTTACGCCTCGAATACCCTTGGGCGCTAGCCTCGTGTGCATGAATGATTCTTATGCCATTTTGGGGCTGGATAAAAATGCCAGCCTGCATGAGGCCCGCGCCGCCTATCGCCGTCTTGCCAAAATCTGGCACCCGGATGCCAGCGGCGGCGATGAAACGCGGTTTTTGGCGCTTAACCAGGCCTATCAGACGCTGGTTCGCCAGCCGGAAAAAGCCATATCCAGACGCCGGGGCATGATTTCAGCATTTTGGCGCAAGGCCAAAACCACGCCGAAAACAAAACCAAAAGTGCGGGGTGCGGATATTCAGGCGCGCTTGCAGCTTAGCTTGAAAGACATGGTGTGCGGGGCCAGCCGCCGTCTGACCCTGGCCGGGGGGCGGGTGCTGGAGGTCGAATGCCCGCCCGGCTGCGGCGCTGGCGATGTGATCCGTTTGCGCGGCGCCGGTCATGAGGGCAAAAATGGCGGCAAAAATGGTGATGCGCTCATTCGTCTGCAAGTGGGTGATACGCAAGGTTGCACCCTTAAAGGACGCGATATTCATCTTAAACTGGCCATTGATTTGCCGCGCCTGCGTAGCGGCGGCAAGGCCGATCTGTACGCGCCGCAGGGGCTGCTTAAAATCACCGTGCCACCATTGGCCGGGCCGGGAACGCGCCTGCGTCTCAAAGGCATGGGCCTGCCTGCTCAGGGCAAAAATAAAACGCCCGGCGATCTTTATGTGCGCCTGATATGCGCCGATACACCGGGGTTTGGCGCGGCCTTGGCGCGGTTCAGCCGCAAATGGGCCAATCCGTTGCGCAAGAGCGCCTGAGCACTTAAGCTGATCCCATGAGTCATAATACCTTCGGACATATGTTTCGCTTTACCTCTTGGGGCGAAAGCCATGGACCCGCCATTGGCTGTGTGGTTGATGGCTGCCCGCCGGGCGTGGCGCTCGATGAACAGATCATCCAGCCATTTCTTGATGCGCGTAAACCCGGCACCTCGCGCCACGTCACCCAGCGCAAAGAAGACGACCGGGTTGAAATTCTTTCGGGCGTATTTGAGGGCCTGACCACTGGCGCGCCGATCAGTATGATGATCAAAAACACCGATGCGCGCTCAAAAGACTATGGCGATATCAAAGACGCCTATCGCCCCGGCCACGCCGATTACACCTATGATGCCAAATACGGGTTTCGCGATTATCGCGGCGGCGGTCGCGCTTCGGCGCGTGAAACCGCGGTGCGGGTGGCGGCGGGCGTGGTGGCGCGGCAAATCCTTGGTGATGGGGTGCGGTTTGGTGGCGCGTTGGTGCAGATCGGCGCGCATCCGGTAGATCGCGATGATTGGGACTGGACGCAAGCGCGTGAAGGCGGGCTTTTTTGCCCCAGCGCCAAAACCTTGCCCAAATGGGAGGCGCTTCTGGACGAGACCCGCAAAAGCGGTTCGTCGCTGGGGGCGATTGTCGAAGTGGTGGCCAGCGGCGTCCCGGCCGGATGGGGCGCGCCGGTTTATGGCAAATTGGATGCGGATATTGCCGGGGCGATGATGTCGATCCCGGCGGCCAAGGGCGTCGAGATCGGCGCCGGGTTTGGCGCGGCGCGTCTTACCGGCGCGCAAAACGCCGATGAAATGCGCGCCGGACCGGATGGGCCGGTGTTTCTTTCCAATAATAATGGCGGCGTCTTGGGCGGTATTTCCAGCGGCCAGGATGTGGTGGTGCGGGTGGCGTTTAAACCCACCTCGTCAATTTTGACCGTGCGCAAAAGCGTCAACCGCGCCGGTGATGAGATCGATGTGCGCACCAAAGGCCGCCACGATCCATGCGTTGGCGTGCGTGCCGCGCCGATCGCCGAAGCCATGCTGGCCTGCGTTCTGGCGGATCATAAGCTTCGCCATCGCGGGCAGTGCGGGTAAGGTTTTCTACCCCAACAGAACATGACAATCGCTTTCAGGTGCCGTTCAGGTGGCCTCATCTATTGTTTGCGCATCGCTGGATACTCAGCGGGCAAACAAGGAGAGACATTATGCGTAAAGCACTCATCACCGCCGTGGCGCTTGGCGCGGCACTCACCCTTCCGGCCACCGCTCTGGCAGACCACAATGGCTATAACAATGGTTATAATGGCAAATACCGCTGCAAAAGCGACAAGGACGATCAAGTCGTTGGCGCGTTGATCGGCGGTATTCTTGGCGGTTTGCTGGGCAGCGAAGTTGCCGGGCATCATGATAAAACCGAAGGCGCGGTCGCTGGCGCCGTTGTTGGCGGGGCGCTGGGCGCTGTTGTCGCCGATAATGGTCCTGATTGCGGCAAGAAACGTTATGGCAAGCGCCATTATCGTAACCAGTATGGCTATAATAATGGTTATGGCTATACCAACCGGCGCGGCTATAATAACGGTTATGGTTACACCAACCGCCGTGGTTACAATAACGGTTACGGCTACACCAATCGGCGCGGCTATAATGATGGCTATGGATATCGCAAGCACCACCGCCGCCATGGCTATCGCGATGGTCATAACATGCAGGCCGGATACGGTTATTACAATAAAGGCAATGGCTATAATAATGGCGGATACCGTAAAGGGTATGGATACCGTAAAGGACATGGCCACAATATGAACGGGCATGGCAATGGGTATGGCTATAATGATTATAATCAGAATATGGCAAAACCCTATAAAGGCGGGCATACGGGTCGCCGCGTGGTCAAACGGCCGATGAAGCATGACGCCAGACGGCCGTATCAGAACCGTCACCTTGCCGGGGCGCCACGCCAGGGCGCATCCTATCAGGTTGCCCATAATGGTCGCCGCCCGGTTCAGGCCCGTAAACAGTGCCGCACCCGCAATATCGTCACGCGGTATGCTGATGGCACCCGGCGGACCCGTCAGGTCAAGGAATGTCGTTCACAAACCAACGGCAATTGGATCCGCCGCTAAGCGCACCCTTGGGGGGACGCACGCAGGCGAGACGGCGACTGGTAAAAGCCAGTCGCCGTTTTCTTTTATGCGGTAAGACTATATGGGCGCGCAGGCGCTGCGCAGCCAGACCTGTTCGTCACGATCCAGCGCCATTTCATGAATGGCCAAAACGCGGGCGTGATAGTCGTTAAGCCATTTGCGTTCCGCCTCGCTTAGGCGTTCGCGCACAATCAGCCGCCGGTCAATTGGTGCCAGGGTCAGGGTTTCAAAGCCGAGCATGGGCAGATCGCCGCCCTCAATATCTTCGGCCGGGGTGACCACTTGCAGGTTTTCAATGCGAATGCCATAGGCCTCGGCCTTGTAATATCCTGGCTCGTTAGAGACGATCATCCCCGCCTGCAGTGGTGTTGGATTCCATACGCGGCCAATCACTTGCGGGCCTTCATGCACGCCAAGATATGAGCCAACCCCATGGCCGGTGCCATGGGCGTAATCCAGCCCCGCTTCCCACAAATACATCCGCGCCAGCACATCAAGATGCCCGCCAGTTGTGCCCGCCGGAAAGCGTACCCGCGCCAGGGCAATATGGCCTTTGAGGACGCGGGTGAACCGGTCGCGCATTTCTTCGCTAGGCTCACCAATGGCAATGGTGCGCGTTACATCAGTGGTCCCGTCTTCATATTGGCCGCCTGAATCAACCAGATAAAGCGAACCGGGTAGAATCTGCGCATTGCTGGCTTCGGTGACGCGATAATGAACAATGGCCCCGTGCGGTCCGGCGCCTGAGATTGATTCGAAAGATAAATCTTTTAAAGCACCGGTATCGCGGCGAAAGGTTTCAAGTTTGATGGCGGCAGATATTTCATCCATTTCGCCGCTTTGTGCCGCATCCCCCGCCATGAAACACAAAAACCGCGTCAGGGCCGCGCCATCGCGAATATGGGCGCGGCGCGCGCCTTCTATCTCGGCGGCGTTTTTGCACGCTTTGGGCAAAGCGCACGGGTCCTGCGCGCGGGTAATGGTGCCCCCGGCCTTACTGACCGCATCAAAAATAAAAGCCGATGCGGTTTGCGGGTCGAGGCTGACGGTTTTGTCTTTAAAGCCTGTGATTGCGTCATCAAGGGCGCTTTCTTCCTGAATCGACACCCGATTGCCCAAATGCCGGCGCACATCATCGCCAACCTTGTCCGGGTCGATAAACAAAGCGGCACTGCCATCGGCATTGACAATTGCCGTGCTCAAGGGGAGCGGCGTGCAGGCAACATCGCCGCCGCGAATATTAAACAGCCAGGCAATGGAGGCCGGGGCGGTGATAACCGCCGCATCGGTGCCATCACTTTTAAGGGATTTGGCGATTTTGGTGATTTTTTCACCATAGCCTTCGCCAGCAAATTCAAGGGGCTGTACGGTCAGGGGCGCTTTGGGCATGGGCGGACGGTCCGTCCAGACCGTGTCAATGGGATTGGGGTTTTGTGCGACCAGTACCGCGCCGGTTTTTTGCACCGCTTTTTGTAAAGAGGCCAGCGCGTCGGGGCTGTGCAAACGCGGGTCATAGCCGATTTTCTGGCCGTTTTTGGTGTTGGCTTCCAGCCAGCCCGCCACACCGGTCCCCACCAGATCCGCAAAGGTAAAAAGATCGCCATCAACCTGATTGCGCACCTGCAAGGTATAGCGCCCGTCAGTCAGAATAACCGCCGTATCCTGCATCAACACGGCCGCCCCGGCCGAGCCGGTAAAGCCGGTCAACCAGCCAAGGCGCTCGGTGGCGGCAGGCAGATATTCATTATTATATTCGTCCGCGTGCGGGACAATAAACCCATCCAGCCCGAGACGCGCCAGCGCGTCGCGTAAAACCGGGACATGGGCGCGGCCAAACTGCGGCCCGCCCTTGACTGTAAAATCCTGTATCATGGGCGAAGGCTAGGGTCAGGGCCGGACCAACGCAATTAAAAAATACCGTAAGCCCGTGCCGCGCTCCATTTGATCTATGCAAATATGCATAGCACCTAACGTGCAATATCGCTTCTCAAATCAGCCATTGGGGACCATATCCCCGGTCAAGACATAACACTTGAAAAAAGGAATAGAAAAATGTCGGTCGCTGAAGCTTTTGCACACTTTGATGCCACTACCATGTTTGACAACACCATGAACCGTATCCGGCGCGTTGCCGGGGTGCGGGCCTTGCCTTCCACCACCAATGTTCAGGATTATCTTGAAGCCAATGGTCTGGGTGGGCGGGCGCTTTCGAAAACCCAAATGCCGGATCTTGATCTGGTCGCCAATGATACAAAAACCAAAACGGGTTACAACGGCGGTACGCTTACCCGCCGCCGGGCGCGCCGCGAGCGCCGCGCCGATCGCGCCGCTTAAAATACTGGTGCTGATATAACCAAAAAGCCGGGCGTTTAGCCCGGCTTTTTCATGCGTAAAACCCGCCATTCATCAAGGGCATAATGCTGTATTTGGCTAAGGCCTTGCGCTTCATAGGCGCTTTGCACTTTGTCTTCTTGCGTATCCAGAAGACCCGACAGGACAAGCTGGCCACCAGAGGCAACCCTGGCGGCAATGTCACTGGCCATGTCGATCAGCGGCCCGGCGAGAATATTGGCAAAAACCAAATCAAAGGTCTGATCATATAGGGCCTCATGGGCGCACCCATCAGCGCAAATAAAATTGATCTGCGTGGCCACGTCATTGGCGGTTGCATTTTGCGCGGCAACGCGCACCGCCACCGGGTCAATATCGGTAGCGACAATGGGTACGTTCAGGGTTTTAGCCGCCGCAATAGCGAGCGTCCCGGCCCCGGTGCCAAGGTCGAGAACGGAGTGGGGGGGCGCGCTTTTCAGCACATCTTCATAGGCCAGCAAACAGCCCTTTGTGGTGCCGTGATGGCCGGTGCCAAAGGCTTCGCCCGCCTCGACGAGAATGGGGATGGTGCGCGGATCGGCAGGGGGGTGATGGTGGGCACCATGCATAAAAAAGCGCCCGGCGCGCACCGGCGGCAGGCCTTCAAGGGACTTTTCCACCCAGTTTTCCTGCGCCAGCGTTTCAATATGGGCGTTAAAGGCCGCATCCATGGGTGTGTTTTGCACAAAGTCGGCGGCGCTCTTCTTGTCCGTAAACAGCAAATCCAGCCGCCCGGCGGGTAGCTGCGTTTCAAAAACCGACAAGGCCAGCCAGGCTGGCTCCTCCCATGCGTCGAGGGCGGCAGAAAAAGATTTTAAAGCCTCAAAATCACCTTCAATCCGGCATTGGACCAGCGGCGGGGCGCTTGGGGCGCTCATGATAACACCGGATGCTGGTCAGTGGCGCATAAGTCATGATTGGCGAGCGTCTCGATAACCCGGCATTCAGAGGTGCTTTTGCCGGTGCACTGATCAACCATGCGGCCAAGCTCCTTTTTAAGGCTGTTAAGGGCCGCGATTTTGGCTTTGACGGCACGTAAATGCGCCCGGGCAATGGAATCGGCGGCGCTGCAATCGCGACTCGGATCGTCGGCCAGCGCGAGAAGGTCGCGCACTTGGGCAAGCGAAAACCCCAGCGCCCGCGCATGGCGAATAAAGCTGAGGCGGCTGATATGGTGGGCATCATAGCGCCGCTGCCCGCCTTGCGTGCGGTCCGGCGCAGGGATCAGGCCCAGCTCTTCATAATAGCGGATGGTTTGCACCTTGGCCCCGGTTTTTTGCGCCAGCGCACCAATGGAAATAGGCATTGCTCTCTCCAAAATCTACATGCTTTGTAGGTTTATAAGATATGGCGCAAAAAGGGAAGGGCCGTCCGGCACGCTTGTCAGCGTGGATCCCAACGTATACGGGCAAAGCCCTTGCCCATATCGTAAACCCGAAAAACAACGCCTGTATCGGGGCCATCCGCATCATTGGCCGGGGTTAGCCAGTTAAGGGTGAAGCTCCCGTCGCTTGGTCGCCACAAGGCCCGGCCACCCCAGCCACCTTTAAGGCCACCATGGCCGGCTGGAGACACCACCACCGCCGAAGACACCTTGCCACAGCTAAGGCCAACGCCGGGGATTTGGGTGGGGCGTGCAATCGCGGCTTCACGTAATCGCCGGGCGACAATTTGTGGAGATATGCGGTAATTGCTGCCATCTTCGTCCTTGTCGCCGCATTTATGATTACGTGATTCAGGGATGCGATCGGGAATTTGCAGCAGATTGCCCGCCGCATCAGTTTTGACATGCCAGACCGCGACCCCGTTTTCCGGTGCATCGGCGTCATAACCATAGGCATTGTCCGGACTGGATGCACGCGGGCCAGTCCTTTGTCGTTCGCGAAACTCGACCATAAAAAACTCATTGGTACCCCGGCGTGGGTCATAAAGAATGATTGGCCCGCCATTATAAGGTTGGCCATAAAGCTGTGATGGTTCACGAAGGTCTGCTGCGCCTGCACGAGTCATTGGATAAATTCGCGGTTTTAACCAGCCAAGACGGCTGCGGTGCCAAGGATCGAGTATGTATGTTGAGTCCGGATTGCCGGTCCCGCCCGTGCAGCTCATCAGCGACAGGCCCATGCTCAGGCAGCTGGAGCCATAAATATCAATAGTCCCCAATTGGTGGCTCAGCTCATGGGCAAAGGTGGCAAAAGTGGCTTTTTGTGACACATTGGAAACACCCGAACATACATTTATTTTTTTGCCGCCATTGCTGCGCCCACGTACTTTTACACAGCCCGGATAGGCGCTCGACTGGCCACCCCAATCGCCAAAATTATCGACAACCAGAATACCCAGTTCACGTTCGCTAACTGTGCCATCTCTATTGCGATCATAGGCGGCAAAATCAAACCCGGCGGCGGCGATCATGCCCTGCACGGTTAAAAACCGGTCTTTATCTGCCGGCGTTGTATCCACCACCGGACCTAAAATGGCCGCTTTGCGCCATGTCATGCCGCGCTTGTCGCGGTCGCTATAATAGGAATTCACCTTGTAGAAATTGACAATATTGGGGTAATTCGAGCCAAACAAAAGCCGGTCAAAATAGGCAGCATTATGGATTAATGCGGGGGTTTTTCCCTCGCCGGGCCGTGCTTGCAATAACAAAACCACCAAGGGACGCGCCCCGCGTGCGGCCGAACGGTCATAGGCGTTCAGCATGGTGCCAAACTTGAAATCTGCGGCTGTTGCTGTTGTTGTTGCCGGGGCATTCACCGCCGGGCAGACGTTTTTGGCAAAATGGGTCAAAGATGCCGAATCCGGAGCGCTTGAAGTGCGCAGCGAAATGGTGACGTTGTGGCGCGGGTCAAGATTGGTCGGGGCCTTGATAATCAATTGCCGGTCTGTCCATGACATAATATCGCCTTTTTGGTTGTCAAACCAGACGGTGCGGGCCTGACCACCCCACGATGGCGTCGGGCTGGCGCCAAATCCCACCCCATCAATAACGAGGCCGCGCCCGGGGCGAATGCAGGCCCGGATACGGGTGATGTGCATGCTGGTCTGTACGTGCGCGGCCAGGGCGGCATTGATTTGCGCGCCGGTGACAATGTGTTTGTCATTGCCCGGGCGGCAATTGCCGACGGCACCTGTGGGGACGGCTCCGGTGCGCAGGTTTTGCGTCAATGCCAGTTCATAATCCGGCACCAGATCGCCACCTCCCGAAACGGTGACAGTAAAACTGAAATTGCGCGCCCCGGCAGGTGCCGGATTCAAAGACCCCCGGTCAAATGTTCTATGACCGATCAGACTGTGCGTGCCTGCCTCACGCAAGGTGATAAGCAGGGGGCGTTCGGCAAGCGCATAGGCGACCGAACCTGCGTTGACAATATTGCCCCGTATGACAACACGGCTATTGCCGTTTTCATAGCGCCGGGTTTGTTCAATGCGCACGCCGCTTATCGCCGGGTCGGTGCTGCGGCAATGAAGGCCGGGTACGGTGCGGGTGGGAAGTTTTATTTTTTTGGGAATGCGCACCGGCAGCTTGACAGGTGGCGTATAAATCTTTTTTGGCGTTATCTGCGAAACAGCCGCCTGCGCAGGCGAAAAAAGAGAAAGCAAAAACAAGAGCGGCAGTATTTTGCCAAAGATATTATTGCCAAAACCTGTCCAATAAACCTTGGTGTGTATGTGAATCCCCATAACAGATATCCTTGTCGTGTCCCGTGCGTTATTTACCATAAACGAGGCTGAAATCCAAAAACGGTAAGGGGGTGTGTTAATGAACAAAGTGATTTGCGGCGTTGATGAGGCCGGGCGTGGCCCTGGCGCCGGGCCGGTTGTGGCGGCGGCAGTGATACTGCCGCGCGGCTTTGACGGTGCTGGTCTTGATGACAGTAAAAAACTTACCCGCAAAAAACGTGAACGCCTTTTTGAGCGCATTATTGCGCACACGCAGTGGGGCATTGGCATGGCCGAACCAGAGGAAATTGACCGGCTGAATATCCTGCACGCCACCATGCGCGCTATGGAGCGGGCGGTGGCGGCTTTGCCCATGCGACCGGATCTGGCCCTGATTGATGGGAACCGGGTGCCAAAAGACCTTTCTTGTCCGGGGCGCTTTATTATTGGCGGTGATGCGACGGAAAATGCCATATCGGCGGCCAGCATTATCGCCAAGGTAAGCCGCGATGCGCTGATGATCCGTGCCGATGCGCTTTATCCGCACTACGGGTTTACCGCCCATAAAGGCTATATGACGGCGCTGCACCGCGCCGCGCTTGCCCGCCATGGCCCGTGCCCGATTCACCGCTTTTCCTTTGCCCCGGTGCGGGCGGCAAGTAAGGTATAAACCTTTGATTAACCATAACTTTTAAGCTCTTGTTTACCAAGGTTTTTAACAGGCTCTAAACCCAAATCACCCGACGATTCGTGCAAATTTCATGTAGGCATCGGGTGAATCAAATGAAGACCTTACCATTGAACAGTATTGTGCAGGGCGAATGCGTTGCGGTTATGGAATCACTGCCGGAAAAGAGCGTCGATCTTATTTTTGCCGACCCGCCTTATAACCTGCAATTGGGCGGCGATTTACACCGGCCGGATAATTCCAAGGTTGATGCGGTCACTGATGGCTGGGACCAGATCGGCGGCTTTGACGATTATGACTTGTTCACCTGGAAATGGCTGGAGGCGGCGCGGCGCATCCTCAAAGATGATGGGGCCATTTGGGTGATGGGGTCCTACCATAATATTTACCGCATTGGCGGCATCCTTCAGGATGCGGGCTTTTGGTTCATGAATGATGTGATCTGGCGCAAATCCAACCCCATGCCCAATTTCAAGGGCACACGTTTTACCAATGCCCATGAGACTTTGATCTGGGCGCTAAAATCCCGCGATCAGAAAAAATATACATTTAATTATCCGGCCATGAAAATGCTCAATGACGGGGTGCAGATGCGTTCCGACTGGACCTTGCCGATCTGCGCCGGGCGTGAGCGCATTAAAAACGACGAAGGCACCAAGGCGCACCCGACGCAAAAGCCCGAAAGCCTGCTGCACCGGGTGATTCTGGCCACCACCGAGCCGGGGGATGTGGTGCTTGATCCATTTTTTGGTACCGGGACTACTGGCGCGGTGGCCAAAAAACTCGGTCGGCACTATATTGGCATTGAACGCGAGGCAGATTATGTCGCCGTTGCCGCCACACGTATTGAGGCGATTAATCCGGGACAGGAAAAAGACCTTGAAGTCACCTTGTCGAAAAAGAGCCTGCCGCGCATTCCTTTTGGGGCGGTGGTCGAGGCCGGGCTTTTGAATGCCGGGGACAAGCTGTTTTGCCCGCAACACCGGCGCATTGCCAAAGTGCGTCCCGACGGCTCCATTACAACAGGCGAAAACAAGGGCTCCATCCATCAGGTGGGCGCGGCGGTGCAACACGCCCCGGCGTGCAATGGCTGGACCTTCTGGCATTATCGTCAGGGCAAAGCTTTTGCGCCGATTGACGTTCTGCGCCAGAAAATACGCGCGCAATTGCCGGCATAAGAGGCTTCAGCGCGCCCTTTTGCGCCACAGGTCAAACGAATAAACCGCCAGCCCGGCCCAGATCAGGGCAAAGGTGAGTATGCCCGCCGCGCCGATATGTTCGCCAAACATTATCGCCATGGTGAAGGTCGAGCTGGGGGCGATATATTGAATAATCCCCAAAGTGGAAAGCGGGATGCGCCGCGCCGCATAGTTAAACAAGGTCAGCGGCAAGGTGATGGTCAGCCCGGCGCTTAAGAGTAAAATTTTGGTCCAGGTTGTGCCGTGCAATAAATGGCCGGTGCCATGGCTTTCCAGCCAGATAATGGCACCCAAAATAAACGGCAAGATTAGCAGGGTCTCAATAAAGAGACCTTCCCCGGCCTCGGCATCGACGGTTTTGCGCAAAACGCCATAACCGCCAAAAGAGAACGCCAAAGTCAGGGCAATCCAGGGCAATTGGCCGACCAGTATAATCTGGTTCAAGACCCCAAGCCCGGCCAGCCCAACAGCGATCCAGCGCCAGGCATTAAGCCGCTCGCGCAGGAAAACAACCCCGAAAGCGACATTAACCAACGGGTTGATGAAATAGCCCAAAGACGCTTCGGCCAGATGATTGTTCATCGCCGCCCAGGCATAAACAAACCAGTTAATGGCGATCAAAACCGTGCTGGCGGCCAGCGTGGCAATGACTTTGGGGCGTTTAAAGAGCGCCAGTGCCTGACCCAATGCACCGCTGAACCAAAGCGCAAAAAGAAGAATAACCAGCGTCCAGAAAATCCGGTGCAGGGTAATCTCAAAAGGTTTCACACCATCGGGAAAGGCGTGAAAGAAAAGCGGCATCAGCCCCCACATCAAAAACGCGCCAAGGGCGGCCAGAAGCCCGGCGCGTCCGGCGTTTTCGGGTCGGGCCGGGGTCACGACCTAGCCTAACAAGCCGCGATTACGGGCCAGTTCGGCGATTTGCACCGCATTCAGCGCCCCGCCTTTGCGCAAATTATCAGAAACAACCCAAAGATTAAGGCCGTTTTCAACGGACCTGTCTTCACGGATACGCGACACATAAACGGCAAATTCGCCGGTGCTTTCGACCGGCGTCATATAGCCGCCGTCCTCGGGCTTGTCGACCACCATAATGCCGGGTGATTCGCGCAATAAATCGCGTGCCTCTTGGGCGCTGATCGGCTTGGCCAGTTCAATATTCACCGTTTCCCCGTGACCAACAAAAACCGGCACCCGCACACACGAGGCGCTGACCTGAATATCCGGATCGAGGATTTTATGGGTTTCATTGATCATTTTATGCTCTTCAAAGGTGCCGCCATCGTCCATAAAGTCATCAATATGGGGGATGACGTTGAAGGCGATCTGTTTGGTAAAGACCTTGCTGGTCGGCTCGTCGGTGACAAAAATGCCCTTGGTCTGATCCCACAATTCGTCCATGGCGGCTTTGCCGGCCCCCGAAACCGATTGATAGGTCGAAACGACGATGCGCCGAATGGTGGCTTCATCGTGCAGGGGTTTAAGCGCCACCAGCATTTGAATGGTCGAGCAATTGGGATTGGCAATAATGTTTTTGCCGCGCGCGCCCATAATCGCGCCAGGATTTACCTCTGGAACGATTAGCGGCACATCGGGGTTCATGCGAAATGCCGATGAATTATCAATCACCAGCGCCCCTTTTGCGGCAATTTTTGGTGCCCATTGGCGCGCTAGTTCGCCGCCGGCGGCCATGAACACCAGATCAACAGTTGAAAAATCAAACTGTTCAATATCCTCGCATTTAAGGTCCTGATCGCCGAATGAAACTTCGCGCCCCATGGATTTTCGCGATGCCACCGCATGCATGGCATCCAGTTCGAACAGGCGTTCGTCCAGAATGCTTAAAATTTCGCGCCCGATATTGCCGGTCGCACCAACCAATGCTGCTGATATACCCATAGTCTTCTCCTGTCCCTTGGCCATAGCGCAAGCGACGCACAGCGCAACCCCGAAGCGGTGAATAATTCAGTTCACTTTTTTGGGCGGTGTCGGTGCAAAGGCGGGTGGCAGGGGCGTTGCCGGCACGCCCTCATCATGCAATGCCTTGGCCTCGGCCGGGGTGGTTTGCCCGTAAATCGGCTTTTCTTCCTTTTCGCCGTTATGCATGGCGCGGGCCTCTTTGGCGAAATCACTGCCGACATAATCGTGGGTTTTGCGAATGGTTTCCTGAATTTTACGGGCCATGGCCGAAAGGCTGGCCATGGGGGTGCTGGCATCCGCCTTTTTGGCCCCTTTAAGGGCCGGGGCCATGATTTGCTTGCGCACATCATGATCGCCGCAATAGGGGCATTGTACCTGCGCGGCGGCATGCTGCTGGTCATAATCATCGGCGCTGGAAAACCAGGCTTCGAACGTATGTTCATGGGCGCATATGAGGGCATAACGTATCATGGGCCGGTAAACTCCCGCCCGTGTTCCAGCACCGGTATGCGTGTGCGCGCGGCCTCGACTTTTTCAAGGTCAATCTTGGCGAACACAATCCCCGGCCGGTCATTATCGCGCTGCGCAATGATTTTACCCCATGGGTCAATAATCATCGAGTGGCCCCATGTGCGCCGGTTGTCTCCATGTTTGCCCCCTTGCGCCGGGGCGATAACAAATGCGCCGTTTTCAATGGCTCTGGCGCGCAATAACACCTCCCAATGGGCGCGCCCGGTAACGCGGGTAAAGGCCGATGGTACCGCCAAGATTTGTGCCCCGCCAAGGCTGAGGCGGCGATAAAGCGCAGGGAAGCGAAGGTCATAACAAATGCTCATGCCCAGCCTGGTCCCGTCCACATCGGCGATAACGGCGCGATCGCCGGGTTGGATAAAATCAGATTCGCGCCAGGTTTCCTTTTTGCTGACCTGCACATCAAAAAGATGGATTTTATCATAATGCGCGGCAATGCGTCCTTTCGGGTCAATCAGGTATGAACGATTGACGGCCATGGCTGGCGCCACTTTGATGGCCAGCGAGCCAATCAGAATATAAATGCCGAGCTTGTTGGCCAGACCGCGCAAATGGGCCAAAGAGGGGTCGTTTTTCTCTTCGTGTATGGTGTTGAAATAGGTGCGGCGGTCGCTTTCAATGAGATTGGTGTTTTCCGGGGTGCAGACGAGCCGCGCCCCGCGCTCCGCCGCGTCACGAATCATCATTTCGGCGGCAATAATATTCTTCGCCGGGTCTGGCCCGGCGCACATTTGCACCAAAGCGAGCGGCAAATGTCTCATCAGTCCCCCGCCGTCAGCAATGCATCAAGTTTGCCCTCGTGGTCCAGTGCCATCATATCGTCACAGCCGCCAATATGCGTGTCACCGATAAAAATTTGTGGGTAGGTGCGCCCGCCATTGGAACGCTGGATCATTTCTTCGCGCAGTTTTTTGTTAAACCCGGCGGCCTTTTCCGCGATCTTTATTTTTAATTTTTTCTTTTTTTTCTTCAGCAAAGACAGCGCGGCGGCGCAATAGGGGCACATGGGGCGCGTATAAATGGTGACTGTGGTCATAAACTTCTCCTTCTATATCCTATGTAGTCTGATCTGCGGTTTTGACAACGCGGGCCAGTGTCAAAGCATCAATGCGCGCCGCCCCGGCCTTGATAAGTGGCCGGGCGCACGCGTGCAGCGTCGCCCCGGTGGTGCGTACATCATCGATCAAAACAATATGTGCGCCTTTAATGCGGGCTGCTTGGCGCGGATTAATAGTAAAGGCCCCGGCGACATTATGTTGGCGCGCCCGCGCATTGCGCCCGGCTTGCGAACTGGTGGCACGGGTGCGGCGCAGCAATGCCGGGGCAAATGGCGCGCCGGTCTGGCGGGCAATGGCCCGGCCCAGAAGGGCCGATTGGTTGAAGCGGCGCCTGATACGCCTGAAAAAATGTAAAGGCACTGGCAAGATCAGGCTGTGCGGGCCCAGAATATCCCGCCCGGCCATAGTCATCCACCCGGCCATGCGGCTCACGCCATCGGTGCGACCGCCATGTTTAAGCGCCAAAATCAGCGCCCGGCTGACATCATTATAAACCAAAGCGGAGCGGGTCGTGCCGATCTTTGGCGGCTTTGCCAGGCATGCGGCGCACAGGGCATTATCGCCAACATCATAATCAAACGGCAAACCGCAAGCGGCGCACCGGGGCGGCGTAATAAAGCGTAAGCCCGCCCAGGCGGAAGGCGACAAGGTGCCGGCCTCATCAACAAGGGTGCCGGTGACTGGGCATAAAGGCGGCATCAGCACGTCCAGCCCGGCGCGCCCCCAATGCCGCGCCGCATGAAATGTCTTGTCAACAATACGCAAACCGATATGCCTTGTTCCATGACCACAAAAGAAAACCTGTTTGATTCTGGCAAGATTTGCAGGCACCGCGCAAGGGCAAAGCGTAATTTTGCCAGACACGCGTTTTTGCATAACCGGGTTTTGGACGATTTGCGTGATCGTCTTGATATGATCAAACGGGACTTTGAGGCGGCCTTATTGTGTTCGCCGTTTGCCGGTGCCGGGCTGGTCGTGCCAGCCGATTTTGATCAGGTGGAAACGGTACTGGGCCCGGCTTTACGCGCCGCCCCTCACGATCTGGTCATTAGCCTTTTGCATCTGCACATAGATAATGATCTGCCGAACACTCTGGTGGCGATTTGCCGCAATTTACGCCCCGATGGCCTTTTTCTGGGGGCACTTTTTGGCGAACGGACCTTGCATCGCTTGCGGCAGTGCCTGCTGGAGGCGGAAAGCGCGCTTTTGGGCGGGGCGCAGGCGCGCATCATTCCGTTTGCCGAGGTGCGCGCCCTTGGGGGGCTGTTACAACGGGCCGGGTTCGCCTTGCCTGTTGTTGATGTGGACCGGGTGACGGTGCACTATAAAACCCTGAGCGCGCTGCTGCATGACATACGCGGCATGGGCGAGGCCAACCCTTTATGCGGCCCGGTGCGGCCTTTGCGCCGTGATGTTCTGGCGCTTACCGAGGCGCTTTATAAAGAGCGCTATGGTGACAAGGATGGTTTTTTGCCGGCGCGCTTTGATATTGTGCATTTAAGCGGCTGGGCGCCCCATGAAAGCCAGCAAAAGCCGTTAAAGCCCGGTTCTGCCGAGGTTTCCTTCAAGGATGTGTTCAAGCCTTGATTATTCCGCCGCTGCGGCGTTGGCGGCAGCCAGAGCATCACTGGCGGTGTCTAAAGTCTGGTTCGTGTTATCGGCCAGCAATGACAAGGCGGCGATCAGCGCCACCGCAATCAGCGCCAGCATCAGGCCATATTCCATCGCCGCCGCGCCGCGGGTGTCGTTCAAGAACCGTTTTACCATAGCCATCTTTTATACCCCTACCGGCGCAACCGGTCCCTTATTTCTGCGGCCAGCGGCACATCCGCAGGCGTCATGGGAAAAAGGTGCAAATCTGCCGGGCGAACCCATTTGGTTTCCTGGCCCTCGCAGGCGCGCACAATGCCGTCCCATTGGCGGCAGACATAAAGTGGCATAAGAATATGAAAATCTTCATAACCGTGCGACACAAAGGCAAAAGATTGCAAACAGCGCTCGCATGGTTCTATGCCCAGCTCTTCGCGCAGTTCACGTACAATCGCCTGTTCGGGGCGTTCTCCCGGCTCGATCTTGCCGCCGGGAAATTCCCATAATCCGCCGTGCGTCTTGCCTTGTGGGCGGCGGCTCAGCAGGACCCGGCCATCACGATCGATTAAAGCGCAGGCAACAACCAGTAAAAGTTTCATGGTTTTTGCGCCGCTGGGGCCTCGTCTTTCGAGGCGGGGTCGATCGGTGTTTTGGAGGCTTTGTCTTCAGACACCGGGGCGACGGTGACCGGCTTTTCATCCTCATCCCGCTCGATAATAGCGTTTTTGCGCAGCTTGGTAATTAATTTCTGGATCTGGTCAAACGTCATAAAGCGTACAATGCGGGCGCGCATTTCATCAAAACTTTGCAGTTTTTGCTTGCGTCGCCCTTCGACCTTGATGACGTGCCAGCCAAATTCACTTTTCACCGGGGCGGATATTTGCCCGACTTTGAGGGAAAAAGCAGCCTTGGCAAAGGGTTCAACCATGGAATCTTTGGTAAAATAGCCAAGATCGCCACCTTCAAGACGGCTGCCCGGATCGAGAGATTTTTCCAGCGCCAGCTTGGCAAAATCACCGCCAGCCTTCAGCGTCTTGATAATGTCTTGCGCCTCTTCCTTGGTTTGCACAAGAATATGGCGGGCGCGCACCTCGTCGCCGGGCGGGGCGAGGCGGGATTGTTCGTCATACATGCGGCGCACAGCCTTGTCGGTGACCGCTTTGGATACGGTGTCTTCAAGAAGGATGTCACCCAATATGCGCTCGCGGGCGGCCTGCAGGCGGCGGCTGGCTTCGGGGTTGCGGTCCAGACCTTTGCGCACCGCTTCGAGGGCCATCAGGCGCTGGTCAATCAGATCGTCAAGAACCTGGCGGTATTGTTTGGAGCCTTTCAAGAGCGGTTCGCCAACTTGAATGATGTTTTGCGCCGCCGCTTCGCGCTCGACATCAGAGGCGTAAATGGTGGTGCCATTAACCCGCGCGGCCACATCATCGCCACTGCGGGCCCGGTTATGGCGTCCGCTATCGCCGTTTGGCGCTGTTCCCGGCCCACAAGCGCTCAACAAGACCAGTGGCGCGGCAAAGACAATAAGCCCCATCGCCATGGGTTTGGAAAAAACCGGTAAAAACGACATCCAGTACCTCCAGGCCAAAAAGCAAAACAGGCAGATCGTTGACACTGCCGGTCACCGTCCTTAAGTCAGCCGGGCGTCCCCTTCAAGGTGTTGCAATGCGCATGCGCAGTCGGGGCAATGTTATTTTGAGTGAAGATCATGTTAAATATCGTCAAAAAAATATTTGGCTCATCCAATGAGCGTCTCGTCCGCCGCATGCAGCCGCGCGTTGACCAGATCAATGCGCTGGAGGCCGAATATGAGGCCATGGATGATGCGCAGATCAAGGCCCTGACGCCGCAGTTTCGCGAACGCTATAAAGCCGGCGAAACGCTCGATGCCTTGCTGCCTGAGGCGTTTGCGGCGGTGCGCGAAGCGGCCAAGCGCACACTCGGTCAGCGCCATTATGATGTGCAGCTTATGGGCGGGATTGTTTTGCACGAGGGTAATATTGCTGAAATGCGTACTGGCGAGGGTAAAACCCTTGTCGCCACCCTTGCTGCTTACCTCAATGCCTTGCCGGGAAAAGGCGTGCATATTGTTACGGTCAATGACTATCTGGCCAGCCGTGATGCGGAATGGATGGGCAAGGTTTATGGATTTTTGGGTCTGACGACCGGCTGTATCACCAATGATCTGACCGACCCGCAGCGCAAAGAAAATTACGCCTGTGATGTGACTTACGGCACCAATAACGAATTTGGCTTTGATTATTTGCGCGATAATATGAAATACGACCTGGCGGACATGGTACAGCGCGCGCACTATTTTGCCATTGTCGATGAAGTTGACTCCATCCTGATCGATGAGGCGCGCACGCCGCTGATCATTTCCGGACCGACCGAAGATCGTACCGATTTTTACCAGACCATTGATGCCATGATGGAAATTATCAGCGATGGTGATTATGATCTGGATGAAAAACAGCGCTCCGTCACCCTGACTGAAGAAGGCAATGAAA